>CAZQIF010000006.1:0-40066 GCA_964593375.1 uncultured Candidatus Saccharibacteria bacterium | reverse complement strand
TTCTAGCAGAAGATGTGGCCTCCGCCACACTATACATTTGTCCATTCAGCCTCGGACAAAGCCTCGGGATGAATGCGACGAACTAGTAAAACAATCCTGTCGTACTATCCCCGCAGCAGGGGTGGCGGGAATTAGTCGACAGGCACCAGGTTGTTTTTCTAGCAGAAGATGTGGCCTCCGCCACACTATACATTTGTCCATTCAGCCTCGGGGACAGAGCCCACGAGGTGTTCTGGACGGACTAGTAAAAAAATTCTTTTGCACCCCTTATGGAGGCGAGTGCACAGTAGAGTTGTATAATGAATAGGATACAAAATCACCACAATCAAGCACATTGTATACAACATGAGCTTTGAAACACCACCATCAAGAGAGCGTTCTCCCGAGGAACTCGCACGTGAAATTGCGGGTGCAGGAGATTTTGAGCGTATTCTTGAGACATTAAAAAATGAAAATCTGCTTGAGGAACAAATTGAACGAGTGAAGAAAAAGTACGAGGATGTTTTCACTACAATACCCGAACTCACTGATGAAGATTTTGAACGATTTACGATACTTGAATTATTTAGTCCAGAAACCGCAGACCATTGTGCTGAGACGTACAAAATTGCGCGCGAAAAAATCGAAAAGCGATTATCTTCACAGGTGGTTCTTGCAGAACTTATCCAAAAGGAGGGTGTCGCACTCGAGGAATTTTTTCGCGCGTGTCTCCTTCATGATATTGGAAAAGTTGAACTTCCTAATTGTGTACTGCACAATTCAGTACACAATGATGAAATGGAAATGCTTTTGCGTGGACTCGTTATCGACACACCCGATCCCGCTGTTGTAGAGCGACTCAAGGAAGCGGGAGATGAAAATTTCACCTTTAGAAACGAGCTTGACTTAAGTACTTATTTACAAAAACACAACCTGCGCTCGGTACACTTCGTTCCCGCACGAGTACTACTCACACCAGAAGAGTGTGCGGAACTTCGTATGCGCGGTTTTGATGAAAATCTGTCTCTTATGGATATTATCAAAACCCATGAACTCCATTCACGTGAAATTCTTACAAAAGCTGGTCTTACCGTCGAGGGCGACCTTGCGGGAGCACATCACAATTATGAAAATAGACCGTCGCGCTACCCTATTGCACTCGGAACACTTCATATCAGTGTTGATGTATCCGAACTACTCCATATTGCCGACATCAAACAGGCGCTCGCGGGCGAACGGGGATATAACAAAAAGAAAAGATTTTCAAAACCTGAAGTATGGAGCATTATCCTAAAAGAAGCACAGCAAGGAAACATATCGCCTGAGGCGGCATACGTTTGGATTGATGACGAGGTTCAATCGACAAAACTCCATATAGATAAAGTTGTACCCATTAAAGATGCCGAGTGTCTCCGTTTTGTTCGTGCGGAACTTGAGCGCATTCGCATAGAACTTGGTATTGGTGAACAAGTGGAGGAAAGCGAACGTGCACGCAAATACGCTTAGAAACAGAGTGTCGGTAACCGCGATTACAAACCGTATGCGCTTCCGAGAGAACTCATGAGCATGGGGACCATAACGACCGCAGCCAAAAGTGGGAGTGCGATAGTGATGAGTGTAACTACGAGCATGGTTAAAATGTATTTTCGTGTTTTCTCTGCAGCAACATATGTTGCATCGATTTTTTGTTCAATGCGTGTGAGCTGTTCTTCTTGTATTTCCATAGATAAATTATAGCACCGACAACAAAAAAGGAGGCGATGTTTTGCCTCCTTGTTGGTGAGTGGCACATTGTCTCACCATCTTGCCTTTCGAGCCATGAGCTCGTTCAGGACATTCTTCGCCGTTTGCTCTTTCCCCGACGTCCGCTTCTGTTCAATGAACCCTGCGCTACTCAGCGTTGCGTCCGGACCACTTCGAACCCAGAAACGGAACTTGAAATGCTCGTTTCCAGACCGATCCCGCTTTGCTTCACGAAGATGCGTGATGAGGTCTGAAGGAACCATCCAAACATCATGTGGTGTTCCTTCTCGATCAAGTAGTCCGATGTATTTATTTTCGTCTCTGATTCTATGTTTGGCAAGCAACCGTGCAAGACTTTCGTAGGCTGCGGTATTCATACACTCCACAAACCATTCACTCGTTCCCATCTCACCTCCTTTACAGACTTTACAGAACCGGCCCACAGCATAGCAGAGTCCACGAAAAAAACTAGAGAAAAAGATGAGCCCGCCGTTTTGGGAAACGGGCGGGCTCGATTGCGCGGAGTTACGCTCAGGCCATCATGACTCTATTCCTACCGGCATGCTTTGCACGGTAGAGCGCGAGGTCGACTTGGTGAACCAAGTCTTCCATCGATTGGTGCTGGTGAAGTTCACCGACCCCGAAGCTCGCCGTACAATGTACCGTGTTGCTACCCACATGCACTTTGAGTTCAGCCTCGACGGTTTCACGGAGACGTTCGATGAACAAGCGAGCTCCAGCGATGTCGGTGTGCGGAAGAAGAATCCCGAACTCCTCCCCACCTAGCCGTGCGAGAAAATCGCTTTCACGACAATGGTGCTTCAGAAGTTCCGCCATTCGCACAAGGATAATATCACCCACACTATGACCAAATGAGTCATTAACCAACTTGAAGCGGTCGATGTCACATGTGGCATAACACATTGGAATCCCATGCCGATGGGCGTGTGAAAGCTCGTGTTTTTTTGCCTCCTCGAACGCACGGCGGTTTGGCAACTTGGTGAGTGGGTCCTCGTGCGCGAGAGCACGTAGCTTTTCGTTTTCCCGTTCAAGCTGGACTATTCTTGTCTTGAGCTTGGACATCCTCGGATTGCGTTTGGGCACTATGGCCTCCTATTTCTGTTGAAAATAACAAAATTCTAACTGTTTTGTATTATAACATATAATCGCTATTTTTACAAGTAAATGGCCGAATTAATCCGGCCGTTTCTCTAGGTAATCTACCGAACATCCATCTCGCGAAGAATGCGAATACGTTCGCTTGCAGGTGGGTGTGTCTGGAAGAGTCCACCAATCTTTTGTGACATACTGCGCTTTCCTTCTCCTCCAAATGGGTCTGCAATAAAAAGGTGCGCGGTTGCGTGACTTACTTTCTGCATAGGCATCGCATAGCCACTTATTTTTTCAAGGGCCGAGGCGAGCCCTTCTGGGTAGCGCGTAAGAAGTGCGCCAGAAGCGTCTGCAAGATACTCACGCTTTCGTGAGACTGCAAGCTGAATGAGTTTCGCCGCAATCGGTGCCAGGATAATACCGACGATTCCCAGAATGAGAAATATAGGGCTTTTGTCTCTCCTATCTCCCCCACCCCACATGAGTGAACGCATAAAGAAGTCAGCGACAATAGCAACAAATCCTGCAAGCACTACTGCCACCGTCATGACGAGCATGTCTTTATTTCCGATATGTGAAAGTTCATGGGCAACTACTCCTTCAAGTTCGTTTCGCTCGAGTATCTGGAGAAGACCCGTTGTTACCGCAACAACTGCATGTTCTTTATCACGTCCGGTTGCAAACGCGTTTGGTGCAGGGTCGCTCACAATGTATACCTTAGGCATTGGGAGCCCTGCGGTGATTGAAAGGTTTTCGACAGTGTTCCAAAGGTCGGGGTACAGAGCGCGTGTCACTGGTTTTGCACCAGTCATCCCAATCACAATTTTGTCTGAGAACCAGTAGCTTCCCACATTCATGAAAAGCGCAAAAATAACGAAGAGATAGAGAATACTCGAGTCACCAAGATACCAACTCACAAAATAGCCGATAAGAATCACCAGAATAAAGAAAGCTCCCATGAGCATCCATGTTTTTCTGACGTTTGCGCCTTGGTGGGTGTAGAGGGTAGCCATGCCTAGTTTTTCTTAATGAATGTAATGAATTTAGAAAAAGTTGGCCGTCGCAACGTGCTTTCCCTATGCCACGTTGCGAGCGCCCCACTCTTGAGTTCCGCCTTAATCTATATGAAGCACATCAATTATAGCAAAGATTTCAGTATCACAAGATACTGTTTACGGAATTAGAGAGCTCGGCGTCGATTCAAGGCGTCTCTTAAACGCATGAATCGACGGCTAAGATTTTCTAATTCATTGCATGAATAACAAAATCTAAGCACGGACTCCAAAAATATTTTCCTTACAGGAACTGTCCACTTGTTGGATTTTATTCGTCACCTCATAAAATCTCAACAAGTCTTGCGAAGCTCCATGTATTCGCTTCTCACGCTACGCTCTGTATTTTTGGGTCACCAGCTCCCTCCTCCTCCGCCCCCACCACCTCCTCCTGAAAAACCACCTCCTCCAGAACCGGAACCAGAACCACCAGACGGTGCAGTAAACGCTGTAGAAAATGCGCCAAGGCTGGTTGAAAGATTTATTGCAGAGAACGAACCTGCCCCTCCACCGTCATACCACCCTGGATTTGGAATCGTAATATCTTTGAATACCTCCGCCCATTTCTCCTCAACACCAAAAGCAATTGCGTATGGGAGATACTGCATAAATTGTTCAGGACTTTTTTCGGGTGCGTTATGAAAATCATAGCGCTCTTTGTCCGTAATATTTAAAAAATCTTTGAAGCCATGCAGATGATCGAGTGCTTCATAGCCCTTTCTTGTTCTTCTTCGATACAAAGAAGCCAAAACAATTATTCCGCTTACAAAGAGCACTATCTCAAGACCTCCGAACATAGGAAATGATTCAAGGAGCGGACCGATAGTAAAAATAAATAATGCAATTCCCCCGACGATACCAGTGACTAGTTGTGTCGCACTAAATGTTGCTTTAAAGAACCCCGATGCTTCCAAATCTTTAGCGAGGTCACTTCGTAATTCAGCAAGTCGCCTTTGTTTTAGGGCAGCGCTTTCTGCGGTGAGGGTACGCAATTTATCAAGCTCCATATGTGCCCCCACCTCAAGCGGAGTACCGAGTAACAAAAGAAGCACATCTTTTTCAAAGGCACTCAGTGATTCATCAACGGGTCGCACTAAGGTAATCTCATAATCATCAACCTCAAAGAAAAACATTACCTTCTTCTCAATCTTTTTTATTTTGAGATATCCCTGTTCGGCAAGATACACAATGCATGCGGTAATATCGCGCGGGTCGAGACGACCATCCATGAGGAGCCCTGCATACATCGGCTTCACGCCGGGATATGGTTCGTATTCTGGAATAATCGTGTTCCCTGTTTTGTATGCAGTTTTGTAGCCATACACAAACCAGGTAAGTCCTCCAAACCACATGCATAATCCAACAATCCAGAGAATAATAGCTTTGTTCTTTTCAAGGACAACTTTCTCAACTTTTGTAGGATTGAGTCCTTGCGCAATCGTCATCCCTTCTTGGGGCTTCAATAATCCTGTCTTGAACGTCACCGTTCCCGTGGTTGAGTCTGCTTCAACCTTGCCACATGAATCAGAAATCCCAATGGAGCCTTTATAACAAGCACGCTCTGCTGAAAAAATTCCCTGTAACCCCGATAATGTTGCGCTCACTTGCTTGATGGGAACATCCCACTCGTTTCCCGTAATGTTCCAGTAAAGTTCAGTGACCGGCCGATACGAGACCGCACCCGTAACCGCATATTCAATCACGTAGGTATGCTTGCCATTAATAGTGTTTACCGGGTCACCAATCTTCAGATACAACTGACTCGATTCGTCTTGTGCTTCGTACGGAACAGGATTCCCGTCCATAGTTACACCCTGAACTTCAATGTCGATATAATGTTCTTTGTACCATGTGGAAGACTTCTCTGGATGTCTTGTAGGGATGTACCTAAAGATACCGTGCTTATCACCCGTAAATACATACTTGATGGTTTCAGTAACATTGAGAGAACTGTCTTCATTCAGCGTGAGCTCAACATCAAAAGATTCTATGAGTTCGGCATGAGAGAGATGTGGAAGTAGGAGGAATAATAAAGCGAAAGAAATTCGAGATACAATTCGTGTGAAATATTTAAAATGTGTTGACATACAAATTCTTTTCACTACATTCCAACTTGAATAAACGCCACAAAAACTTTCAGCTACAAGACGCCTAGCTACGAAAACATGAGGCATATTTAATATATGACGAATGTTTGAGTAGTGTAGGCAACACAGTAGATGAAGTTTTTGTGGCGTTTATTAGTCGTCAAAACCGTGCCCCTGGTCATGTGAGCTATACTCTGTGTCCGATGACCACGAAAGATAAATCCTATCTTCGTATCCACCTTTTTCTTCATAGCTCTTTTCAACAGCTGCGTCGAGTTCTTCATCCGTAACTCCAAATTCCTCGGTGACTGCATCAAGTGTAATGACAAGGTCTGCAAGTTGCTTGAGAAGATGTTCTCGTCCATCATGACTTGAAACGCCACTTGCCTCTTCAAAGACCTTTCGAATAATTTCGCGTTTATACTCATCGTGGTCAGTCTCGCGGACCTCACACTCAAATCCTTTCGCACGAATAATATCTGGGACTTTATCGCGGCAGAGCTTGTTATAGTAAATTTTTTCCATAATTATATTGTTATGATAATTAATTATTATTGTTGTGATCCGCTACTAAGAGGAGCGGGCACTCCGCTCTCTTCTTTTCGCACAAGCATTTGTTCGAGTAATTCGTGATTGAAGTTTGGTGGAAGTGCCGACTCTGTTGCGTAGACGTAAAGGAGTGTACGAAGAACACTATCAAGTACTGAGCTGAG
The DNA here is from genome assembly GCA_964593375.1 of uncultured Candidatus Saccharibacteria bacterium. Taxonomy (GTDB): domain Bacteria; phylum Patescibacteriota; class Minisyncoccia; order Phycocordibacterales; family UBA918; genus Damh-18. The sequence continues at coordinate 33,382 of CAZQIF010000006.1, read as the reverse complement.
GAGAACCATCAGAATGATTGCAATGATGAAAATGCCACCGTATATGATAAGGGCAGATGGGTCCGCGCCGGTAATTGCTACACCACCCACAAGCACCACAATGAGTACCATGATAGCCACAAAAAATGTGAGACCGAGCGATATGCTCGTCACGAGAGTTTCACCCCATGTTTTTCTGAACACACCGCCTGAGTGACCAATCGCCTCAAAAGCAGAACGATTGCCAATAACCATTGAGGGAACGACAAAGTACGTGAGTACTGACCACATAACGCCGAGAACAGCGATAACAATACGCATAAGAATTTGTGAACGCTCTGCAATTATGCGAAGAATCATACCAACCGTGCTCGTGATACAAGCCCACACAAAGAGCGCGAAGACGTGACTTCCTGCTTTTCTGAGACCTTCAGAGAGGGTCGGATTTCCATTGTGCATCCGCACGTACACCATATGGGCTATGGTTGCTTGTGAGTATGCAAGTGTAAATGCACTGATGATATAGGTAGCAAAAATGAACACATACGTAGTAGGTGAATTTTGTGTAGGTTCTGCCTCTGTAACCGTAGAAAGTATGCCAGAAGGAATGAGTACCGTGATAATGAGTATACCGAAGAGAAAGAGCTGGAAGATTGTAGCAAGAACAGGTACCCAGAGCATTTCTTTGTCTGCCCACACGAACCGAAACGATTCTTTAAACAGCAAAAAACTTGCACGCAGACGTCCTATCCGCTTGCCTGCAATGATAATGGGAGGGGTTGTCATACCTAGAAACTTACCTTCACCGCCTCGCGTGCAACATCATTTTCCCCAAGTTCAAAGAATTGTTCTTCCTTGAAATTAAACATATTTCCAATAATATTTGAAGGAAATGACTGAAGTGCAATCTTCAAATCGCGCACGTTGCCGTTGTAGAAACGACGTGCTGCTTGAATTTTGTTTTCGGTATCTGAAAGTTCGCTCTGGAGTGCAAGAAAATTCGTGTTTGCCTTCAAATCTGGATACGCTTCTGCAACCGCAAGAAGTTTACCGAGCGATTGTGTAAGTGCGGTTTCGGCACCTTCCATAGCTGCTATTTGTTCAACAGTAATCTTTGTTGGATCAATGTGTACCTGTGTTGCCTTTGCACGCGCTTCAGTAACGGCATCAAAGGTTCCCCGCTCATGTGCAGCGTACCCTTTAACTGTTTCAACAAGGTTAGGAATAAGGTCGTAGCGTCGCTTCATTTGGACATCGATATCTGCCCATGCTTCTTTGGTACGTTGAACAAGTTTTACAAAATTGTTGTATGCGAAGACTACCCAAAAGGCTAGTACGACGACAACACCAATCAAAATATACGAAAATGACATACAAAAGACTTACTTAATAAGTACGAATAGTATACCACCCGTGTATGCAATTAAAAGCCGATCTGCGAAGCAGACCGGCTTTTATCAACGTTATTTTGTTTTAGTATCCTCCCATGCCCATTCCTCCACCCATATCAGGCATCGCTGGCTTATTCTCTTCTGGTTCATCGGCAATTGCCGCTTCACTCGTAAGGAGAATCCCCGCAGCTGATACTGCGTGTTGTACTGCAGCACGCTCAACTTTCACAGGGTCAATAATGCCTGCCTTTATCATATCGTCGAGAATAGTTCCTGTTGATGCATCATATCCGGCATTTCCACCAGCATCTTTAACTTTCTGTACAATCACCGCTCCATCATCCTTTCCTGCATTTTCTGCAATTTGCTTCAAAGGTTCCTCGAGTGCTTTGAGTACAATGCGATATCCGATAAGCTCCTCACGTCCAAGGTCCTTGTTTACACGTCCTTCAACAAGGTGCGCGGCTTTGACGAGTGATGTTCCACCTCCAGGCACGATTCCCTCTTCAATGGCCGCCTTTGTTGCATTCACCGCATCTTCAATTTTGAGTTTGAGGTACTTCATTTCAGTTTCGGTTGCTGCACCCACGCGAACAACCGCAACACCGCCTGCAAGTTTTGCAATACGCTCCTCAATCTTTTCCTTATCAAACTTTGATTCTGTCTGCTCAAGCTGTGCGCGAAGTGCAAGTACACGCGCTCCGATAGTTACTTTTTCTCCTTCACCGCCCACAATCACCGTATTGTCTTTCGTTGATACCACGCGCGCTGCTTTTCCGAGATGACTCAATTCTGCATTTTCAAGTTTGAGTCCAATGTCTGCTGAAATAAGCTGACCTCCTGTCGTAATCGCAATGTCTTCCAAAATATCTTTCTTTCTATCTCCGTATCCTGGCGCCTTTACCGCGAGTACTGAAAACCCTCCACGAAGTTTGTTGACCACAAATGTTGCAAGTGCCTCACCCTCAACATCATCTGCAACGATGACGAGTTCCTTCTTTCCGGTCTGTGCAATTTTCTCAAGGAGTGGAAGAATTTGTTGCGCTGAACTTATCTTCATGTCGGTAATAAGAATCTGTGCATTCTTGTACTCAGCTTCCATACGCTCGGTGTTCGTAATCATGTATGGAGAAACGTATCCTCTATCAAATTCGAGACCTTCGGTGAGTTCCGTTTCAATACCAAATGATTGTGATTCTTCTACGGTGACAACTCCGTCTTTTCCAACCTTCTCAATCGTTTCAGCAATCTTTGCACCTATCTCTGCATTTTCTGCTGAGATTGTTGCAACTTGTTTAATTTCTTCAGTCGTACTGATTTGCTTTGCCATTTCATGAAGTGCCTTCACTACATCTTCTGCGGCGTGCTCCATCCCCATACGCACCGAAAGCGGGTTCACACCCATGGTTGTTTGTTTGAGCCCTTCCGTGAAAAGTGCCTGCGTGAGAATGGTTGCAGTTGTCGTTCCGTCACCAGCAAGTTCGTTCGTCTTATTCGCAACCTCCTTTACAATTTCCGCTCCCATATTTTCAAATTTGTCTTTGAGCGTAATCTCTTTTGCAATTGAAACTCCATCGTTTGTAATCATTGGACCGCCGTATCCCTTATCGAGAATGACATTTCGTCCGCGGGGACCAATCGTTACTTTCACCACATCAGCGACTGCATCAACTCCTTTCTTAAGTCGCTTCTTTACATCTTCACCAAATAGAATTTGTTTGCTCATGCTTAGAATTTGTTAGTGAGCGTAGCGAAACTTAGAAATTCTTAGCCGTCGTTTCAATGCTTTTCCTAATGCTTTGAAACGACGAACGCGGTCTCTAAATTTGTTTTATGCTCGCTTTGATAATACTCGGTTGAATTTAGAAAATCTTGGCCGTCGCAACGTGCTTTCCCTCTCCCTTACAGGGACAGTTCAGGTTCTATGACAGTTTTCGTATACTCAAACTATTGAGAACCTTTTGAAAAATAAATATGTGTTATTTCTCAACCTCGTTGCGACGAAGGAAGTCTAAATTATTGCCACACTTAATCTTGTTAATAATTCAAATTAATCTGAAGTTTTTGGAACAAATCTAGCTAATCACAGCAAGGATACTCGCCTCCGATACAATGTAGTACTCCTCTCCTGCAACCTTAACCTCATCGAAACCATATTTGGAGAACACGATGCGGTCCCCAACCTTTACTTCGAGACCGAGTCTTTTGTCGCCATCTTCATTCCACTTTCCGGTACCCACCGCAATTACAATGCCCTGTTCTGGTTTTTCCTTGCTCACCGTATCAGGAATGATGATACCTGACGCTGATTTCGTGCCCATTTCCTCCTCAGTTAGGCGTCGTACCACAACTCGATCAGCAAGTGGTCGAATAGTAGAACCTCCCTCATTGTTTGAAGTCATATACAAATATCTTCTCCTAAAAGACTAATAATGCGACGGTATTATACGTACATGATTTTATACTGTCAAAGAAACCTATTTCGGGTCTCATGTTTGCATTTTTATACCTCTGTGGTATCATCACTCGCGACATGGAAACCGTCCGCACCATACTTCCGTACGTGCAAATAATTCTCTCCATACTTCTCGTAACTGCGATATTGCTTCAGCAACGCGGTTCGAGCATCGGTGGCGCTTTTGGTGGTGACAACTTTAGTGCGACTTACCACAAGCGACGTGGCGCAGAATTATTCTTATTCAAGGCATCAGTATTTCTTGGAATCCTGTTTGTTGCTTCTGCATTTCTTGGACTCGTTATCTAGAGAATCTAGACAAGTACGCAATACATAACATAAAGCGAAATATACATTGGCGTATTGCCTGTGTCATTCATTTTTACTGTCCTGTTAAAAATTCCTTCACTTTCCTGACTACACGGGGAAAACCCTAATTAAACATTTGAAATAATGAACGTGCTCAACAAGATCTTTATGCGCCTTCACACACTCCCCGTCAGTGACTCTTTTTTTCTTAAGCTCGCTCTTCTTGCGCTCTTTGCGTCAATTACGTGGCTTTTTATAACACTCAGCACCGATTCGCAGGTGAGTATTCCAGCACGCGGTGGAACTTTTTCAGAAGGTATTGTCGGAACACCGCGTTTTGTGAATCCGGTACTTGCGGTCACCCGAACTGACAAAGACATAAGCATGCTTATGTTTGATGGACTTATGAAACTTGGTGAAGAAGGTGCTCTTATTCCAAATATTGCTGAGTCAGTAACTGTCTCTGAAGACGGACTCACGTACAATGTGATTTTGAAAAATAATGTGACCTTCCACGATGAGACGCCACTCACTGCAACGGATGTCGTTTTTACGGTCGGGCGCATTCAAGAACCATCACTCGCAAGTCCACTGCGCACCAACTTTGATGGGGTGAACGTAGAGCAAGTTGGAGAGCATGAAGTGAATTTTATCCTTCCTGAACCATACTCACCGTTTATTGAAAATCTCACCTTTGGTATCTTGCCGTATCACATTTGGAAGGACGTCACAAATGAAGAATTTCCCTTCAGCCAGCGAAATAGTGAGCCAGTTGGTTCTGGACCATACCATATCGAAAGTATTGAGCGAAATGCCTCTGGTATTCCAGAGACATATATTCTTAAACACAACACCGCATACCACGGGAATATACCTAAAATTGAGCGCATTATTCTGAGATTTTATCCGAATGAAGAAAAACTTATTGTTGCATTCAATAAAGGAGTTATCGAAGCGGTGACCGCACTCGATGAACGGAGCATTAAAGAACTAACTATCGACAGAAACTCGCACAGTATCATTACCACGCCACTGCCTCGAACATTTGCAGTGTTCTTTAATCAAAACAAATCCGCTGCGCTTCGTGATCCTGTAGTACGGAATGCACTCAACCTCGTTGTTGATCGGAGTGCGCTCATAGAGGCTGCACTTGGGGGTTATGGTACTCCGCTTACTTCACCAATTCCGCAGGGATTTGGCATTGATATCTCTGAACCAGTGTCATCGAGCACCGAATCAGCCTACGATGAAGCGCGTGCTATACTCAAAGGCGCAGGATGGGAACTCAATCAGGAAACTGGAATCTGGGAAAAAGAAATTGATAAAGTAGTCGTCCCGCTCTCTTTCAGTATTGCAACCGCAAATAACGCTGTTTTTGAAACCACTGCAGAATTTTTACGCGCATCATGGGAAAAGCTTGGGGTATCGGTCACTGTGAAGCAGTTTGAGCAGTCTGATCTCACTCAATCAGTCATTCGTCCTCGCGATTATGAAGCATTGCTCTTCGGCACCTCACTCGGACGATCACTCGATTTGTATTCTTTCTGGCATTCTTCACAGCGTAACGACCCTGGCCTTAACATTGCATCATACGCAAACTTGGCAACTGATGCAGCACTTCTCACTACCCGTACCACACAAGTACCTGCGGACCGTGTAGTTGCATACAAGACATTTGCAGAAGAGGTACACAAGGAATCTCCTGCAATATTCCTCTATAGTCCACAATTATTGTACGTTTTTCCAAATCGTATTATTGGAGAATCATTCACCGGACTTGCGGAACCCCACGAGCGATTTGCATCAGTATCACACTGGTTTATCCATACAGAATCTGTCTGGCCATTCTTTACAAAAGGAGAGTAGACACCGCACACATTATTGAAATTATTGACACATATAACAAATCATTAACCGAACACATGAACAACTCAAATTACAACAACAGAGCACCACGCACACCAGGTTCAGGTCCACATCGTCGCCGTACGGAAATACGCGTTCTTCGACATGACGATGTAACAGTACCCGCGCGTCCTACCGCTTCAAAACCAGTAGCGCATGCAACCCCCTCAGCACGACTACCTGAACGTGGCGCGCGTTCACATGTGCGGAAGTTTTCCTCACAGGGTCCTCGTAAAGATTCTCGACCACTCCAAAGTACAAACACTCGTTCTTCGGGTACACCAAGTGGTAAGCGCACGCATGCTGCACGTAAAGGTGCAGCTCGGAAACCACGAAGCATGACTGCCCCAGCGCTTACCCATCGTTCAAGTATCGATGGAACAAAAGCAGTTACCATTTCCCCACTCACTGACGAAGATACTGTCCGCATTATTCCACTCGGCGGTGTTGAGGAAGTTGGAAAAAATATGACGGTTGTCGAAACAAAGGATGACATTCTTATCTTTGACGCTGGTTTTCAGTTCGTCTCATCAGAAAGTGATGCTCCGGGGGTAAATTATATTCTTCCGAACACCCAATACCTTGAAGAAAATAAGGCAAAAATTCGTGGCCTCATTATTACCCACGGACACCTCGACCATATTGGCGGTATTCCGTTTCTCATTGAGCGTATTGGCAATCCACCGATATACACGAGGTATCTTACCTCGCTCATGATTTTGAAACGTCAGGAAGAATTCCCACATCTACCAAAGGTGAATATGCAGGTCGTAGAACCTGATGAGCGCATCAAAATTGGAAACACGTACATTAAGCCGTTCCCCGTGACCCACTCAATTCCTGACTCAATGGGTATTTCCGTTGAGACGAAGCACGGCAACGTGGTGATTTCGGGAGACCTCAAACTCGAACACGACAACGGTGAGCCTGCACAAAAAGAAAAAGATACATGGGGCGGTGTCGGAAAATCAAAAAATATCCTCTTCATTGGTGACTCGACAAATGCAGAGCGTGATGGATTTTCAATTCCTGAAATGCGTGTCCACACCAACATTGAAAATATTATTCGGGACATTAAAGGAAGACTCATCGTCGGTACGTTTGCCTCTCAATTTGAGCGAATGATTCGTATCATCATGATTTGTGAACGACTCGGTAAAAAAATTGCACTCGAGGGACGCAGTATTAAAACAAACCTCGACATTGCAGAACTTGCAGGGCTCATGAAAGTACAAAAAGGTACTATTATCCCCATTCAAGATATCGGCAACTACCCCGCTGATCGAATCGTTATCCTAGCAACAGGTGCTCAAGGTGAGGAATTTGCCGCACTCATGCGCATTGCGACACAGCGTCATAAATTTATTACGCTTACTGATCGAGATACCATTATGCTCTCTTCTTCAGTTATTCCGGGGAATGAGCTTTCTGTACAAAAACTCAAAGACAACCTCTATCGTCGTGGTGTACACATTATTCACTACCGCGCATCAGACGTGCACTCAACGGGTCACGGAAACTCAGGTGAGCTCGTGTGGATTCGTGAGCAAGTTAAGCCGACGTTTGTTATGCCCGCGTACGGATACCACTCGATGCTCCGCTGTCATGCGTATGCAAACATTGAGGCTGGCTTCCCAAAGGAGAAAATAATTCTTGCCGATAATGGTACTGTCATTGATATAAAAAATGGAACCGAACTCTTTATACATAAGGAGAAGGCTCCATCAGAAATCATGCTCGTTGACGGATTCACTGTCGGCGCGAGACAAGAAGTGGTTATTCGTGACCGCCAATCACTCGCTGAGGATGGTATGTTCGTCATTATTGCAACGGTAAATGCAAAGACCGGTAAACTCCGTAAATCTCCTGACATTATTTCTCGCGGATTCGTATATCTTCGTGAAAATCAGCAGCTGCTCTCTGAAGCACGGGTGCTCATCAAGAAAACAGTGGAAAAGAATACCGAAGGGTCACACCCCGTTGACCTTGATTACGTCAAAGACGAAATCATCAATGTCGTATCAGGATTCTTACTCCAAAAGACCAATAAGACGCCGATGGTTATCCCGGTATTAATTGGGATATAGCTTTTAGCGATTAGCTCCGCCGGAAAGTTTGCTTTCCGGCGGTTTGCTAACCACAATCAGAAAATGGGGTGTGCCTCTCTTAGTATCTGCCTTTCCTATGACATCGCGGAGACCACACAGGGCGAGCGTAGGAAAAGACAAAATGCGAAGCATTGTCTTTATCCGTGTCAGAGGAAAGGCAGATACTAAGAGGCCTAAAAATCTCTTCACTACCCACTACATGCTACGGACTAAGCGCAAACTATTGTGTACACTATCCGTATATGCCAACACCGATTCTGAGTGAACATCGACACAGTTCTCGTCGCAAGCGAAGTTTTGGTGCCCTATACGCTGCCCTCATCCTTCTCTCGTTTCACTGGGCCATTGTCCTCTACATCAACTCTTCCTATCTGGAACAGTATGTTTCGAGTGCCTCAATTGGACTCTTGTATACGGTAAGTTCTGCAATTGCAATTCTCTCCTTCCTCTTTATTTCAAAAGTGCTTCACAAGGCAGGCAACTACCTACTAACCCTCGTATTCACACTCATCGAGTTCATGGCACTCATTGGTATGGCGCTTTCCGAAAGTCTCCGTGTCGCTATTCCCCTCTTCATCGTCCACCAAGCGGTTGTGCCACTTATTCTCTTTAACCTCGATATCTTTATGGAGGAAATGATTGGGAATAAAGAGGAAGGGACTGGAGGTAAGCGTGGCTTGTATCTTGTTCTTATGAGTCTCGCCGGTTCCCTCTCAGCGCTCGTGATGGGATATCTTGTTGGCGACGGCACGCCTAATTTTACTGCAGCATACGTGGGTAGTGCATGTCTTCTCATTCCGTTCATCCTCATCATCATGCGCTACTTTAAGACATTCGAAGACCCCGCATATAGCGCACTCGATATACTCAATGCCCTCAGAAATTTCTGGATACATAAAAATGTGCGCAATGTGTTTTTGGCGCACTTCCTCCTGCAACTCTTCTTCTCATGGATGGTTATTTACACACCACTCTACCTCGCAACAAAGATAGGTTTTAACTGGGAGCAAATTGGTCAGATTCTTTTCGTGGGACTCCTCGCATATGTTATTTTCGAGTATCCAGTCGGTCAGCTTGCTGATAAAAAGTTCGGGGAGAAAGAAATGATGGCTATTGGTTTCGTCATTATTGGTCTATCAACTGCGTGGTTTACCTTCATCACGAGCACCTCGATGATTCTTTGGATGTTTGTTATGTTCCTCACGCGTGTTGGTGCAAGTCTTGTGGAAACAACAACCGAAAGTTACTTCTTTAAGCACACGAATGGCTCTGATTCGAATGTCATCAGTTTCTTCCGTATCACCCGCCCACTCTCAATTGTCATTGGTGCGCTTCTTGGAAGTCTGACACTCCTCTATCTCGAATTCAATCAGATTTTCCTTGTCCTCGGTCTCCTCATGATTCCAGGTATCTTCTTTACACTCTTGCTTAAGGACACAAAATAACTCTTGTTACGTTGGTAGTGTAAATATGGTGCCAATTTTTTGAATCATACCTTCGCCCATGAGGTTTTGGATTTGTGCATCGATGCGGATATCTTCAAACGAAAGTTTTTTGAGGAGCATGGCGCGAGTCACGTTTCCTTTTGTGAGAAGACGGAGAATTGCACCACGAATTTGTCTGTCAGAACCAACAAACGTTGTTTGTTTAGTATAGTGTTTACTCCTCGAGTTGGGGTTCCCAAATTCTTTCTTGATGTATGTCCCATAATCCATGAGTGCGTAGTACCACTCACGCGGATTCTTTTTATCTAGAAGTATTCCATTTAAATGGAGTACCTGAGCATCAGAAATATCAACTTCGTCATTAAAGAAATGGTGGATAAAGACAGTGCGGATATTCGTTTCAATAATAGAAACTGGCTCATTATATGCAAAGGCCATCACAGCGCCTGCGGTATAAGGACCAATCCCTGGAAGCGTCATAAGTTCCTCCAGTGATTTAGGGGTCCGACCCCTAAATTTTTTAGTGATTTCTTTTGCGCACTCGTGAAGCATTTTTGCTCGACGGTTGTAGCCGAGCCCTTGCCATTCTATGAGCACTTCTCCGAGCGTTGCTTCACTTAGTTTTTTGAGTGTTGGAAAGCGTTTTAAAAAGCTTTTGTATTTTGGTATCACCCTGTCAACCTGCGTTTGCTGGAGCATGATTTCAGAAACGAGGATGTGATACGCCTGCCTGTCGGCAGACAGGGATTTTTTCAAGTTCCGCCACGGGAGGCTTCGCCTCCCCTCACGGTTATAATAGTCCCAAACTTCTCGTACAAATTTTTGTTCTTTTTTGTTCATCTCATTATGTTGCTATAGTAATTTGCAGATGTTACTTTTTCAAACAAGGTGAAACGCGTTCAATTCTTCCGCTTTTTGAAGCAACGTGGTCGAGCAAAGTTCGAGGTTGAAAAGTGACTCAATGTCACTTTTCAAAATGTTGTCAATATTTTTTAAAATATTATACAACCTAAACAGCAACTGTTGTTGAAACAAAATTTTTGAATGAGCCATACATGTCGTATGGTGAAGAAAAAATTGAAGTTTTAACAAAGAAATTTGCCGGCCACGTTGCTTCAAATTGTATAGATGACATCTTTGCGTTCAACTATTACAGGCCACTTCATCTTTTTCGCATGCTCATACAACTTCATATTTGGATTGAAGCAAATCGATGTTTCAACCTTCTCGAGAAATGGAATATCACTCTCGGTGTCCCCTACTCCAATTGAACCATCGAGTGTCAAATTTTTCTGTCGCTCAAGAATACGCTCAACAATTAAAGCCTTGTTACTGATGAGCGATTCTTCAGACACCACTCCGGTGAATTTATCTTGTGGGCCGAGTTCGTAGATACGTCCATACACCTTATCAAAACCATATGATGCACAAAAATCATCGAGCATGGTCTTGGGGGATTGAGAAATCGCAACCACAAAATAATCTTGTTCTTTTAAATCACGAATGAGGTCACGGGTGTAGCGGTACACGCGCTTACTCTGAGCCTCAACGACCTCCTTTCCGACATCAGCAAAATCACCGTAATACACACCGCGAATATGCTCCATGAAGGAATGTACAACCGCATCAATGTACGCGTCATAGGTTCCCTCTCTGTTTACCCACGCATCGTGGGCCTTTTTAAAGTCTCCTCGAGCCGATTCTGGGAAAACCTTTTCTTTAATAAGTGCCTCTACGAGTTCAATGAGCAGGCTCGAACGAAAGACAGTTCCGTCAATATCAAACACTGCAAGTTTTTGTTTCATAATCTTAATGCTTCTTTAACACTCAGAAGTATATCAAATAAAAAAGCCCACCCGAAGATGGACTTAGTTTCGGCATAAAAGCCGAGAAGAACAATGGGGAGCGAGCCCGATCCGATTGAGCGACCAACTATACCTAGGTTGGCCATTGCTGGGGAGGCGATTAGTCCCAAAGTTTCTGGTATCACACGCGACCACATCAAGCGCCGGCCAATTGGCGCCCTGGAGCCGCTACAATTCAGGATCGGGCTCGCAGGCACAGAGTATATACCCTACGCAATTGCTGTCAAGGATTTTCTTTTACGAGACCTGTATAAAAATTGGCTTCAGTTCACGCCACTCTTCGCGTGTGATAATGCGCTCATTGTAGATACCGCGGTCAGGATAGTTTGTTTCAGAAATGTGTATGGTTTCATCAGGAAACACTGCCTCAACATACGCAACATGACCGATTTCATCTTTGAATACATACTCCATGATTGAGCCGGTCTTTGGAGTAATGCCCATATGAATACCTTGAACTCCTTTAAGAAGCGTGTGCCAGAGTCCTGGTACCCGTGGTCGCTTCTCTCCCCAGTGAATAGTGAGTCCTTTGCGCTTAAATCGATACATCACATACTCTCCTGCTTGGAGTGGAAATTCAATTTTTGCACCACCAAACATATCGCCGATCATTGCACGTACGCGCACGGTGTTTGGATCATCAACGCCATTCTCTTGTCCTATCACAAACTCGGGATACACATATGCCGCCCTATCAACCAAGTCTTCACGAAGCACCCATCCCTCAAGGGTTCCGCACACCACATTTGCCCAGCGTCCGCGTTGTTCGAGGACCATCACCATATCGCCGTAGCGGAGCGTACCGAGGCACGTATCAAATTCTTGAGTTGGCTTCATGTAGAGCGCCACTTCATTGGTACCGACATACATGACGACATTATTCTCCTCTGTCAGTGGTTCAACATGGTTCTTTTTGAGAAGTGCCTCCATCGAACGAAACGTTGTGTCCTCCTCTACGGGAGCCTCCACCTCGATTGCAACATTCGTGGAGGTTACCGGAGCTTCAAGAGCATAGACCACAGATTGTTTTTCATCTTTAACGATAGAACTCACCGCTCGAAATAGCCCAAGAATGGATTCAAGAGCAAATGAGTAGAGTTCATCAATAACAGAAAAAAGTAGTTGCATACAGAATGTACACACTATACCACCCACAAAAAATCGGTACTATTGACGAAGCTCCTCAGAGTAATCCAAATATGGAGGAAATACACACTATCCTCTCGCTTTTGGCCATACAGTGAGCGCTTTTTTAAAAACAGGAGTTAAAGGGTGCTCACTGCAATCGTGCTTTCGTGCAGGGCAATAATCACGCCCATAATGCACCAAACGATGGTTAAATCCCCACCATTCTTCCTTTGGCATAATCGACATCAAATCTCGTTCAATGCGTACTGGGTCAGTGAAGTCAGTTAAATCAAATCGGATGGCAAAACGTCGCACATGGGTGTCGACCGCAATACCCTCATGTTTCTTATGGAGTGTGGAGAGGACAACGTTTGCCGTCTTCCGAGCAACCCCAGGGATTTTAATGAGCGCTTCCATAGTGTCGGGCACCGTACCTCCGTGATCACTTAAAATCATTTGAGCTGCCCCACGAATGTTTTTTGCTTTATTACGATAAAAGCCACACTGAAATACTGCTTGCTCCATTTCAGCTTGTGAAGCGTCACGATATGCCTCTATTGTTTTATATTTCTTAAAAAGTTTCTCCGTTACCTTATTCACACGCGCATCGGTACACTGAGCAGAAAGTTGTACTGCCACGAGGAGTTCCCACGGATTATTGTAATTAAGCGCAATTTTTGGGTCAGGATAGAGTGTGCGCAGTATTACATTCATGCGCTTCACACGTTCGGTTCGAGTCTTTCGTTTTGCCGGTGTCATGTGGTAATAATACAAAACACCGGCTCGCAAAGCGAGCCGGTGTTTTGTTCTGGTATCACTCAAACCTTAGGAGTACACGTGCAACTACCACAACCACAGCAGTGACCCTTATGCGTCACTACTTCATAGATTGCTGAAAGACCAACCAAGACATACACTGCTTTTTCTACCATTGGCCAAGAGCCAAGGAGCAATTCGACGAGATTATACCCAAATGCGGTGAGTAGCCAATTAAGACCTCCCACAACGAGGAGAACCCACGTCACCATGTGTAATACTTTAGAGTTCATAGACTAAATTAAACGCTTAATTACTAAGCTACATCCTATATTTATTATAGCACCAGGAACGCTCACACTTTTGAGGGTGTGGATACAAATGCTAACGCAGTGATTGATACACCTGCTTCGAGAGTGCACCAAGAACGATGAGAAATCCCACAATAAATAGAAGCGGGCCAATAAATGGAATGAGCGAGAGGAGCATAAATACCAATGTTCCAATAAGTGCAGAGAGAAGCGTCACACTGTTTGAGTGCGTGAGTGGTCGAAGCGCCAAGGTCCCGAGTATGGTACCCGCCATTGCCCATGCAGTAATAAGGAGGAGGATATAGAGAAGAAGGAGCATAAATCCAACAATAGAACCTATGATACTCACCATGAGTACCGTCGCGATAAATGGCAAACCGAGAAATACACCTAAACCAATGAGTCCGAGCACACCATACGAAACGTGCACGTTATCAGTCAATTTCTGAATGGGGTTTCTAAAGAACATGAAGAGCGTGAGCGACACAAAGAGAAGAATCATTATAGGAAGCAAGATGGCATACGGGCTTGTGGCAACCTCCTCATACCACGCTTCTTTAATCATTTCTCCAACCACCACTGCCTTCTGTGCTCGTACTAGCTCCTCGGCACTCTTATAGGTGAGGTTACCCTCAATATTTGCACTATCTCCGAGTTCAAGAGACTTCGACGCCATCACATCAACATCTCCCATGACGCTTGCATCAATGCGAATACTTTCTGCTCGTCCAAAAATTGAACCCTTCACTGGACCACTCACATCAAGGAGACCACCAAAGTAGAGAATGTCACCTTTTATTTCTGCGGTTGAAAGAATTTTAAGCTCACCTCCAAGCACCACAACATCTCCCCCAACCGAAGAAGCAATGATAGTCTTTCCTCCCATGATACGCACATCATCGGTGACCGGAGCGTGAATCTGTACGGTACCACCAAGCACCACGAGGTCTTTCCCGACTGGTGCATTCACCGTTATGTTTCCACCTGCCAAATATTCATCTTCTTTTGCTTCACCAGAAATAGTCACGGTGGACCAAAGTCCATACCCAAAGCCATAAAAGTCACTGTCGAGTATCTGGTCGGCACTCACCGAAACCGACTCCCCGCCACGTACAATAGGACCCGCAAATGCAAGTGTTGGAAATAAAAAAACGACCATAAGGACGAGGGGGATGAGTGTGTGTTTCATATGGTACCTAGTATATATATGTTTTTGTTCATTTATAATCAGACCACTACTTGAAGCAACCGGCAAGTGAGAATGCTTCAAGTGGACTTGGTGCTGCACCGTTCGTGATTTCCGCCACACGAGGAGCCCCTAGCTTCGCTTCTGCACATTGAATCATCGCAGGAGTAATGGTGAGTGTGTTCGACTTAACCCCAAATGTCTTCAGGATTTCCTGCTGGGTGTCACTGAGTTTATCTACCTCAATCGTGACGGGTTCCTTTTTTGTTTCTACTACCGGTGTCACTGTCGTTGTTCCCGCTTTTTCTGTCGGCTCTGTTTTTACCTCAACAGGCATTTCAACGGGGGTTGACTCAACTCCTCCCGTCACATTTTGCAGTTTCAAAATGGTCATCCATACGTACACACCAAATCCGAGCGCAACAACAAGGAGTACCGTCACCACGACTAAGTATATTTTGAGTGCTTTCATATTTCGCTATTCACGATTACCACCGGTGCTTGGAGAATGTATGCAATACAAAAACCTAAAAACAACATGATTGCAATACCTGAAAATATCAAAAACCGCGCACGAGAAAATTCATGCGCGCCCGTGTACCAGTTGCGCACAAAGAGGAACGGGAGAACGAATCGAATAAATTTCATATGGTGTGTCTCTGTAGCTCTATCATACAACACTCTTTATCATGTCTAATTCAGCTTCTTGTGCAACCGCCCCGTAAGAATAAGTACCGTAAGCCCAACACCGAGCATGAGCCACGGCCGTTCATTAATCCACACAGTTTCTGTAAGAATACGCTCAACCCCAAAAAAGGTAGCTACGACACCAAACGTCACAAGAAGTGTAAACAAAGTTGGGAACCTGCGAAACGCTGAGGAACGAACCGGCTCTATCGCACGATTTGTTGTATCCATAACATCTTCGACACGTTTTATAACTCCATCAACTTCATCAAATACTTGTCGCATATACCCTACTCATCAAATAATAACTTCCCCTTATCCCACATCTCGCTATTTCCTTGGAGCTTAAGCCAGTACCACCACTCAGCGCCCCAGAGATACTGTTTTTCAAACCGAGTATCTTTCGCATATGAAATTATTTCATCAAACTTAACGGCATCCATGCGAGAAAACTGTGTCTCGATGGGAACTTCAGTAATTGGTTCAACGAGCCACGGTTCAAGTGAGAGCTCAATGAGCATTGCCTCTTTTTTCCCATGGAATAGATTCATCAGATTTTCTTTTACGCGGTATACCGCGGGTGGCAAGACCGTTTGAAATTGCCCGAGGTCAGGATTCCAAAAGTATACATACACGCTCGTGCCGAACGCATCCCCACTTTCGTATGCCCCATTCCACATCCCAAGGTTTCCACTATCGGTCACGAGCACTGGTCGGGTAGCATCAAGTGAGTGCACGAGCGCAATTTCTTCTTTGAGAAATTCTTCATCAAGGTCACCACAGTATTCGTGCGCAAACACCTCAAGATACGGTTCATTCTCAACCTGCCAGTACGTAATCGCGGGACTGTCTTTATACCGTGTCACGACCGCTTCAATGTATGCACGTATTTCTGCCTTTTGTGCTTCCCACAACATCTCCTCTGCCCAGTCAGGAATGTGGCACTCCGGCCAACGCGGGAGTCTACGACCAACACCGAGAATCGCTGTTCCGTTCACCTTTTCAAGTTCGCGAAGCTCATGATCAAGCCACGTAAAATCATAACTATCTTTTCTTGGCTCAATGAGTGGCCAGTGTGCGGCGAGTCTAAAATTGCGGACGCCGAGATCATGCACGAACGCATCAAACGTCTCTTCAACATCGAGCCCAAGCTCTATCGCATACGGGGCGCTAAAGGTCATGCCGTACGTGATGTGTGTTGGAACATCCTTCTGCAAAAGAAAAAATAGTGCGATGAGAAACAAGCTAAGGAGAATGCCGAGACCAATGAGAATTTTTTTAATTCGCGCTTTCATATGTTCTGTTTAGCAGTTTTTATGAAATTTTTGAACATACTTTATCTGAAGAGAATGAGGAAGCCAACTGTAATAATCGCAACAAAAATTGCTTTCTGAAGCATTTCGTTTCCGTGAATTTTTTCTTCGGGTTTAATATCAATATTTTTTCCACGCACCGTGAAGAAGAGACCGAGTACCAAAATGAAGACAAACTGCAGTCCGCCGAGAGCCTGCACCACTGCAACATCGCCAAGGTCGGTCGCTTTGAGTATGAGAATGGTTGATACTCCAGCAAGAATCTTGTTCATGAACACGAGAATTGCCGTTGCCTTTGTGGTCACTTTTGTCTGTTCCTTAATCTTCTCAAAGTAGTTTGGAATCATGAGCAGTGTCCCCGCGAAGAATACGAACGCGATGCGTGACCAGAAAAATCCATTATCGAATGAGGTGCTTTCAAACAGTCCTTTAATGGTGATGTAGTGAAGTGCAAAAAAGATACCTGAGTAGAGGGCAATCATCGCCGTCTTGAAAGGAAACCTGAGACGCGATACCAAAAATGTTCCCAAAGATAGGAGTGCAATACCGAGTATGAAATTGTTACTGAGCGTCGTATCAAAAAAGTAATATCCCAAGCCAAATGAGGCGAGCGCTGAAACAGAACCAATGACCGGCACCACATCAGACGCGTCGTGGTCGCGGAGTGCGGTAAACATCGCAACGAGTGCGGTGAAAAATGTGTATGCAGAAAGAAACGACAGCGCAACAACTTCAAGTGTTGGCTTCACGACATTTGCAAACGATGGTATGTGGAGGTTGTTCGGTACAAAGGGTAAAAAACCAATGAAATACACGACAATCCAAACTCCCGAAATAAGGCAGGTATAGAACGCGTACACAAAAGGCTTCGGAAGCCGTTTTTCGTCCGAAACAATTGCTTTATCGATAAGCGCAACAAACGCATTAAGAAGTTGCGCAATAACCGCAAGAAAAATCCATGGCATAGGAAGAAAATGAAAAAGTAAAAATTAAAAAGTAAAATTTTAGATTTTCAATTTTACCTTTTCACTTTGTTTATTCTACCGCATTTTGTTCACAAATTGCCTTATATACATAGGCAGAAGGTCGAATAGTGCGCTTCAGTGTTTCGTAGTTGATTTCGACAAGTCCGAAGCGTTTTTCGTATCCGAGTGCCCATTCGTAATTATCGAGGAGTGACCAATACATGTGTCCACGCACATCGGCACCCCTCTGAATCGCACGCCATGTTGCCTGCACCTGTCTCGTAATGTAATCGGCACGATGTATATCCTTCGCATCAGCGAGCCCCGACTCAGAGACATAGAGTGGTTTCTTGTACCGTGCAAGCATCATGAGCGCTTGCTCCACTCCTTCTGGGTAAATATCCCAATCCATATCGGTTTTCTCATAGGTTGCTGTGCCACCAAACTTTTTATGGAAGTAGTAGTTGAGTCCAATTGAATCACATTGCTTGTGTACGCCGTTCATAAACTTGTATGTCCAGAAATGATTGGCGACTCCCGCGATGAGCATGTTAATGGGGTTTCTATTCGCGTGAAAAAGAATAACGTGCTTCACCACACTCACATCAACCTGTGGTGCGACTTTTTTAATTTCTCTATACGCGAGATTGTGGGCACGCACGAGATGACGCATGACCCGACGATAGAGAAAAAGCGGTCGGAGACCTTTATGGGCTTTTGATTCGTATGTTCTTCCTGAATTCGTGATGGAAATAAGGTCAGTGAGCGCAAAGCGTTTGAATGGAGGCCAACTCCCGCGGAGCCAGCCGTTTGAGCCATAGACATTCGGTTCATTCATCGTGGAAAAATCATTGCAGAGGTCAGAGAGTTTTGAAACCACGTAGGCCGAGTACCGTGCAAAAATTTCTGGTGAGTTGTGACGCTCAAATCCTCCGCGTTCAGAGAACCAAAGTGGAAGGGTGAAATGCCAAAGTGTAATGTATGGTTTTATGCCACGCGCTTTGAGTGCGAGAAGTACTTCACGGTAGTGGAGAATGGCGTCTTCGTTAAACTTTCCTTCTTCTGGCTCAATGCGTGCCCATTCAATTGAGAAGCGATGTGCATTGTGCCCAAGTGACTTTGCAATATCAAAATCTTCTTCGTAGCGATGGTAGTGGTCACATGCCTTTCCAGCGTATGGCACTCTTCCCTCCTCGGCTGCTTTCGCCCAATCGGTATTGAGAATATCACCCTCGACTTGATAGGAGGCCGTTGCTGCTCCCCAATAAAAATTTTTAGGAAACTGTTTCATATATTTACATTGCGGTTGCCGGTCACACATAATTTTCTTCCGAAAATTTGCGCGACCCCGCCTCGTAGCATAGCTACTCCGGCCTTAGGGTGGGGTCCCATCCCCATCTCACCCCAATAAAAATTTTTAGGAAATTGTTTCAGTTCTTTTTCTGACATATCCCGCACAGTATATCAGATGAAAGCGAGGATATGCTTGGCCCACCGTGCCAAAAAAGAGACCGCTCCAGGGCGCTGGCCCAAGTCTTAGTCTCATTTTTGGCATATGGTGTTCGTCTTTGCGAACGACAGTGAAGCAATCCAGAAATCCTGAAATACAAAGAACGGTCCTAGGGAAGCTCCCTAGGACCGTTCTTTGTATTTGTAAAAGCTAATTAACTAATTTGAATCCCTGATGCAACGGACGGAGAAACTGAAGGACTGGTTGTACGCATTCCGGCCGACCTGAGAAGAGCCAGAACCAACGGACCGGTACCATGCATTGGTGGGACCAGACGGAGATGATGACCAAAAGAGGCCGAACGATCCCTGATCGCCCCAGCCCCAGAAGTCGCCACCCGCGAGATTGGCTTCAAAGAGTGCGTTGCCACCTGGTTTTAGCCGAGTACCCGCACTAGTGCAATCATCGGCTCCGCTTCTGCTCGCATCACAAGTCGCACCATTCGTTTTCAGATAATTCTCAAGCGTATACCACTCAGCATCAGTTGGAATATGCCAACCCGCAGGGCAAAGACCACGTGCACTCTCGGTTGTGACGTACTGCATAGCCTCATCCCACTGATAGAGACCACCATCTGGCCACTTGGGGTGGTTCGTGGTGCAGTTGGCGTCATTGTCGCTGTAGCAGTACTTTTCAATTGTTGCATTATTGGTCTGTGCCCCGGCTACGTTGATGCGCGTCCCCACGTTCATATTCCTATCGAGCCAACATTGTGTACCAATCTGCACAATGCCGTAGACATTGCCGTCTGCGTCGCGTACGCCACCCTCTCCACAAATCCCTTGCTTCGTGCCCACGCTTGCGCCATAAAGCTCGGCAATTTCGTCGGCAGAAAGCACGCGGTTGTATATGCGAACGTCGTCGAGAGTGCCGTCAAACGGTGAACCAAACACAGGATTCATGCCTATACCAAGCGAATCGCTCGCATCACTCTCATATGAACCTGTTGATTGTGTGCCAACAGTTGTGGTTGTCGCTACGCCATTGATGTAAAATATCGGAACATTGCTCGCACTTGAATGATCATAGATGACGACAAGATGTTGCCACTCACCAGCGCGAATGTAGGGTCCGCTCCACGAACCATCCGTGCCTGTAAAAAACGATTCAACATAGACTGTCTTCCAAAAGCCACTTACTCCAATCCCCCAACCTCGGAGTGGGACTCCAAATTTACTCACAATATTTCCAGTTACAATCCTCGGTTTGATCCACGCCACTACCGTTGTTGTTATAATGTCATCAAGCGAAGAGGGAGACCCAGCATTAACGTAGTCATTCACACCATCAAACTGGAGTGCCTGCCCGTGTTTACCTGACACGCGAGAGGACAGCGACATGTTCATGAGGGTGCCCGTGGCGTGTGACGAAGAACGGTCAATGACGGTGTTGGTTCCGTTTGTCATGTCCTTTCCATCGAACGTCCAATGCCCCACGAGCCCGTCGTCGACGACGGTGTTTGGGGAGGTGTTCATGGTGACCCGATTGCCGACGTAGGCGAATTTGAGGGATTTGTTCGTAAAATCGTAGTAAGAAATGACAGGATAACCATCATTGCCAATCGCTAATGAAGCAGTTTCACCCACACCGTTTGTTGGATCGTCGATGGTCATTGCTGTCCCCATCGCGCACGCTGCGTCGTTACACTTGTATAGCTTGAGAGATTGAGCAGTTTCATCATAGTAGCTAATAACAGGATTTCCATCTCGCCCAATAGCAAGAGAGGTGTAGAGACCGACATGATTCGCTGGGTCATCAAGCGTAGAAGCAGTACCGGAAGAGCAGGCAACATCATTGCACTTGTACAGCTTAAGAGAATAGGCAGTTTCATCGTAGTAGCTCATAACTGGATAGCCATCGCGTCCAATTGCGACAGAAGAGTTTGCGCCAACCAAGTTCGCTGGGTCATCGAGCGTAGAAGCAGTGCCTGTTGAGCACGCAACATCGTTGCATTTGTAGAATTTGAGTGACCCAGCATTCCCATCTTTATAACTGATAACTGGATAACCATCGCGTCCAATTGCGACAGAAGAGTTTTCGCCAACCCAGTTCGCTGGGTCGTCGAGGGTAGAGGCGGTACCAGTGGCACAGGCGACGTCATTGCATTTGTAGAATTTAAGTGACCCTGCACTGGCATCCCTGTAGCTTATTACTGGATAGCCATCTTGACCGATGGCCAGGTCAGATTCAAAAAGGTAGTTCGCTGGGTCGTCAAGCGTAGAAGCAGTGCCTGTTGAGCACGCAACATCGTTGCATTTGTACAGCTTGAGAGAGTAGGCAGTGTTGTCAGAATGACTAATAACAGGATTTCCATCTCGCCCAATAGCAAGGGAGGAGCTAATGCCTACCTGATTCGCTGGGTCGTCGAGCGTAGAAGCGGTACCGGAAGAGCACGTGGCGTCGTTGCATTTGTACAGCTTGAGAGAGAAGTTAGTTTGGTCGTAGTCATACTCAGTGTAACTAATAACTGGATAACCATCGCGTCCGATTGCGACAGAAGAGTTTACGCCAACCCAAGTGGCCGTGTCATCAAGCGTTCGAATGGTGTACTTCTGAAGCGCCGTGACCGGTGTGTTGAAACGTGCAAAACCAGCGGCGACTTCATCACGAAAGTACCAGCCGGCGCCCGCTAATGCGCCGGCGACAATCGCAATAATCAAAAACGTGAATGAAAAATGTGAAAGGAGTGAGATGCGCGCAGGTTCATTATTTAGGGGTCCGACCCCTAAGATTGTGTCCTGACTGAGCAAGGGTAACCCTCGCTCAGTGTCATCACCATTCATTTTACTTGGAGGTTCGACCTCCAAGTTGTTGTCATTACCAGGCAAGACCTGGTTTACCAGGTCTTGCCTGGTATTTACAGATTCTTCCCCACGAGGAATCTCCTTTGTGGTTTCCTCCTCAGTATCTAAGAGACTCCATTTCATAAAAACTCCGAGTGTGCTCGGGTATGGGTTTATTGTACGGTACAAAACGTCACAAAAGGTACTGTTGTACACTTTTGTTAGCTTTTAGCTATTAGCGCTTAGCTTTTAGTTTACGGAGGCCGGACCTCCGGAAGAATGTTCCGGAGGTCCGGCCTCCGTATTCTCCTAAGCTTCTGGATTCCGGCTCGTGGGCCGGAATGACGGACGGGTGCTACTATTCCAGTTAACCGGAATAGTGTACGCACCGAATTACCTTCGTCATCAGCTATAGCAGATGACGAAGGTAATTAGTAAGCTCTATTTCTTCAAAAGTATGCAGTAAACGAAAGTTAGCCTTGCTGTATACATCATGTGAATGCTGGGCCATTCAAATGTTAAGCCCCCGCACGCAGTGATGCATGTAGGGGCCGAAAGTTTAACAAAACTTCAAAGGAGTGGGAGTTTTGCAAATGGACCGCACTGGCCAATTATTCCCTCCCCAAGATTTCTGAGTGGAATTTGTGTGCCGGCGATACTGACGCCGAAGAACTTAACGGGGTCTGGGCCGATGAGTAATCGGACAGGGCCTCGCACAACAATGCGTGAGACACCAGCCGTATCACCAGCTATCCAACCCACATGCCATTCTTGCCGAAAGCCCGAAGGCCTCAAAATGACATACCGTGTCCACCCACCGAAAATTGGCATATGGAAGAGTGGAAGCCCTCCCCAAAAACGTGCTCGTGCCCTAGAGTCACCCCGAGCATGAACAATGAGGGAATCTTTCATCCCCCATGTATCAATGAGGTTGAGCTTCACATTATTCCACCGATGCGTCCTCTGCGGTGACTCACGGAACGTCCCCGACAAAAGGTACATGATGGGAAGCATCATCCAGTCAAGAACCCGCTCGAAAATTCCAAGCGGTGGTACATAGAGTGTTCTCACCCTGACCTCCTAAAAGTTGGAAATCTTTAACTGAATATTATTATACAACAAATTATGATTTATTCAAGCGTATTCAAAAAACTCCGTGGTGCCAAGTATTTAAGCCATTTTTCATAGAGCTTTGTGGTCGCAATGACGTCGCGGGAGTTATAACGCGCGATGTCGCGGAACTTTTTCGCATGAAAAAGTTCCGCGACATCATCCCCTGCTACACCTTCTGCCTTGGGGCTCAGGATACCAAACGCACGACAAAATAAGTGAAGTGATGGCCGACGCATCATTGCTCCGTAGAATGTCATCTGATCTTGAAGGTCAACATGTCGTGCAGACTTCTGTTGATACAAGTATCTTCCATCCATTAAATCGTGCGTCGGGCGAATGCCCTGAATTGCGGAACGCAGATTTAAAAATGGTACATCAAACCCTCGTCCGTTAAATGTCACAAAGGTGTCGTACTCTTTTGCTCCGTCCCAAAAATCTTCGAGCATTTCTTTTTCGGTTCGTGGCTTCAGTATAAACTCCCCCACTCCACTTTCCGATTCACCTTCGCCTTGGTAGTACACAACCCCCTGTGCGCGCTCGAGGTCGTAGAGACCAATCGCAACAACTTCACCCGTGAGCGGAGAAAAACCAAGCCCTTCCCGGAGGTCTTTCATTTCCATTTCTCGCTCCTCTTCGTTTTTCGCCGTTCGATCAACCCAACGCGAGAGCATGTGCTGAGTTGTGTCATCAAGTGAATCCCAAGATTCACCAACTGTTTCGATATCGAAAACAAGCGTGTGCATAAATAAAAGTAAAAGTTAAAATTGAAAAGGGAAAAACTATTTAAACATTGGTAAGTACCAAAATCGCCACGTATTTAAATGAATGTGGATAAAATTACCAAGTCACGAGGCGCTGAGGAGCGAAAGCACGAGACGTACGTATTGCTACGATGAGTGCTTTCGCGACGAAAGCAACAAAGTGAATTGGTGATTTTAGACATATTCATCGATTCCAGGGCATGCGGGCAAGGATAAAGGACATAGTACAAATTCCTGTCACCCCCGCAAAAACCAGTCCCGCTCCTACAAAGGCAGAAAGTGCATGCCACCAATCGTTCACCCATGTACCGAGGATGGCACCTGTAAACACGAGCGTCCCCGCAACAATAAATACTTGGCGCATGATGGGCAATCGATGCTTCCCTGTTCGCACCACATCAAACCCCGCTTGGTCCCACGCAAGAATACCTCCATCAATGTTCACTACATTCACTCCTGCTTCCTCGAGCATTTGACATGCGCGACTACTTCGTCCGCCCGACTGACAGTGTACATAGACCGTACCAATTGATTTCAGTTTTGGAATCACCGTTTCAAGCGTACCCATCGGCACATTTTTTGCCCCCGGAATACTCATTTCCTTGTATTCATAGTCCTCGCGCACATCAACGAGGACCTCATCAAGGTCTCCATCTGATAATCGCTTTTTGAGTTCTGCTACAGGAATTGATTGCATATGTATATGATTAAAGAATTAATCTATCGGTCCATCACACTGTGTACTTTTTGTTCCATAGTCGCTGAGTAGTGTTGCATTACGTGCCTCGGTCGTCACACTTTGTGTATATAATTCTGTCACATTGCTCTCAGCATATTGTGCTCGGATATCTTTAATGAGTACTGAGTACAAAAGTCCAAGCGGAGCGGCATCAGAGCCTTCGAGTGTTGTAATGAGATTCTGTCCAAGAGAGATGAGGCTTTCGAAACAAGCTTTTTGCTTGGTCAATTCTGTAAGTGTTTCGGGAGTTATGCTCGCGGTATCGCCGAGAAGTTTTGCGTTCAGTGTATTGTTCTTTAGAGTTATTTGTACCAGACTATCCTTCACATTCTGCACATTCACTCCATACTGCATCTGCTTTTCTTCAAATTCTGGAATGCGCGCCATCCAAAGTGTCCAATCAAATTTTTCTTCTGTGGGCACAACTTCTTCTGTCACTTCTGGTTCAGAAACAATAGGCTCCTCTGGCGCTTGCTCTGCACTTTCAATAACCGATGCACTCTGTTCACGTGACTTCATTTTCGCAAGGAATGATTCACGGATGCCCTTTGTATCTTTCGGCGCTTGCTCACGCACGGTCGACACGGGAGTTTCCATAACAAACAGATTTTCTGAATCAGTACGTGAAGCTGAATCTGTGCTCTGTGGCACAACTTTCGCACCCACGACCAAGGCCACTAAGAGCACCAGAAAAGACACTACAAAAATAAGTGCGTGTTTGGTTCGTACCATATGTCACTATCATAGCGCATCTTGAGCGTCTTTTCAGGAATTGCCCTGAATAATGGCAGGAGGGTCTGCGGTACAAGAAAAGAGACTAAGACTTGGGCCAGCGCCCCGGAGCGGTCTCTTTTTTGTACTGCAGGCCCGCTTGAGGCATAAAGCTCTACTCGACTTCGATTTCAACGAGCTGTTCAACACGGCGTATATCCGCCTGAAGCTTTGAACGTTCTGCGTTAAAGAGCGTAATCGTGAAGACGGCTTTCCCACCATTTTTTGCAAAGGTACAGGTGTCACCAATCTTTTTGTTAACTCCAATATCGACAAAGGATTTGAGGAGTTGACTGCGCTTCAAACCACGAAGCTTTACGATTGTCCCCTCTTTTTTTGCATACCACTTCATCGTTGCTGCATACCCTTTACACTTCTTTGGGATGATTGGCTTCTTTGGGAGTCGAATAAGAATGTCGTTGAGCGAATGGTCAATATCACAACTGAGGCGGTGGAGCTTGTCACGAAAACCGCCGACACGTGGACCGATTTCAATCAGTTTCCAATCATCATCGATTTTCATGAGTTCAACGTGGGCTGTTGTGTTGCGGAGTCCAAGTGCATGAATACCTGCCTCAGCGGCTTCATGTGCGCGCAGAATTGAAGCTTGCTTCAGGTTCGTTGGGGTCATGTGGAGGTAGTTGAAAAAGTCGTCGTGACCGATATTTTTCCCCGTGAGCACCCGCACCATCGGACAAAAGTACACAAACCCGCGCGAGTTCACGTATGCATCAACTGAATACATATCCCCTTCCATGTACTGCTCGACAATAATTTGTGGCGCTTCAATGCGCCCATTTTCTGCATAAATCTTTTTTATTTTTCGAAATGCTGAGCGAAGACTCTTTTCTAAATCTTCTTCATGGTAACAAATGGTAACGAGCAAACTCTGCGCGAGATTAGTCGGCTTCACAATCATCGGAAAACCGATTTTTTCAATGACGCGCTTGCGCTCTGACTTTGTGTTCTCTTTCACGACTGAATACTGTGGGGTGAATTTTTTCGCAAGGAGTTTGAAGCGTCGGCGCATCTCGAGTTTGTCGGTCGCCCAGGTGAGCGACTCTGTTGTGGGGGTTCGAAGGTATGGTACGTGCGGAATGACCGCGATGAAGCGAGACATGTATGATTCGTCACGACTCGTAATGGCACGAAGTTCCTTCTGGTACGGAGCAAGCGCTTCTGCAACAGCGTTTGGTTTCTTGAAATCAATTTCAAGAAAAATATCTACCGTGGGAAAGTCCGCTTTTGTCTTCTTGGGAGTAGCATTCGCATCCCGTATAGCCATAATACGAAATTTCTGCCCTGTTTTCTTTCCGTACTGGCGAATGCTCTCAACTGCCCCCTCTGGGAGCTTCATAACATACGCAATGATATTCTTTTGCTTGATTTTCATGATAGGTGGCAATACGAGAAAAAGGTAGGTTTATTGCCGTTTTTGAAAGTATAAATAGTGGTGAATACTATACAATATTTTCGAATTATTGCAACTTGCAGTGTGCATGCTAGGTGGTACAAAATTTCTGGGTGCGCTATGATTGCCTCATGGAAATCAAAAAATACATCCTTCTCAACATGGGGAGCGAGACTCGAAGAGCCTTTATGGAAGGTATCCCAAATGGTGTGTTTGAATCATACCGCTCAAAGGAGACACTTCTCCATATTGGACGTGAAGGCACGGTCACGTTCCTCTATAAAAATGTGCCCATTGATTTCACTGACTCATACGTCTTCACAAGACTTCGTGCTACCGATCCACATTTTTGTGGCATGATGTACGAGTACTTTACAGAGAACAATATCCCCGCAAACGACCCCATCAATCGCTCGCACCCATACAGTGCAGAGAAAATTTCTCAAATGCTCCTTCTCTCGCTTGCAGGCATTCGGGTGCCCGAGACCTTGATATTTCGTGAAGAATCATACAAAGCAAACCGCACGTATATTATGAATCATGTCACCTTCCCGCTTGTGTATAAGACAGACGGAAGTAAGGGACGAAACGTGCACATTGCACACACCGCGGAAGAACTTGATACGTTTGTTCTTGAAAAACGTCCGTACCGACTTGCGCTCGTACAGCCGTTCATAGAAAACACCTTTGACACGCGTACACTCGTTGCCTACGGTGAAATTCTTGGCACCATTAAACGCACACGAGCGAGTGGCTACCTCAACAATATCGCACAAGGTGCCGTCGCATCACACTATGAGCTCACCGAGTCCGAAAAAGAAGTTGCCCGAGCATCAGCGCTTGCTACACGCATTGATTTTGGGGGTGTGGATATGATTCATACCAATACAGGACCAATCGTGCTTGAGGTCAATAAAGGGCCACAAATAGCCGGCTTTGAGTCAGTACACCCCTTTAAGGTATTTACGAAAATTGCCACACTTATCAGAGAGAAGTTCGGACGCTAAGGTATAATGGAGGCTGGCGAAATAATCTTTCGTGAGCATATACAACGTATGATAAGCACACACAATTTGCGTCGTTTTTTTGTCGTAGTTTTTATTATGTTCACGTGCGTGAGCTTTTTCTTTGCTCATGCACATTCAGCAAATGCAAGTACAGAGAATAAACCCTATTCCCGCTCTGAACTACTCGCACAAATTAATCGGGTTCGACTCCAAAATGATCTTGATAAACTAAAACTCAATGCAGAACTCAATCGTGCTGCACAAAACAAAGTGAATGACATGGTGCGAAATGGATACTTCGGACACGAGGCGCCGACTGGGCTTCGTTTCTTTGATTTTATAAAAGCATCCGGATATACGTACCGCAAAGCAGGAGAAAATCTTGCAGTCAATTATGCAACGAGTAAGACGCTCATCTCGGCATGGCTCAAATCACAAGGACATCGAGCAAATGTCTTAAGTGAGGCATACACCGACACCGGCATTGGTATCGCCTACGGAACATATAGTGGTCAAAAAGGTTGGTTTGTAGTTGAGATGTTTGGGACGGAGCTTTAGAGCATATATAGAAATTTTCTGGTTTGCTTCGTCATAATTTCCTCGCAAAGACGAACAAGACAACAGCCGGCGCGCAAAGCGCGCCGGCTGTTGTCTTCGCGAGCAAAGCGTGGCGATTCAGAAAAATTCTGCCAACTGCCTACCTACTCCGTACTTGTTGCCGTCTCCTCAGTAACCATTTTCGCGTATACGACAAGGTTGTGGGTGTATCGCTGTTCGCCTTTTATGAATGTTCCTGTGCACGTAATGAGTCTGAGTGCAGGATACGGTAATACGCCATAGACAAGTTCAGTCGGAAACTCTTCTTGCGCGTATCGCACGAAATAATCAACCTCAAATGTCACTTCTGTTCCATCAGCGCGCGTAATGAGTATCTTGTCACCCTGTGTAAGTTGCCCAAGTGAAAAGAACACCGCAGGGCCCTCAAATGAATCCACATGTCCAAGAATCACTGCAGGACCGTTTTCTCCGGGGCTTGCGCCGAGCCCATACCAACCAACTTTTGTATACGACTTTGGAACCTCCACCGACTGATCTTCGTTAAGACCAAGCGGTGTTTCAAAGGTGGTGTCTACGTTAATTTTTGGAATACGAATACTGACCGGCATTGAACGCGCAAACGGCGATGTGGTCGTAGCGGTAGTCGTCGTAGCAATTTCTTGTGGTGCTCTTTCTGCAGACGAACGCCACAAAAATGACTGAATGTGAGGATACGCCTGAAGCATAAGTATCGCGCCAACAGATATACCCAACACAACAAACGCCACTACGCGTAGGTAGTGACGTGTTGCTGTGTCTTTTAAATAGGTTTTGAACCGATTAACCATTCTTAGTTGCGCGGATAAGTGCAAGTGATGCAATTATACCAATGAGCGCAAGTGCGAGTGGAAGCGTGGTGCTATCAGATGTTCCTCCAGCACCCGTGTTTGCAGCTCCGAGTGGCATGATGCTTGTACTATCACCCAAGACCTCACCGTCTGGTCCTTTTGATGTTGAATCGCCTTCTACCTCACCATCATTAGAGTGTTTTACTTTCTTTCCACCGCCTCCGCCACCGCCACTGGAACGAATATCGACAGTCACTGAACAGTTCACTGATTCAAGGCTGTCACCCGCTCCTTTTGTTGCAGTAAGCGTGTAGGTTGTTCCGCTCTGAATTGATGTTGATTGTGTTCCATCAAGTGCAACTGCCCCAAATCCTGAAAGAGTTACCGCATCCGCATCATCTGTGTTCCAGATAAGGTCGAAATTGTTTCCTCTATAGACTGGATTTGCGCTCGCAGTAAGTGAGCACGCAAGTGCTGGCGCTACTTCCACTTGGTGATTTCCAAAGTTACATTCTGGATCGTAACTCGAATCATCAGCAGTATCATCAACCGACTGTGTGCGTGCGTAGATTGGCTTTCCAAACTGGTAGTAACATGACTCACCTTCTGGTGCCGTCTGTTCCCATCCACCCTGATTTACTTCAGTAACAGTCCATGAGCCATCAGGAACCATAAAGCTATAGTAGCCATCTGCATTTGTGGTCGTTGAGTAAATTTCTTCGTTATTTGTTACCTGAATCGTCCAACCTGCAAGTCCTGGTTCTGTTTCGCTGTCATCCCAATATCCGTCTCCGTCTGCATCATTCCACTTGTACCCTTCAATAAGGTTGTCATGATGGTTTTCTTCAAGAAGACAGAGTACCGCATTATCGAGAAGTGTACCTTCAGCGTTTGGAATACCGGCATCGCGGAAGGCGATTTCAGTTGAAGCGCTATCAGCCTCAAATGCATAGCCGAGATTTTGCCATACCGTATTGCTGTTTGCAGAACCGTTAGCACCGATTGTTCCTTTAACATCACCGTCAACAATCACCTCAAGCATATTATCCCCTGTTCCTGTCCTTGGTCGTGCAGAGTAGTCGAAACTGAGTCCATAGACGTTACCCGGCACGGTCGTTACAGTCTGCGCAATACGTGTTGACGCAGCTTCTTGACCTGCTGGAACACTTGTTGGTCCTACCCAATCTGAATCAAGTTCTGCGTATTGTGCACCTTCAGATGGCAACCAACCATTCACTCCGTGCTGGAGTTCCATGTTTGCTATTACTGGTGCACCCACAAAGGCACCTGCCCATGTGACGGTCCATCCGAGCGTTGGAGTACCTGATGGGAAAATATCCCATTGTGCAGCGTTGGTTACATCAGGTGTCTCAAAGCCACCGTTGGTGAGAAGATTTTGACCAATCTCACAAACTGAAACTTCATCGTTTGCACAAGAGCCATCATCTTTTGTTGCCTTAGGATCATAGTTGTCATATGCATCATCGGTACATCCAAGAATTGGCTCTGCAATCTTTAGAAGACATGCATTGTCTAGGAATGTGCCCACATCTTGCGCACTTCCTTCGGCTTCTGGACCGAGGTCTTTAAATGCAATTTCAGTTGAAGCATCGCCAGCAATGAATTCATAGTCACCAGCAACCCAATCCTCAAGGGCAAGTGTACCAACACCTGCTGTTGGTCCTTCTGTGTCTACTTGAGTTCCTTCAACTTCAATTCCAAGATTATTTTCCGCTGCTACGGTATCCTGGCGTGGTGCAAACGCCCATGAAAGCTTGTATTTTGCGCCAGCAACGGTCGGAACATTTTGCAAGATTCGAGTTGGCTCATCACCGTCAAGTTCTACATATTGTGACTGGTCTGCAGCAACATTTCCACTCCATCCGAGGTGGTGTTCGAGTGTAGCTCCTGTTGCATCAGAAACTTTCGCAACTGCCCATCCTGTTACTGAAGAGAACTTCTGCCAAAGACTGCCGTCTGTTACCTTCTCTGCCTCAAAACTTCCGTTACTGAGAAGGTTTAAGTTAGTCTGACAGACAGGAATTTCTGTGTATATGCAAGAGTCATCATCAACCGTTGCTTTAGGGTCATAGTTGGTCGCTTCTTCATCCATACATCCGAGAATTTCCTCTTCTTCGTATGGTACGTCACATTCTGGATTAGTACCCGTGACTTCGAGCTTGTAGAGAAGTCCTGCTGGATTAGCTTTGGGGTCAGTGCTGTGAATCATGTTGTACACCGCAACCGAGAGCTCGTTGTTACCCTGATCAATGAGTGCACTTACATTGTATTCCTTAGCCGGTGCGACATAATTGTACTCAGTCAAATCTGAACCAACTGCATCTCCGTTAAGCTTTGCAACGAATGTGTTGTCGGCAGCAATCGTGAGCTTTGCGCTTGTTACAGGTCCATTCCATCCGAACTTTCGTTCAAAGTTTTGAGTAACATCATTTACCGGTGGTGCGACTGGGTCATCTCCCCAAATCCACGATGCTCCTGAAATTACCGCAGTCCATGCAGGGTGAAGCCATGAAAGAAGTTTTGCGTTCGCGTTTGCCTTTTCAACAACCGTTGTGTTCGTATCGCTCACCAGTGTGACCGTACAAAGTTTAGGAGTTTCTTTAAGAACATTCCACGCGACGCAATGATACGTATCAGGGGTATCCATGTGTCGTGCGTCTTGTCCATAATTATTGTGTCCAAACTGAATCCCATCAATCCACTCATAGTTGTCATAGTTAATGACATCGTTATTGCAGTAAAACTCAGCACTTACTGCATTAGAGTTGTCTGGATTTGCTTCGTGGGTAAATGGAATATATCCAGCTTTAAGCACCTCGCGGAGCCAAATTTTTGATTCTCCATTAAGTGTGCTCTCAGTGATTGTTGTCTCGGTCTTACCATTTGTATCTGTAGAACCAAATGTTCTCCAATCACCTCCGGCCACACCAATGAGTGTGTCTCCGGGGTCAGTAGTTTCATTATTTGCGACCCACTCAAAATCCCATCCTGAAACAAGGTCGCAACTTTCGTGTCCCGCTACCCAATCTGCTGCGGTTGAACTCGTAATATTTGGTCCACCCGCAGAACCCCAATTTGGAAGGTCCGCTTCATCAGTACAAACAATTTTGTGTGCAACAATGGTTATTTCACCGTCTGTATCATCGTTGTTGTCACATCCATCTCCTTGGTACTGTTGACCATTTCTTTCTAGGTCACCTTCATTTTCGTCACAGTCATCATCACCTTCGTCATCTCCTTCGTCATCGCAGTCATCTGATTCATCATCGTCACAGTCCTCATCATCACCTTCGTCATCTCCCTCGTCATCGCAGTCATCTGATTCATCATCGTCACAGTCCTCATCATCACCTTCGTCATCTCCCTCAACGAGAGCATCGCAGCGATCTTCATCTTCTTGTGTAAGAATTAAAAAATCACCATCATGGCCATCGTGTCCATTCCATGATGCTGTTGGTTCGTCCATGTGCTTCTGTGCCTTATCACCATCACCTGAAGGTGCGTGACAATAGCTAATAGTGTCCTGAGGGGTCGCCGAAACAGACTGTGTCGGAAACGCTCCGTACACGAGCGAAAGTACCATCGCAAAAATAGCCACCGCAGCAAGCATTTGCTGGACTGGCGAAAATGCGCGTTTAATAAAATTCATAGGTATATATGTTTAATTACCCCCTTTAATAAATTAATAATGGTCCAATTTTTTTGTGGATTGCCTTGTGTTTTCACTATAAAACACCCAAAAGAACAAT
Source organism: uncultured Candidatus Saccharibacteria bacterium (assembly GCA_964593375.1). Taxonomy (GTDB): domain Bacteria; phylum Patescibacteriota; class Minisyncoccia; order Phycocordibacterales; family UBA918; genus Damh-18. The sequence continues at coordinate 329 of CAZQIF010000006.1, read as the reverse complement.
CATTCGAGATACTTTCCCCGTAACCTCAATTACCAATAGTCTACTCCTAGTTTTTCCATACGACAAGATGTGGATACCGTCAAAAAGCTAGCCCAGAAAGTGGCTTTTTTTGTTCCTTTTAGAGACCGAACCTCCAAATCGGTGTCATTCCGGCGCGCGAACCGAAATCCAGGGTTATAAAATTACTTTTGTTCTGTGCTATAGCAGATGATAAAGGTAATTTGAAAATGATGGCTTATTAGATTCTGAGTTAAATTCAATATGACATGGCAGAAATGACCTCCTCCCCGGCCTCCGCTATCGCTGCGACCGGGGTTTCCTTTTTCGGC
>CAZQIF010000005.1:0-56849 GCA_964593375.1 uncultured Candidatus Saccharibacteria bacterium | reverse complement strand
ACAGTCTGCGAACTCACCTACCTCAGGATCGGTGACGACCGCAGGCGCGTGTGCTCTGCCCACCGTTACCCTGAGCGCCTGTGACGTGGGTGGTGCAAACTGTGTCTCTGGCCCCAGTACGAAGAACATCATCACGGGAGACAGTGTTGAGCTCACGTGGAGCGGAACGGGCGCCGTCGCCTGCACGAAAACCGCTGGTGCTCCAGACTTCGTCGTCTCGGGACTGAGTGGTACCGACAACACCATTACCGAACCAACGATGGGTAACTCCACCGTCTTTACCGTTGCCTGTGGCAACATTACAGGAACGACGACGGTGAGCGTGACGGTGAATATGGCCGCGCGACCCCCACTAGTTCCAACCAACCTGCAGGCAGGCCAGACATGTTCCGGTCAAGCAGTCGACCTTGCGTGGACCGCATCACCAGGGGCAACGAGATACAACATTGAAGCTGATGGCGTGGTAGTAGATGCTGGTAACAAAAACTCGTATAGTGACCCAAATCTTTCGGTGGGCTCGTTACATAGTTATCGTGTTCAGGCTGTAAACAGTAACGGACCATCCGGATGGACAAATCCTCCGGTGAACATAACCACCGCCTCAGTGTGTGGAATCCCCACCGTCACACTCACCGCTTCAAGCATAAATCCCACGTATAACTCTGCGGTCACCCTCACCTGGACGGTAACCGGAGCGGTGACCTCATGCACCGCTACGGGAGATTGGAGCGGAAGCAAAAATATAAATGGCGGTATAGAAGTAACGGGCAACCTCACCGCACCGACAACATACAACCTGCAGTGTACGAATGGAGGAATAGACAGTCTCATACAATCTGTCACGGTCACCCCACGACCATGGGGCAGAATATGGGCAACACCGAGTGTCCTCAATAATAATAATGAAAGCATTAATATTAGTTGGGAAGTTAAGAATACCGATGCGTGTGACATTATCCCCGTTGCGTGGGGTGGTGGCGCCGAAGGCGATTGGCTCAACGTTCCAATAAGTGGAGTACAAACAAGATTAACAGCACCACTATTCTACGCGTTAGCACCGTACACGTACTCACTCAAGTGCACCAACCTGTATGATTTTGTAGACATACCAATTAATGCAATATTCAATATCGGATTCACCGCACCAACACTCACCGCAGACAAAAGAGTTGTTCGTCTACCAGACCCCGACGTATCTCCCGACCCAGAGAAAGTAATTCTTACCTGGGACACCGGAAGCGAAAACTTCAGTGACTGCAGCATAACGGGAACGAACGGGTACACCTTAGACCCGCTCACATCCCAGACTGGAAATACTTCTGCTTCTCCTATCCCGATTCTTGCACAAACCACCTTCAGACTCGATTGTCTAACCCTCTCTGCGGTACGATCGGTTGGTGTCATTCCATCTGCGTGGGAGAATTAGAATAGCCGACTTAAAACGCAACCACCCGTTGCGTTTTTTGATTTTAGAGGGTATAGTGACGGCTACTTATAAGACAAATAGTACGTTTTGCAGTCATTTAGACTTCCTTCGTCGCAATGAAGTGAGAAGTGAAACAATGTCACTTCGCAAGAGGTTGTCGATATTTTGAAAAAATATCATACAACCTGAACAGTGCCTGTAAGGCATTAGGAAAGCATTATATAATCAAGTTAAGGTAACGTAATAACACATTAGCATGGCCATCACAAAAGGAGCAAAAAAAGCACACCGTTCATCCCTTCATAAGAAGGTCTTCAACGTACGCAGAAAGAATGAACTCCACGACATGGTAAAGGAAGTACGTACCCATGTTGAGAAAGGTGAAACCAAAGAAGCAGAAGCCCTTATGCCGAAGGTATACAAAGCAATTGATAAAGCAGCGAAACGAGGCATCATCAAGCCAAACACTGCTTCAAGAAAGAAATCACGACTCATGATTGCGGTGAAGAAGACAGCTAAGTAAAGACCCGCACACATCAAAAAAACCAGACTCCTGTCTGGTTTTTTTGATGTGTGCGGGTGAGACAGTCCTGCGGACTGTCGCAAGAGGTTGTCGACATATACGAGCTTGCGAGGATATGTCATACAACCTAAACAGTTTCAGTAAGAAAGCGAGAATCGAACTCGCGTCTATTGCGCGCCTTGAGTAGGAATGTGCGGGATACGAGAATCGAACTCGTGTCTGCTGCTTGTTTTAAATCAAAGTGCGGGTAGCGATAATCGAAATCGCGTCTATTGCGCGCCTTGAGTAATAATGTGCGGGATACGAGAATCGAACTCGTGTCTGCTGCTTGTTTTAAATCAAAGTGCGGGTAGCGAGAATCGAACTCGCGTCTATTGCTTGGGAAGCAATCGTCCTACCACTGAACGATACCCGCACTTTTATTTAAAACTTGGGAAATGAAGTAGTGTGGGACACTATTTCATCATCCTACCACTAAACGAATCCCGCACATTCCTACTCAAGGTTTAGGAACTGAGATAATGCAGTGCATTTTCTCAGCGTCCTGCCACTGAACGATTCCTTACAGGAACTGTTCAGGTTGTATGACAGTTTTCGTATTCTCAAACTGTCGACAACCTCTTGCGAAAGTGCACTGCACTTTCTCACCCGCACTTTTATTTAAAACTTGGGAAATGAAATAGTGCGGGGCACTGTTTCATTGTCCTGCCCGTGTCGGGGCACATCCATAATGCCATAATTTTTGAGAGCGAGCATCTCGGAAACAGGGGGTCAGTCAATTTAATCATATTGACATAATAATACCAAAGTATATACTTTGGTATATGAACACACACACAATTCTAAACATAAAAACAGATAAAAAGCTTAAAGCTGATGCACAGAAGGTTGCAGGTGAACTGGGTGTACCACTCAGTACCGTCATGAATGCTTTTTTGAAGCAGTTTGTGCGTGATAAAGAAATTACGTTTTCTGCAAATGAGTATCGACCAACACCATATCTCATAAGTCTTGTTGAAGAAGCACGAGCAGAATATGAGGCAGGGAAGGTTGTTCCAATGAGTGCTGATGATTTTATCAAGCACCTTCGATCACTTTAGAATATGCGATACACTTCTTCAAAACGATTTGAAAAAGAATTTTCTAAGCTCCCAAAAACAACCAGAAATAAAGCAATAATTGCATTACAAAAATTTGTAAAAAATCCAAACGATATTTCTTTACGAAATCATGAGCTCACGGGAAAACTAAAAAATCACTTTAGCATCAACGTGACCGGGGACATTCGAGCAGTGTATGTTTTTGTGGAAAGTGACTTCATTCAATTTGTAGGGATTGGCTCCCATAGTAAATTATACGGATAATTACACGCAATCATTCCATTTCATCAGGAATCTTTCATTACTGAGTCAAGCGAGGAAAAGTGAAAGTTTACTTTCACGTTTTCCAAGTGCCGTTCAAGAAAGCTTTGCTTACAAGGACGGTTGAGGTTGTATGATAATTTTTCGTAAACCCAAAATTATCGACAACCTTTTCGATTCCTGACGCACAGTCTCCCAGACTGTGCTCTCACCAGGAATCTTCCCCTACGGGGACGGTACAGGTTTCGTATCGTACTCGCTTTGCTCCGTGCGATATACTCAACCTTTTCGATTCCTGGACGAAAACGTTGTTTTCTTTCGAGCACAAATTACAAAAGGCCAGACTTCTGTCTGGCCTTTTGTAATTTGTGCTCTCACCAGGAATCGAACCTGGATCGTAGGTACCGCAAACCTAAATTCTATCCATTAAACTATGAGAGCAAATGAAATCGCGTGAACCCACGCGTCACGACAGAATACATTAAAATCCAAAAAACTCCAGTAGGCGGTGCGCAAAAGGTTCTTCAAGGTGTTCTTCGGGGATGCGGGGTGCCACCATATCCTCGATATCATCAATGAATTCTTCAGGGAGAGTGAGGATGATAAGTGGCATAAAGAGGCGTTTCGATTTAATCAAAAGTTGTGGACCTTGTGGATGATCCTCATCAATAAAGAATGACTCAAGGGTGGTAAAAGGGTAGAGATCATTACCAACCAGAATTCCTCGTGAGGAGACACCAAACGACATCATCTTTGGTTTGCGATGAGAAAAGACCACCATGGTGCTTGCGCCAAGCAAAATCACAATACCAAAAAGTGTATTTCTAAAAAGAATACTCGCAACTGCAGCCGCAACTGCAACGATTCCGAGAGCCCAATACCAGTCGGCACTTTTTTCAATATGACGGTGTTCGGGCGCTTCCCACGTGACGGCACGTAATACTTCTTCTGACATGCGTATATTGTATCACGTACATGCATGAGCCAACTCAAGACATTGGGATTTGTGTGCGGAGGAGGGGAAATTTGGGATCCAATTCTAATTCGCTAACGCTCATAAGAATTACCTGCCCGACGTAAAGTATTTTCTTTATAGTGGGATCAGAAAATATACGTTGCGTTTTCGAATCTCCCACACATGCAAAGTAGTTTGCATGCTCTCCTCCACTCAACAAAAAAGCCACCAAAAGGTGGATTTTTGTACGAGCGGAGGAGGGGAGATTCGAACTCCCGAGGGCTTTCACCCTGGCGGTTTTCAAGACCGCTGCACTAGACCAACTATGCGACTCCTCCCCGTTTCTTGTGCAGAAAGATAGTATCAGAAATAGCACGAAAAACCAATCATGGTATGCTATCACACATGAGACTCATGGGAATTGATTACGGTTCAAAGCGAGTGGGGATTGCCCTAACTGACGACAAGGGCATGATGGCTTTTCCACATAAAGTGCTTCCAAACGACGATGCACTTTTGAAGAACATCGAAAAAATTGTTGCGACAGAAAAAGTTGGGAAAATTGTCATTGGGCACTCACTCAATCGTGAAGGGGAAGCAAATGCGATTCATGCACGCGTCGAAGAACTCATGCTCGACCTCACACTCGCCGTCGGCTTACCAATTGAACTTGAGCCGGAGCAGTACACAACGCAAGAGGCAAAGCGATTTCAAGGAAAGACTGAGCATACTGATGCCGCTGCAGCATCTATTATTTTGAATAGCTATATTATGAGAAACCAATCAAAGCAATAATATGATTCAATACGACGATTTTGCAAAAGTTGAAATTCGCATTGGAGAAGTGCTTTCAGTGGAAGTTGTTGAAGATGCGGATAAGCTCCTCAGATGCATGGTGGACGTGGGCGAGGTTAATGCAGAAGGAACAAGTGTCCCCCGACAAATTCTTTCGGGCATACGGGAATATCTCGAAGACCCACAGACGCTCGTCGGAAAGAAGTTCCCTTATATTACCAATCTTGAACCGCGCGTTATTCGTGGATTTGAAAGCCAGGGGATGATTCTTGCAGGAGTGCACGAGGGCACGCTTGCGCTCCTCAGTCCGACAAGTGACCTCCCGAATGGGACGAAGTTGAAGTAGGACAAATCCACCGGCGCCTCCGCCAGCTGGCGGAGGCGCCGGTGGGGGGGGCTCTATCCGAGAGATTAACATTCCGGTCATACTTTTTTTGTATAACCCCGTATAATGGAGGCATACATTTCCATATGCGTGTTCTTTCGACACTACAAAGTATTTTTCCACCGCCTCACTACATTTCGTTTCCGAGTGTAGGTATTGATATTTCTGATACATCACTTAAATACATTCAGTTTGAACGAAAGCACTCCCATGATACAAATCTTTTTCTAAAGTACTGGGGGGACGTTGATATTCCGGCTGGGAGTCTTGAGCGTGGAAATGTGAAAGATTTAAAACAGCTCGTACATGTGCTCACCGGGGTGAAAGAAACGTGTGGTGCAGAATATGTGCGCATTTCGCTTCCTGAAGAGCGTGCCTACCTCTTTGAAACAACGATTGCGCGGGAGACGCCAGCAAAAGGTGTTCGAGAACAACTCGAATTTAAACTTGAAGAGAATGTCCCACTTTCACCACGCGATGCTTACTTTGATTATCATATTGTAGGAAAAGACAAAGAAACCGGCGACTTTCGTGCTGCGGTGGCCGTGTATTCGAGAGAAACAATTGATGCCTATAACGAAGCATGTGTGAGTTCAAAACTCATTCCAATTTCATTTGAAATTGAAGCTGAAGCAATTGCCCGCGCATCGGTGCCACGCGATCTTTCAGGAACATACATGATTGTAGATTTTGGAAAAACGCGAACGGGAGTTGGTATTGTGCACAAAGGTGCACTCATGTACACATCAACCATTGACGTGTGTGGTCTCGAAATGAGCGCTGCGCTCCGAAAAGAGTTGGGTGACTTGCCTGAGGCAGAACTTACGGTTATAAAAAATACAAAAGGTCTTCGCAATATGCCCGGCAATGAAAAAGTGTATTCAGTGTTGCAAAAGAGCATCGCAACACTGGTTGATGAACTCAGTATTCGTATTCAATACTGGAACACGCGAGATATTGATCGAGAGGGAAGAGAGTTGAGTAAGATTATTCTCTGTGGAGGAAGTTCAAATTTGCTTGGTTTACCTGAGCAATTGACGCACACGCTCGGGGTTGAAGCCGAGCGAGCACAGGTGTGGCAAAATGCATTTTCGCTCGAAACATACGTACCTCCAATAACTGAACGATACTCATATGGATATGCAACCGCGATAGGACTCGCGCTCACCGATTTTATGTAACATGATAAACCTTCTTTCACCAAAAGCGCGCAAAACATTAACTCGTGAATACTGGCTGCGTGTCCTCACAGTTTGGGGCTTTCTCCTCTCGGGTCTTTGCATTGTTCTATCACTCCTCCTCATTCCGACGTATGTGCTCGTTCATTCACAACTCGTCTCACTCACCGAAGAGGATAAAAAAAATGATGAAATTGAAATCAAGTACAAAGCAGCTGAGTCAAAGATACTTGAAGCAAATAGCCTTATCGAAACACTCTCAAAGTCTATTTCATACGTGAGCATGTCAACTATTCTTAATGCACTTAATGATGCAAGAACACCCGCAACACAGTTCAAAGCAATCTCATTTGAACGTACAATAGGGGTAGTTGATTCAGTCCAACTTCAGGGTGAAGCACGAACACGAGCAGACCTCATTTTGCTTAAGTCAACACTAGAGCGGTCACCATTTTTTGAAAATGTCACTGTCCCAATTTCTGATTTAGCCCGAGATGTTGATTTGCCATTTGTGATTACCATTTCACTTAAGAGTATAACGAAATAGCTATGGTACACACACGCACAAAAATACTAGCAGGCATCGCAGGAGGAGTATGTCTCCTCAGCGTCTTTGTTTTTGTAGGGTTTCAATATTTGCTTACACGACATGAGTCGACACTGCATTCACAGGAAAAAAAAGTTTTTGATGCAAAAATGCGAGACAACCGACTTGCGTCAATGGAGCGACTTGTGTCAGAAACTGAAAGTGAGCGTATGGCGCTCGCACAGCTCGTCCTTCCCGACGAAAGTGTTGTCGAATTCCTTTCTCTGATTGAATCTTTAGGAAAAGGACAAGGAATCACGGTAAAGACGAATTCAATTGATGTTATTACCAATAAAGCTTCCTTTGAAACACTCGTATTAAACCTTGAGGTCGAAGGAAGCGAACAGGGTGTACTTCATATTCTTCAGTTGCTTGAGGCACTTCCGTATAAGTCTTCTGTTGAGAGTGTACTACTTTCTCGGGCAGGGAATAGTGAAACTGGTAATGTGTGGAAAGGTGTGTTTGTGTTACATGTGACAAAATACAAAAAAATATGAACAAGGAAATAAATATATTCCAGATGTTTAAAAAGCGAATGAGGCCGCGAGTCTCTTTGGGAGAGAAAAAAGAAATTCACCCAGAGCGAGACTGGATGATGGGCCTTAGCGTTTCCACTGTTGTTTTCTTATGTACCGCTTTATATCTTGGGTATCACTTCTATGTGCAACTTAAGGAAGAACCAATTCAAGAATCAGGTGAAATAGCGACCGTTGAGTATAAACAGAAAGAGGTTGAGTCTATCTTGAGTCAATACGAAGAAAACAAAGCGATGTTTGAAAAACTTCGCAGCGATACTCAGAACATAGAAGGAGCGCAAGCACCTACAATTCAAGTGCAGAACCAAGAAGAAGAAAGGCTTGCAGAGGAGGAGGGAGAACAGTACAGTAGTGATGCCATGACTGCACCAGTTGTGGAATAGCGTCCGCCTCGATAGTTAAATTGGATAATAAAACATGCTGGGAGCATGTTTTATCGGACTTCTAAGCCGTTTGACAGGCTCAAACTATTCGGGGAATAGTTTGAGGAGGTTGTCGACAGTTTCGACCAAAGGAAGAAATTGTCATACAACCTGAACAGCGTCTGTAAGACGAGATAGTCTGGGAGACTATTCAAGAAGGTTCTCGATATTTTGAGGCAACGAAAAATATCATAGAACCTAAACAGTTCATGTAAGCAAAGCTTTCTAAACCGGCACTCGGAAAACGTGAAAATAAACTTTCACTTTTCCTCGTTTGGTTCAGTAATGAAAGATTCCGTGAAGGAATCGAACATAGTACGATATAGCAATGCCTCGATAGTTAAATGGATATAACTGCGGACTTCTAAGCCGTTATTCCAGGTTCGATTCCTGGTCGAGGCACAAAATACAAAAACCGTCCTTGTGGACGGTTTTTGTATTTTGTGCCTTGACTATCCGCAACTGTTTTCTTTAGAAAACAGGAGGATGAATCGAAGACCTTGCCAGCTATTTTGAAAAAATAGCGTCAAGGTGTACTGAACATGTAATGTTCGATTCCTGGTCGAGGCACCAACATAAAAACACCAGACAGGCGTCTGGTGTTTTTATGTTGGTGCGCGGTAAGAGACTCGGTGTCAAAAAGTAATTCATTACATTCATAACTTTTTCCTACCCGAGAATTTGAATTTTTGCATTATGGGGAGCAAAAATATACAAATTCTTTTCGAGTCTCTACGCAAAGTGTGAAGACACTTTGCTTATCGCCCAGTCAAAAACCCGCACTCAGACGAATGCGGGTTTTCTTTGTGGGCGATAAGAGACTCGAACTCCTGACCTTGATAGTGTAAATATCCTGCTCTACCAACTGAGCTAATCGCCCTAGAACAGTGGCTAGCATAGCTGAAAATTTTTGATTGTGCAATATGTAAGTGAACTTACTCACATGACAGTAGATAATTGGACCTCAGAGTTGTATACTGTATACAAACATATGAAACAAGAAAAGAAATTGCAGGCTGTTAGCTTGCGAAAAAAAGGGTTCTCGATGAACTATATTGCTGAGACTCTCGAGGTCTCAAAAGGGAGTGTAAGCTTATGGGTTTCAAAGATTCCTCTGAGCAAAACTCATATGCAAACACTGAGAGAAGCACCGTATACTCGTGCTGCTGTAGAAAAAAGAAGAAGTTCTAGATTACATAAAAGCGAAGCGGAAAGACAAATAATAATAGACGAAGCGCGACAGTCTGTCGGTCATATTTCTGAACGGGATTTATTCTGTGTCGGGACAGCACTTTATTGGGGAGAGGGAACAAAAAAGAAAAGAAGTGTAGTTGAGATTACTAACACAGACCCAAACATGATTAAGATCATGATGAAATTTTTAAAGGTCATTTGTAAAGTTCCTGTTGAAAAGTTTCGCGGTCATGTGTATATTCATGAACATATGCCACAGAAAAAAATTGAACGGTACTGGTCTAGGGTGTCTGAAATACCAAAATCGCAATTTTTTAAGACAACAGTACAAAAGAACAGAAACCGATTGAAAAATGACACTTTACCTTATGGAACTTTTGCAATTATTGTTTGTGATACAAAGTTAAAACTGCACATCAATGGATGGATGGAAGCATTGTGGGGAAATTTATAGTTATGTTCACAGAAATTTACTGCATCGTGTTTGGAAAAGTTCAGCGGGTTGGCTACCGTGATTTTGTTGAAAAAATTGCACTCGAGCGAGGACTCACAGGATGGGTGAAGAACAGAGAAGACGGTGCGGTTGAGATTGTATTTCAAGGAATTCCTGACGACCTCAAGGCTGCGACAGAAGATTTGCAGACGGGGTCAGTACTTTCCTTTGTTGAAAGTATTTCCGTTGATTGGCGAACCCCTACAGAACAATTTGATGAGTTTAAATTAATTTCTCAATAACAGAATCTAGTGGAGAAGCGTTCTGCAAACTTTATCTCCTGAAGTTAGTTCTATATTCATCATGGACACTCAATATGAAATACCGAAGTGCGTCGGTTTCATCATGGATGGCAACAGACGTTGGGCAAAAGCACACGGCATGAGTGTTGCAGAAGGTCATATGAAAGGATACGAGACCCTCAAAGCAACCATTGATGCGGTGCATGATGCGCATATCCCACACATGGTGTGCTATGCCTTCTCAACCGAAAACTGGATGCGGCAGACGGAAGAAGTTGTGGGACTCATGAGCCTTTTCCAGTATGCGCTTAATGAACTTAAGCAAACGCACCAAAATACCAACAAGAAAATTAACATCAGATTCATTGGAGAACGAGAACGATTTGAAAATGAACTTCAAAAAGGAATGAACCAAGTTGAGAAAGAGTCAGTTCAGGACCCCGAACTTACCGTTTGGCTCGCGCTTTCCTATGGAGGGCGTGCAGAAATACTCTCTGCGGTGAATCGAGCGGTGGCTGAAGGTAAGGAAGTAACTGAATCATCATTTGAAAAACTACTGTGGACGAACGAAATGCCCGACCCAGACCTCATTATTCGCACAAGTGGCGAAGAGCGTCTCTCAAATTTTCTTCTCTGGCAATCTGCCTACAGCGAGCTCTTTTTCACGAAGACGCTCTGGCCCGACTTTGGAGAAACCGAATTTAAGGGTATTCTAGACGAATATGGAAAACGACAACGTCGGAACGGCGTCTAAACTTGCAAAGGATATTACCGTACTCTACGAGGACGACCTTGTTCTGGTGATTAATAAGCCGTCAGGGCTCATGGTGCATAATGACGGTCGGAAAGTGGAAGAAACTGTGGTTGACTGGTTTCTTGACCGCGCGCCCTTGGCGCGCGGGGTTGGCGAGCAAGGCTTCGCACAAGATGGCACTCCGCTCGAGCGCTCAGGCGTGGTACATCGTCTCGATAAGGACACGTCAGGGGTGCTCATACTTGCAAAAACTCAAGAGGCTTTCGAACATCTCAAGTACCAGTTTCACCAGCATCTCATCAAGAAAGAATATCGTACGTTTGTGTATGGGGTGATGAAGGAAAAATGGGGAACCGTTGACCGCCCTATTGGACGGAGCACAAAAGACTTTAGGCTTCGGTCAGCGCAACGTGGTGCGCGCGGGACACTCCGTGATGCAATTACTGACTGGGAACTTATTGGTCAGACCAAGACGCATGCCTATCTTAAGATTTTACCGAAGACAGGCCGCACCCATCAAATTCGTGTGCATATGAAGGCGATTGGAAAGCCAATTGTTCAGGATGCACTCTATGCACCTGATGAACTGCTTAAGGGAGAAAATCTAGGATTTACTCGTTTGGCACTTCATGCGTACGGACTCAGAATTGTGCTTCCAAGCGGTGAAGAGAATTCTTTTCTCGCTCCGCTCCCTAACGATTTTGAGGTTGCAAGCACGCTGATTGCGGTGTAAAGCTTCTTATGTTAGAGTACAGCACGCTTTTAGGCGCTCTTTTTATAGTAGTGCCAAACGAAGAAGCTCAATATTTAAACTATTATCATGAACCCAATACTTACAGGAATCAACATTTCTCCGGTTAACATGGAGGATCGAAAGAACCTCGGCGTTAAGGCAGGGGATACCGTGCGTGTACACCAGAAGATTCAGGACAAGGAGAAGACCCGTCTTCAGGTCTTTGAAGGACTCGTCCTCGGACGAAAGCATGGCAACGAGCCAGGAGCAACCTTCACGGTACGTAAGGTGGTTGATGGTATTGGTGTTGAGAAAATCTTCCCCCTCTACTCTCCACTCATCGATAAGATTGAGATTGTAAAGCGTAGTAAAGTTCGACGCGCAAAGCTCTACTACATTCGCGAGAAGGTAGCACGAGAAATTCGCCGACAGATGCGTCGCATGCGACTCATGTCACTCTCATCAGAATCTGAAACAGAGATGGCAGCAGAACGAGAGCAAAATGCGAAAGATGAAGCAGCTCGTGTAGCAGTCGCTGAAGCTGAAGCAAAGGCACTCGCCGATGCACAGGCTGCAGCAGAAGCAACAGCGAAGGCTGAAGCAGATGCGAAAGCAGCTGAAGAGGCAAAAGCAACTGAAGTAGTTGCGGAAGTAGCTCCCGAGGCAGAACCTACAACTGAGGCAGCTCCAGAAGTTGCACCAGCAGAAGAAACAAAATAATTTAGAATTTTGAATTAAAAAGCGCGGCCCACAGGCCGCGCTTTTTAGTTCTCCGGCACAAAGATGTGGAAATATAATTGGTAGACGCTAGAACCCATCTCATATTGAATGGCGAACTATCGTGTACAAAACACGAGCGAGACAGGTCGGCGCAAAACGAGGCATATACCAATATGACGAGTTTGAGCCGTTACCTGTCGTAGCCGTTGTTTTGAACACGAGAGAAGCCAAGCACTCAATTCTCTGAGTCTATAATTTATGCGGTTCAATGTGAGATGGGTTCTACATACTTGAGATATTATTATGCGATATGGGACTACGTGGACCAAAACCAAAGGGGAAGGTAAAGATTAAGTGGTCACATGATTTTGCGTATGCTATAGGGCTGTTGGCAACAGACGGCTGTCTTCTGAACGATGGAAGACACATTGACCTTACATCGAACGATTATGAACAACTCTTGAATTTCAACAGGGCACTTTCCATTGAGGTGTTTTTTGGAAAGAAAAATCCAGGACTTAATAGAGAGGGAAAACGTGTCCAATTTAGCGATGTGCTGTTTTACAAGTTCTTACTCAAGATAGGTCTAACTCCTCACAAATCAAAGACATTAGGGAAGGTATATATCCCGAAAAAATATTTCTTTGATTTCTTTCGTGGGTGTTTTGATGGGGATGGATCCTTTTATTCATACTGGGACCCACGTTGGAAATCAAGTTTTATGTTTTACATTGCACTCGCTTCTTCAAGTCCAGTTTTTCTCGCTTGGATTCAAGATGAGATCTTTGCTCGACTTAAAATACGAGGACATATCTCGGATAGTAAAAAAAGGGGATGTGGACAGCTTCGGTATGCAAAGAAAGAGTCTTTGAAAATTCTAAAAAGCATGTATTATAGTGACTCAGTGATCTGCTTATCTCGAAAGAGGAAAAAAAGCGAGAAAGCATTAAAAATCACTGGGGTTGACAAATAGACGCCCAGGTGGCGGAATTGGTATACGCGTACGCTTGAGGTGCGTATGTCGAAAGACGTGGAGGTTCAAGTCCTCTCCTGGGCACAAAACGAGAAGAAAACCATCCCTGCGGATGGTTTTCTCGTTTTGTGAGGCGGAGCGATGTGGCTTTGCCACGAGTGAGCCAGGGTAGCTGAAACAGTGCGGGGTACTGTTTCAGGCTTAGTCTTTTGAGTGAACGAAAAAGACTTAGTGAGCTGCGCCCGAGATTTAAAAAGTCCGATTCATTTCGGGCTTTTTAAATTGGTCAAAGGACTTGAAAAATCTGACACTTCCCATGCTGGATATATTTGCTATAGTCATTCTCAGATTTCTTTAAGGAGATGAATCGTGAGTCAGCAAGCATTTGAAGTACTCATGAAGGTAAGTTACTTTCTTGTCCTTGCCGTTGTTGCGCGCCAGATATTCCAGATGTACAAAATGGAGCGGACCATGCTTATGGCACGCGATGCATTCATTGAGTGGCGCACAGAGAATCCGGGGGTGTATGTTGGCCTTTCGGATACGGGGTGTCGCTTACTTACTGAACTCATTGTTGCATACGATCGATTTGTAAACGCCCATACGTTTTGGTGCAACGAATCGTATCGAGAATACTACGCAAATTTGTTCAATGACGTTCCGCCGAATTCGCCCAAAGATATGCCGACAACTCACTGGGCACCTAGCAATAGGTGCCTTTCTTTTTGTGGATACATTTCTCATGTATATTTGTTGGATATGCAACAATTTAAAATACGATGTCGGGGAGTCATACTTCATGATGAAAAACTCCTACTTGTTAAAAATTCCCATGGAGGCACTTTTTATGCACTCCCCGGGGGCCACCTCGATTTTGGGGAAGACCCAAAAGAATGTATGTATCGAGAACTTGTTGAGGAACTCGGCGTCGAGCCTGTTGTGGGAAGACTGCTTTATGTGTATACCTTTGTGAATTCAGAAAGCATTCAGTCTGTTGAATTTTTCTTTGAAATAGAAAATGGAAGTGATTACCTTAATCATGAAGAGAAAGAGAAAACACACGCGTTTGAATTAGCAGAAGTTATCTGGGCGGATCCATCTGACCAGATACAGATTCTTCCGAGTGTAATAGGTCAGGCTTTCAGAGAGGGGATACTACTTGATGAACATGTGCGCTTCATCAAAGCGTAGCACCTCGACTTTTTCACAAAAAACCGCTATAAATATGCCACCACATGGCGGCTATAGTTTAGTGGTAGAACCTCGGTTTGTGGAGCCGATCGTCCGGGTTCGATTCCCGGTAGCCGCCCAAATCGCCCGACCCGCACACGAAAGTGTGCGGGTCGTTGGCGTTTGGAGCGGCTACCGGGAATCGAACGGCGGAGCCGGGGACCCTTTGGGCCGGCGAGCCGCGTCCAGCGTTCTTAACGAACGAAGTGAGTTTAGAAAAAGCGGGACGATTCCCGGTAGCCGCCCAAACAAGAAAATAAATAAAATGTCCCCTAAACAGGGGACACTTTGGTTCTAGCCAAACCTACCTCCAGTGAGAATGGGGAACTGAAGTTAACTCAACTTGAGTTGTGCATATTTCTTAATATGGTATACTATAAAAATAGCTATAAACCATATTAAGAAATATGTACTTGAATGAAGGATTAATACAGAGGATAGAAAAAAAGAAGGAAGCGCTCAATAAACTGCGTCCGCTTCCTGTTACTGCGGTGAAAAAACTACGAGAGCAATTTGAGCTTGAGATGACGTATAACTCAAATGCCATCGAGGGAAACAGTCTGACACTTAAAGAAACATTTCTGGTCATTAGCGAAGGCATAACCATAAAAGGGAAACCACTCAAAGACCATCTTGAGGCAAAGAACCATACCGAGGCGTTGTCGTTCGTATTTGATTTGATCGATAAGGGTAAACAGCATACGTTTTCTGAACACCTTGTCCGTACCTTACACAAACTCGTTGTCCTCGATACTGAAAAGGAGTGGGCAGGAAAATATCGTACGAGCAACGTCCTTATTACCGGAACTGACCATAAACCACCAGAAGCAATTCAAGTACCTGCGTTGATGAGTGAATTGATAGATTGGCTAAGAAAAGAAAAAACAAAACTCCATCCCGTTGAACTATCAGCGCTCCTCCATCACCGTATGGTGCACATCCATCCGTTTTTTGATGGAAATGGTAGAACAGCACGTTTGTCCATGAATGTCTTTCTTTTACAAAACGGATATCCTCTCGTCATCATTCTAAAAAATGACCGAAAAAAATATTATCGCGTTCTTGCACTCGCTGATAAGGGTGAGTATGCACCACTCGTTGTGTTCATTGCGCAAGCAGTAGAGCGGTCGCTCGATATTTACTTGAAAGTCCTCACTCCGATGCATAAAACACGCGAGCAGTTTTATTCTCTACTCGATTTGAGCAAAGGGACACCGTATTCAGCAAAGTACCTTAATCTACTTGCAAGAACAGGAAAACTCGAAGCGCACAAAGAGGGTAGAAATTGGCTTTCTACAAAAGAGGCGCTGGAGCGTTACATTGATTCGCGAGAGAGAAGGAAATAGTGAACAGTAAGGTGGAGTAATTCAAACAAGTTCTATTTGAAACACTGGAATATAGATACTTATATCATCCAACCGCTCAAACACAGTTCTAATATCTCTATACAGATTCCATACAGGAACTGTCCACTCATTGGACCTTTTCTTCACTTCGTTCACAAAAGTCCTCAATGAGTCTTGCAACAAGCTCCCAGCTTGTCTCACTGTTCAGGTTGTGGCTCTGACGAGCTGACAACCTCTTGCAGAATGGGTCCCGTCCCATTTCTCACTCCACGACGTCGCCCAATAAAAAACGGCATGCTTGCGCATGCCGTTGACCGTTTTGGGAGGGAGGTCAGTCCCCGGGTTGATATGACGCGATTGGTCGCGGGCACATGTCGGCGCCGAGGGCGGAAATCTGCTCGCGAATTTCTTGGTGATGTCTTTGTTCGTGTCGCCGTACGAGACGGATTCGGACAAAGTATGTCACCCAGAAAAGTCCAATTACGAAAAAAACCACAAACGGAATCGAGAGCGGAAGCCAGAGGAAAATTGAATCAAAGAGTTGCATCATGTTCGCATCCCTTTCCTTGTTCCATGATAGTCTCCCGTACATGACCTTGGTGACCACACACGTTCACTCTCGATTCGATTTCCCAATGTTCTCGGGTCTTTTCTAGTACAACTTCAATAATTTGTTCCAATTCACGTCCCTCATTTTTTGATTTTGAACATTCGCATACCATGTGCGAAGGCATGTTTATAACATATCAAGAGGAACGAGTCAAAAAAAGCTGTGGACAAAAGCCATTCTGTAGGCCTTATTATAAAACCCACTTTTTGGTACACTATACACATGGACAAAAATGACTTTATTATTGTCATCGTGTTCACGCTCATAATTGGAGCGGGGCTGGGTTTTTACATTGCAAACCTCCTGTTTCCTTAAATGGAATAGAAGAGAGTTGTCGGAAAGTTATTCATTATTTATTAAAAGAAGAAATATATGAAATCATTATTGAATGAATTCAAAGCATTCGCGATGCGTGGCAATGTCGTCGACCTCGCTGTCGCTGTCGTTATTGGTGCAGCGTTTGGCAAAATCGTGTCATCGCTTGTCGATAACATTATCACCCCGCTCATGGGAGCAATTCTTCATGGTGTCGACTTTACCGGGCTCGCATTCACGATGGGGGATGCGGTTATTGCGTATGGCAAGTTCATCCAGTCGATTGTCGACTTTGTTATCGTTGCATTCGTGATATTCATGGTTATTAAAGCGATGAATACCCTCAAGAAGAAAGAAGAGGGTGCACCCGCGACTCCTCCAGAGCCGAGTGAAGAAGTAAAACTTCTTCGTGAAATTCGTGATGCGATGAAGCGATAGGGAATCTAAATTAAAGAATCAAAACCCCACGCGCCCAAAAGGCGCGTGGGGTTTTGTACATTTTCCGTATCGTAAAATAAAAAAGAGAGCGCCACAAGCCTTGCCGTATCATGAAAAATATTGCTATCCACAGATACATTGATGCTTGACCTACGAAGTACAGCCGTTTTTCAAGGAAAGGACGAATATAAGCCAATTTTCGATGCTTTAAGTCGGATGGTACTATAGTGACAACACACGCCATTTGCTCTTCGTGTGACGGCAAAAGATAGAACGAGGTAGGAACGAAAGTTAATCATCTGCGATACGGATCGCAGCGCACTTTGAAGCTCTCAAAAATTGCATCAGCTTGTCTGAGAGATTTTATTAACCCCCCTAATACGCACATTCATGATTACCCATATTACAAAGCGAAACGGAACCGTGGTCCCCTTTGATCCAAACAAAATTGTCATCGTGATGAAGAAGGCTTTTGCTGCTGAAAGCGTCACGATTGATGATCTGACGCTCGAACAGATGACGGCGCGGGTAATCGCCAATTTGAATACTATCTGTGAAGGGAAGGACATCTCTCCAACAGTTGAACAGGTGCAAGATCTCGTTGAAAATACGCTCATGGAGCGGGGGTACTTCAATGTTGCGAAGGCATACATTCTCTACCGTTTTAGGCAAACCGAAGAGCGAAAGCAGGAGGTGGTGAAAGAAATCGAAGAGCAACGACTCATGATTATTAGGAGTGATGGTAGTCATGAGCAATTCTCACGCGAAAAGATGAACGCGTACATCGCACGATTCGTGAAAGGATACGAAAAAGAAATCAATCTTGATGAGCTCGTTACACAGGTTGAGCGTGAGGTGTACGATGGAATCAAAACCTCCGAAATGGCACGACTCGTCACCTTCATTCTTCGTGCACATATTGAAAGAGACCCTGCATACTCAATCGTCGCTGCACGACAACTCTGTGACCGCGTGTATGACGAAGCGATTGGGCGTACGGGTGAAATGACGCTCGCTACTCGTGACGAAGCATACCGCAATGCCTTTGTGCGCAACATGAAGCGTGGTGTTGAGGCGCGAAAGTATGACGAAAAACTGCTCTCATACAACCTTGAAAAACTCGGAAAGGCAATAGAGCCTGAACGCGACGACCTCTTTATGTACCTTGGTATCGAAACACTCCATGACCGATACTTTGTGCGCGTGGAAGACAAAAACGTCATCGAGGCACCACAAATGATGTGGATGCGCGTGGCGATGGGTCTCGCACTTAACGAAACGGAAAAAGAGGACCGCGCAATTGAATTCTATAACGTGATGTCGAAACTTGAATTTGTTCCCTCAACGCCAACGCTCTTCCACTCAGGAACACTCCATCCACAGCTCTCATCATGCTATCTCAATGTTGTCGAAGACGACCTCAAGCATATTTTCAAGGTGTATGGCGACAACGCTATGCTCGCGAAGTGGGCGGGGGGTATTGGTACGAGTTGGTCAAAACTCCGTGGGGTAGGGGCGATGATTAAGCAAGCAGGTATTACTTCACAGGGAACAATCCCATTCCTTAAGATTGCAAACGACGTAACAGTTGCCATCAATCGCTCAGGTAGGCGACGTGGTGCTGCGTGCGTGTATATGGAAAACTGGCACATTGATTTTGAAGATTTCCTTGAGCTTCGCAAAAACACGGGAGATGAACGCCGTCGCACGCATGATATGAACACCGCCTCATGGGTCTCAGACCTTTTCATGAAGCGTGTGAAGGAAGACGGACAGTGGACACTCTTTTCGCCAGACGAAACGCCTGACCTTACCGAACTCTACGGAAAGCAGTTTGAAGAAGCGTATGAAAAATATGAGGAGATGGCTGACCGAAATGAAATCAAGCTCTTTAAGCGCATCAAGGCACGTGACATGTGGAAGAAGATGCTCGGTATGCTCTTTGAAACAGGGCATCCGTGGATTACCTTCAAGGATCCTTCAAACATTCGCTCACCGCAAGATCATGCAGGCGTTGTGCACTGCTCAAACCTTTGCACCGAAATCACGCTCAACACCTCGGCCGATGAAACTGCGGTGTGTAACCTTGGCTCAATCAACTATCCTAAACACATCAAAGAGGGAGCTCTCGACGAAGTGATGGTGAAGAAAACGATTACGACCGCGATGCGCATGCTCGACAACGTTATCGACCTCAACTTCTATCCAACGATTGAAGCACGCAACTCAAACATGAAGCATCGTCCTGTGGGGCTCGGCATCATGGGCTTCCAAGACGCACTCTACATGCTCGACATTCCGTTTGGTTCAGAAGCGTGTGTGGAATTTTCTGATAGCTCAATGGAAATTATTGCGTACCACGCAATTCTCTCTTCATCACTTCTTGCACGTGAGCGTGGCGCCTACCAGAGCTTCAAGGGCTCAAAGTGGGACCGAGGACTTTTCCCTGTCGATACGATTGCGCTTCTCGAGGCTGACCGAGGTATGTCGACCGGCGTTGATAATAAGGAACGTCTCGACTGGAGCGTCGTGCGTGAGTCGGTGAAGCAATATGGTATGCGAAACAGTAACACCATGGCAATTGCTCCAACGGCAACAATTGCAAATATCGCAGGCTCAATTCCGGGAAATGAACCGATATACAAGAACATATATGTGAAATCAAATATTTCAGGTGACTTCATTGTGGTGAATTCCTACCTCGTCGACGAATTAAAGAAAATTGGTCTTTGGGATACTGAAATGCTCAAAGCAATCAAGTACAACGATGGGAGTGTTGCGAATATCCCGAGCGTTCCAGTTGAACTCAAACTCAAATACAAAGAGACGTTTGAAATCGATATGCGCTGGCTCGTGCGCGCTGCCGCGTACCGCGGAAAGTGGATTGATCAATCACAATCACTCAACATCTTCTTTAACGGCACCTCAGGTCAAGAACTCTCAGAGCTCTATGTATACGCATGGGAGCTTGGGCTCAAAACCACGTATTACTTGCGCTCACTCGGCGCGTCACAGGTTGAGAAGTCGACCGTGGGTGAGGAGGGGACACACTTACGAAAGAATATTGAGGAAGGGGCATCAAAGATGGGCACACCCGAAGGAATGCAGACCGCTGTGTCGATGACTTCTGCACCGACTGTTCTGGCGGTCGTGAGTGATGCGGTCGCAGAAACGCCAATCCTCTCAGCGCTTTCAACACCATCACCAATCACGAAGGAAATTGTTGATGCCGGAAAGGTTGAGGTAGTATCGCAAGGTGTTCAGCCTCGAAATATTAAGCTTCATGTTGCGGAAGACGCAGTCTGCGAATCATGCCAATGATAGAAAATAGAATATTGAAAATGTTTGTCATTCTGAACTTGATTCAGTATCCAGTGTTTGTAGGTCATTGCGAGCAGAGCGAAGCAATCCAGAAAATATTGAATAGAGAATATTGGAAATATAAAAAACAACCCTTTACCAAAAAATACACACCCAAAAATCCTATACAGTCCGAAATTGAATGATAGAATATGAGTCCGATAAATAAACAAAAGTGTTAATAAGAGAGATGATAGTACTAGACAGAGTCTGTTCGTCGCTTCAAAGCATTAGGAAAAGCAAGGAAGCGACGGCTAAGATTTTCTAACTCGCTACGCTCATAACAAAATCTAAGCTATTCATGCCAATACGAAAAAACGCACCACCCGTCGAAATCAACAAACGCCGTGCAATAAACGGTGAAGATGCTGATGTTATTCAGCTCTACCCAATGAAACATGCATGGGCATGGGAGTACTATCTTGCCGCAAATGCAAATCACTGGCTCCCCACAGAAATCAGCATGCAACTCGACATCGAGCAGTGGAAGTCGACAACAGCACTCACCATAGATGAGCGACATGCGTTTGAAACGGTTCTTGGATTTTTCACGACTGCAGATTCTATTGCCGCAAACAACATTGTGATTGCGAATTACCGTCACATTACAAGTCCTGAAATTCGTATGTACCTTCTTCGTCAAGGATACGAGGAGGCGATTCATACACATGCATATCAGTACATTGTGGAATCGCTCGCCATGGACGAGTCGAAAATATTCAATATGTACCGTGAGCGCGACGCCATCTACAACAAAGCAAGTTTCATTCTTAATTTCAACGAGGGTATCTTTGATCCCACATTCAAGACGGGAACGTTTGCGAGTGATCAAACGTATCTCGAAAATCTCTGCGTCTTTGCGCTCATTCTCGAGGGTATTTTCTTCTACAGTTCCTTTGCGGTCATGTTTGGATTCCAACGCCAACACAAGCTCACCGGTTCTGCAGAGCAAATTCAGTACATTATGCGCGATGAGTCGATGCACCTCAATTTTGGATGTCAGCTCATCAAAACCATAAGTGAAGAACAGCCAGAACTTTGGACGAAAGAATTCCAAGACAAGATTGTGGGATACATCAGGGAGGCAGCGAGACTCGAATATACGTACGCACAGGAAGTATTTCCTGCAGGAATCTTTGGTATGAACGCAGCGGGCTTCAAGCAGTACATTGAACATATTGCTGACCGCCGTCTTGAACGTGTAGGGCTTCCGGTTCAGTTTGGGGTAGAGAACCCATTCCCTTGGATGAGTGAGGCTATTGATTTGCCGAAGGAGAAGAATTTCTTTGAGACTAGGGTTACCGAATATAAGACCGGAGGCGCCCTAAATTGGTGACCATAAAATACAGAGCGTAACGACAATATTTTATGAGTCCGTCGCCACAATGCTTTTCATAATGCTTTGTGGCGACGCCAGGCTCTAACGCTCAGTCAAGGATAGAGACTGTCTCCTCACTCATTGTATATTTATACGCCTCACGTTTTCGCTCTGCGACGCCTAGTATCTGGGGTCTTTTTGCGTTTTATATCTGGCAACCAAATATTTAGTAAAAGAAAAGGCCCAAGCTTGCGCTTGGGCATTTTCTTGCATATCGTATAGATTTCTGTAGAATCCAAACCAGATTCGTAACCAAGGAGTTGAACATGCGAGGAACAGCATTACTATTTGCTTTTCCAGAACCCCCGTTTGTCAGTCAGGTAACCGATCTTTATCACTATCTTGTATCAATAGGTTTTGTTGCTCAGTTTCGAATAATGGGTTCAAAGGCAACGGAAACTCAGCAGGTAATCGAGGAAGCACTGCATGAAGCTGATCAAAATCTCCCATTTCTAATCCTCTACGATGGACACGGTGCACCTGAAGGCTGGGGACATTATCCGTTTGGAGAAATCCTTTCGTATAAGTGGTTGGCCACCAACATTGCTTCGAGTGACCTCTTTGAGGTCGTTGTGATAAACGCCTGTTGTCACGCCACCTCCTTGTTTGATGCTTTTGCAAAGGACGGCATAACTACCGTGAGTGGTATAGCTCCATGGGATGGGGGAGGGCTTTCTTATGGAGGAGGGTTGATGCGCTGGATCCTCCGGTCATGGCCTTTCGGGGAGTGTCCTGATAGTGTCCGACAAGAGATTCATCATGTTGAAGGAGACGATGTCGTTGAGTACCCATCAGTCCAACGATACGGTGAAATCAGAGACCACCTGTTCTTTCCAGAAAATGTAATTCGAAGAGCACACAGAGTTCATTTCGAAAAGGTCTATGAATTCCTCCCAAGCTCACAAATAGTGGTAGACGTATTGTAACTTGCAAAGTGGCCCGTCATCGCGCGGGCCATTTTTTAATATGTATGAAAATAAGAAAAGGCCCAAGCTTGCGCAAGGGCCTTTGAGTTCATCTCGTGGTTTCATCAGCTTCTTGGCGATGCGAGCGTCATATGAACCGCTTTCCGAGTCGGTGCGGGGTTGGGTTTTGAAGGCGTCATTCCCTTAAGGAGGTCCGCCTCATTGTCGGTGCGCTCACCCACGAGTGCATCAAAGAATTTGTCAATTTCTTTGGCACTCACGCCGATTGCTTCATGTGCCTCAAACATCTCTCCACGAAAGCGGTCGTGTTGAAGTCCGGATTCCTTAAGTAGATATCGGACAATCTGAAGGGCAATTTCAGCCTTACGCTTTTCTTTCATCATGACCTCCATAAGAACAGGGGAACATGAGGATACTACCAAATTCATCTCAAGATACAAGCCGAGAAATTGAAAGATACCATACCGGCAAATTCCTTGGTACTATATCTATAAGTTTAATCATGTTATATGTTTGGTTTTGGAAAAGAGAAGAATCCTATACTTAAAACCGTAATTAGCGACCCAAAAAAGCCTGGGGCAACTGGTGAGGTTGTCGATACTCTTTCTCCAGCAAAACCCCCAGAGTGGCAGCCTGCAGGTGCAAGAGAAGCAGTGAGCGGAGTTCAGGGAAGCGCGAGTGGGGCGATTGTTGAAAAACGTATTAATGAGCGAACATTACCAACCACTGCACATGCGGTCCTTGAAGGAGAAGGAATTGGAACACCGACAGAAGTGGCTCATCTCACCGAAAGTGGAAATGAAATAAGGGACATATTCAAGTCAAGAAGAAATCAAGGTCCTCTTGATGAAAAGGTGTAATAGTAACGAACAATAATCTTTTTGCTATACTTTACCTATGAGAAGCGGATTTTTCATCGTGTTAATGGCAGTCATTATGTTTGGTGGGAGCTATTGGTATTTTGTTGCCGAAGCAGTTTGTCCTGTCCCCATGGAGTACCGTATTGGCGCTATTGACTCCCGTTTTAACATTTCACAAGAGGAGGTACAGAACGCCGTCTCGACCGCGGAATCAATGTGGGAGGATGCTTCGGGGCGTAATTTATTTAGCTATGCAGACGATGGAAAATTAACCATCAATTTTGTATTTGATGAACGTCAAGAGTATGCCAATGAGGAAGAACAATTGCGTGATACCCTCGAAAATAAAGAGAGTATGAGTGAAGGTGTACGTGCTCAATATGAGACACTTTTTGCAAAATATGGAGATTTAAAGAAATCATATGAAGCGCGCACCGCAACATACGAGCGTAATTTGAATGCGTATAATGCTGAAGTTGCAGAGTGGAATGAAAAAGGTGGTGCTCCACAAGATGTATTTGAACGACTCAAAACAACTGAAAAGACCCTGGCGAAAGAGCAAACGCAACTCAACGCCGTCGCTGCAGATTTGAACAGCTTGGTACAGAAAATGAATGCCATTAGCGCAAAAGGGAACTCGCTCATTACTGACTACAACGAAGTGGTGAATGAATACAATAATCGGTTTACTGAAGGGCATGAGTTTACGCAAGGTGATTATGAAACGAAGACCATCAATATTTACCAGTATGACTCAAGGGATGAGCTTGAGATTGTGCTCGCACATGAGCTTGGGCACGCACTTTCTCTTGATCATGTAGAGGGAGAGACATCGGTCATGTATCACCTTATGGGCGCGCAGACAAAAGATATCGGTGTGACCGATACTGATTTGGCGGAATTTGTGCGGGTGTGTGGCGACGGCGATTCGCTCATTGACATAATCCGGTCTATCAAACGGCTTGTTTGGGAGTAAGAGACAGGGATTGTTACTAGTTTGTCCCAATGGGACATTAGAAAATGTAGATGCGGAGACATCTTCTTCTGCTAGAAACAATCCCCTGGTCCCGCCGAAACGTCTGGGGTCACCCAGAGGTTTCGGCGGGGATTGTTACAAATTTATCTTTGCTTCGTATATAGAGTTATACTAGTGGGTAATACAAAATATAATAATAATTTCATGTTTCAAGAATCATATATGCGTAACATTGCAGCGGTTGTAGGAATTGCCGCGGTCGTTGCGCTCGGGGCGTACACGTATTCAGCGATTAATCAGTCAAACTACATGACTGAAATGCCGGTCACAATCTCTGTGACAGGTGAAGGGGAGGTATTTGCGAAGCCAGACATTGCGACGATTAGCTTTGGGGTTAATGCAAAAGAAGCAGATGCAGCAGCTGCACAGTCAGCATCAGCAAAATCAGTAAACGATATTATGACGTACCTCAAAGATAAGGGCGTTGCAGAGAAGGACATTAAGACTCAGTCATACAACCTGAGTCCACGATATGAGTACCCACAGACAGTGTGTACACAATGGAGCTGTCCTCCAGCAGGGGAACCAAAGCTCGTTGGCTATGAAGTCACTCAATCTATTGAGGTAAAAGTTCGAAAGACAGAAGATATTGGCATGCTTCTCGGGGGTATTGGTGAACTCGGAGCGACTAACGTGAGCGGCCCGACCTTTACGATTGACGATGATTCAGCGCTTAAAGCAGAAGCGCGCAGTGAGGCGGTTGCGGACGCAAAAGCAAAGGCTGAAAAGCTCGCATCACAACTCGGTGTTCGAATTGTTCGAATGACTGGTTTCTGGGAAGACGAAGGGCCAATGCCATACTACGGATATGGTATGGGTGGTGGTGACGAGATGATGAAAGCATCTGCTGACATGGCAGCTGTACCAGAAATACCAACCGGTGAAAACACCATTACTTCTCGAGTAAATATTACGTACGAAATAAAATAAGTTGGAAAATAAGGGGTACAGCAAAAACCACGCGCATGCGTGGTTTTTGCTGTATAATGAAGGTAATACGGGGCGAGTTGACTTTATCAGCACAACTGGTATTATATTCAAGTATCGCCCTGAGGGGCGTTTTTTAGAGGGTCATGAAACGGAGTGAAAGTGATTCTCTAAAACCCAGTGAAATGCGCTCTTGTGAGCGCTACAGCCAAGGCTGTATTTCACCGGGTGTAAGATTTATTAAATTCATTTCATTCATTAAACAAAATCTAACATGAGTCGATTTATTGAATACCTCAAGGACACACGTTCAGAACTCGGACACGTTTCTTGGCCAACACGACGTCAGGCTATTGTTTCAACGATACTCGTTGTGGCAATTTCTATTGTCGTGGGAATCTTTATTGGTCTTTTTGACTTCGCGTTCACAAAAGGTCTCAACTGGTTCATAAAATAAGGAACGAAGTGACTATATTTTATGAATCCAGTGAAATACGCTCTCTGGAGCGTTGTGGCAGAGCCACATTTCACCGGATGTAAGATTTACTAATTCATTTTCATTCATAATTAAATCTAACATGGCAAAACAACATACAGACGGGGAACGACGATGGTATGCAATTCATACCTATTCTGGATATGAAAATGCAGTGCTCCGTAATTTAAAACAGCGCATTGAGTCACTTGGTATGCAAGACCGCATCTTCAACGTGGTTGTTCCAACTGAAAAGAAGATTCGTGTGAAGGGAGGGAAGCGTGTCGTTGAGGAAGAGAGAATTTATCCTGGGTATGTACTCGTCGATATGGTTGTGACGGATGACTCATGGTACGTTGTGCGCAACACTCCACGCGTGACCGGATTTGTAGGAAGTGGAACACAGCCAGTACCGCTCACCGAAAAGGAATTGAGTGCGCTTATGAATCGTATGGAAGATGCAGCACCAAAACACCAAGTCGATCTCTCTATTGGCGACTTAGTTACCATTGTCGATGGGCCATTTAAGGAACTCGAAGGTAAGGTTGGGGAAATTGACGAAACACGCGGTAAGGTTAAGGTTCTTGTTTCGATGTTTGGAAGAGAGACTCCGGTAGAACTCGACTTCCTCCAACTGAAAAAAATATAACTTCAAGAAAATAATCGTCTACTTTGTTGCCATCGTCGCTCAGGCAATCACCGTACACTTGTACGACTCATGCCTTCGCTCCTTGGCGCCGCGTATACGAAAGATTTTCTTGAAGTTAAAAAGAAAAGGGAGAGATTGCAAAATAGCGACTTTTCTTGTACGATACGCGGGCTTCTATGAGTCGTATGAATATGGAACATATGGCTCAAAATCAAACAATTAAATAATAAGAAAGTGGGCGAATAGATTTCGTTCGTCGTCAGGAAATATTAGGAAAGAGGGTAGGGTCGATTTTTCTTCAATGAAGAAGAAAAATCGACAGACTCAGAAATTATAGTCATTTCATTCCTTAATTTCTGGCCATGGCCAAGAATTTCTAATTCGCTACGCTCATAACAAATTCATGGCAAAGAAGATAGTTAAAAAAATCAAAGTTCAGGCCGTGGGAGGAAGGGCAACACCTGCTCCACCACTTGGTCCTGTACTTGGTCAGGCTGGTATTAATATCGGCGAGTTCGTGAATCAATTCAACGGACAGACACAAGACCGAATGGGGGATGTAGTTCCCGTAGAACTCACTGTTTTCGATGATCGAAGTTTCACCTTCATCACAAAGACTTCACCCGCATCACGTCTTATTCTCAAGAAAATTGGAAAGGAAAAGGGTTCTGGTAAAAATACTGCTTCAAAAGCAGGTACGATAACCAAAGACCAGATTCGAGAAATTGCAGAAATAAAAATGCAAGACCTAAATGCTAATGATATTGACGCAGCAATGAAGATTATCGAAGGTACCTGTCGAAGCATGGGTGTGGACGTAAAATAGTTTACGTCCACAGACCTTGCCTGATATTTTATGAGGTGTATACCGAAATAAAATATCGACAAGGTGTACTGCTCCTGTAAACTTTTATTCTCATAAAATCAAATAAAAGTTTTCTTGAACTGCACTCGCAAGTCAAAAATGAGTGAACTCAATTTTGCTTGCTCGTTTGTTCAAGTAAGGAGTCAAAGTGAAATAATTCACATTAACGAAGGTTGTCGAAAAATCTCTTGCCTTATGGCAAGAGATTTTTCATACAACCTAAACAACTTCTGTTAAGAAGTTGACGTGAAATAATTCACGTCAACGGAGGTTCTCGACAATTTAAGAGACCGCCAAAGGGCGGTCTTTTGAATTTTAATTTTAAAATCGATTTATATTATCATGTACACGTGTACATGATAATATAAATTGTCATAGAACCTAAACAGACTCAGCAGGGGGTGGACGTAAACAAATTCACGTCTCCAACCAAACAAAAACCTGCGGTTCACAAAAGCTCGCGGGTTTTGTTATAAACACAACGTATTTCATTTTTGTCAAATACGTGCTATAACAGTGCGGGCAATGGTGCCTTGAAGTTCTTATGCATACGGGAGAAGTAGATGCTCAGGGAAACAACGATTGGCGTTAACCAAAAAATTAAAGGTATTCCAGCCTACTATCGTCAGACTATCGTGGTAGTAGCGATTGAAGACCGGATGGCGCTGCCCCTTGTACAGTCAAAAGGGGATGATGAACGGTTGACTTGGGGTTTTGTTCAGGGGGGATTTAATCCTGGGGAAACACCAATCCAGGCTGCCGTTCGCGAACTCGATGAAGAAATCAGTTTGCCGTCGGAATGTATCGATGTCAAAAAGGCCACCATTCTTGGTCTCATGGTAAACGAAATTCGTAAGGATCGACGTGCTCGGTACAAACATCTTTACCATTACAAACTTCTGGTCTATATCGCCATTCCTGTTGTTGGGATTGGGAAAGTACACGTTAACCACGAAAACCACCGATGCGAGGTTGTACGAAACTCACTTGCACTTTGGTCCATGATGGGTCGGCGTCCAGCAGAAGAGGGGCTTCATAAGCTCTATGCAGCATGCACGGCTACCAAGTTGGCACACGAATTTGGATTGCTGTCTTGGAACTGCGAATCATTGCAGATTCGGATGGCCGCCTGAGGTCGGCACACACAAACAGGGCGTCGGGTCGAAAGACACGACGCCCTTTCTTTATGGTCGCTCTAACGTGACCCACTCATACGCAAGACCATTCTGGTCTCGCGTTTCAGCTTCAATAATTTTTGTAAAAGCAGAGTAGTCGGGGAAGAATGCATCAGCGTCAGGTTCGGTTGCGTGAATTACCGTAAGGTAGAGTCGCTCGACAATTGGTAATCCCATCTTGTACACACTTGCACCACCGAAGATAAAAATTTCTTCCTGCTCAATTGTTTTTGCAAAGGCGAGTGCTTCATCGAGCGATGTACATACGGTGCATCCGGAAATCTGAACTGGTTCAAAAGAAAGAACGATGTTCGTTCGGTTGGGGAGGGGGTGACCAATCGAATGGAAGGTATTAAGTCCCATAATAATGGGGTGGCCTGTTGTGAGGTTTTTCACTCGTTTCAAATCATCACTAATACGCCAAAGGAGCTCGTTTTTCTTTCCGAGCTCCCGATTTTTTCCAACTGCAGCGATGATACTAATACGTGGTTTAGTCACGCCTCTGATTATGGCATATTTTGCCCGAAAAGTGCCCTTGAGGGTTTGGGGGAGTAGGATATACTTTTCGAATGAACAATAATCCTAGGTACTTTGAAGATTTCACAGAATTAAAGAAAACCCTTGAAGATTTTCGTGCTACCGGAAAAAGGATTGTTCTCACACAGGGTGTGTATGATCTTATTCATATAGGTCATGCCCAGTATCTCGAAAAGGCACGTTCGTTCGGTGACATTCTTGTTGTCGGTGTTGATTCGGACGCTCTTACACGAAAACGCAAAGGTGAGGGGCGGCCAATTGTACCGCAACACGAACGCATCAATATGCTTTTACATCTTCGACATGTTGATATCGTCGCACTGCGTGACATTGATCAAGAACTCGAGACACTCATCAGGACGATTCAGCCAGATGTGTACATTGCTTCAGAGTCCACAAAAGATTTTACGGTGGACGAAGAACTCGCTTCATACTGTGGCGCAGTGCACACACTTCCACCGCAATCAACAACATCGACGACTGCCCGTGTGCGACAAGTGAGTATGATTGGTGCAGACCAACTCGCAGATGAGCTCTCAAAACATATTCCAGAAGTTGTCCGTACCGTGCTTGAGAAAATTAAGTCAAACGGATAATGCAAAAAGCCATCTATGCGTATATACCTGTTGTGCACGCTGGTGTACTCGCTTTTTTAGATAAGTACCCTCAGGTTCCCATATGGATTCTCGATAATGTGAGCGGAAAAGAAGAAAACGTATATCTTGAACGAGACATGCGCGCCCTCCCAGCATCAAAAATCAAGTGCGAACTTGAAGCGCTCGGATATTTAAATATTTATGTGGTGAATCAAAATGAACTTGCGATTCGTGCAAAGACTGTCGAAATGCTCATTGTTCCTCAAGATGAAATCGTTGAGTCTTTTCTTGCCAAATATGCACCATCGGTAAAATTGGTGTACGACACAACCTTTCTCAGGTGGACAAAGCAAATTTCATCAACGGAAAAGGAAGTTCCCCCGCATCGGATAATTACTTCTGGAGAGTTTCAAACTGAGATTCTGCACAAGCTAACTTTGGAAGCTGAGAAGAGTTCTGATTGGTGGCGACAGGTTGCTGCAATGCTTCTTAAAGAAGAGAAGCCAATTGTGACAACTCACAATACACATCTTCCAACTCCACATACAGTCTTTATAAACGGTGACCCACGATCAAATCTTGATGCAGGACAGGGTCCACTCGTGTATACCGCTATTCACGCAGAGGCAGCAGCAATTGCAGAGGCAGCTCGAGAGGGTATTACAACCAAAGGGTGTGATGTGTACGTAACAACATTCCCATGTCCCACATGCGCGCGCTTACTTGCGGAGGCTGGAATCAAAAGAGTTTTCTATCGAAACGGATACTCGCTCTTGGATGCAGAAGAAATCCTCAAGAGCGCAGGGGTTGAAATTATACTAGTTCGCGAAGTAGATTAACCAACACGGGTAATAACTGGTTTTTCTGGGTCTGACCCAACGACAAACTGCGCATGAAGATGAAGCACTGTTGCTCCAGTTTTACTCATATCTCCAGAACGCATAATAAGTGTGCCGCAATCAATTCCATATTCAGAAATGACCCACTGAAGTAACTCATGAAGCTCAGACCACGTGTCAGGCGAGAGATCTTTTGAATCTGTGATGTGTTCGTGGGTAATGAATAAAAAATGAAAGCGTGTGTGCTCATATGGATACATGTTTGGTGTTACTGTCCAATGGGTACCTTTCTTTAGGATGGGTGGTTTGTGATATTTTTGTAGGTGTTCTGGGCAAAAAGGGCAAAAACCCTCTGCAGCAATTTTTTTCATATTTTCAATCTGCAACGGGTCTCGTGCATTATTGAAATTTAAAAAAGAAGAATCTGTTGTCATGGTATAAGTATTTATACAGGAGTCGGTATAAACATTTTTGGATGAGGTTCGTAATCGTCGCCGAGTACAAAGTGTTCTGGTCTGAAATCAGTAATTTTTTCTACATCACCAATGAGGCTCATGGTAGGGAAGCGGCGTGATTCTCGCGAGAGGAGTTCCTCAACCTTTTCAATTTGACTCTCGTATATGTGAGCGTCTGAGAGCGTGTGCACATACTCCTTCATGGTGTATCCAATAAGTTTCGCGACCATCATGCCAAATGCTGCATACTGTACGATATTGAACGCGAGGCCGACTGGTGCATCAGCACTGCGCTGAAAATGGTGTACCGATAACTCTTTTGTGTCGGGGAACGCAAGAACATGAATCCAACCATGGCACGGAGCAACAACAACTTTTCGTACCCGACCTTCATGTTGAATGGTGTACTGTGGAATCCACGGAGTGATAATGTGAGTACGGAGATATGGACGCTCCTTGATTTGTTGCATCACGTGCTCAATTTGATTGAATGGGCCTTCTTCAGCTGTTGGAAAGTGTGTCCATGCTGCGCCATACGAACCGTCACCCAAATCTCCCTCGGGTAAGTTAAAAATCTCACATTTTTCTTTGGTTACCCACCTGTCCCAGAATTTACATCCAAAAGCTTCAAGTTGTTCTTGTGTTCGAGCGCCATTCAAAAATGCAATATGTTCACCGAGAGCGGCTTTAAGAAAAGGTCCGGACATGTCTCGTTCAGTAATAAGAGGGAAACCATTTGCCATATCAAATCGAAGTTGGTGTCCAAGCACCATTCTCGTTTTTTCGCCTTGAATTGGATTAACCTCTCTTCCTTCGGTGAGGATTCTTTTAAGGAGATTTTTGTACTGCTCATCAGGCGTACGCGCCTCGTATGGTTTCATCATACGCATCATGATACTAGGTTTGTAAATGAAGCGGAACGGGGGGTAAATGTTAAACTATAGAATCATGAAAGTTCAAGTTAAAAGACTCAGTGAAACCGCTAAAATCCCTGTATTTGCGCACGACGATGATGCGGGGATGGATCTCTTTGCTTCTGAGGAAAACACACTCAAAGTAGGTGAAAGGGGGCAGATAAAGACCGGAATTGCGCTCGCCATACCCCTAGGTTACGTGGGACTCATTTGGGATAAGAGTGGTATTTCCCATAAACACGGTGTGAAGGTCTTGGGAGGTGTGATTGATGCGGGGTATCGTGGAGAAATTCTTGTGGGCATGATTAACCTCAGCGACACAGCACACACCTTTCACATTGGTGATAAAATCACCCAGATACTTATCCAGAAAGTTGAGCATCCAGAAATTTTCGAAGTTACAGAACTTGATGTGACCGCACGAGGGGAAAGTGGATTTGGAAGCACAGGCAAATAACGCCATGACATAGTGTAAGGAAAACAGAATATATTAACAGAGAGCGAGGCGACACTTTTAAAGTCGGGCGCTCATAAGAAAAACTGGCATGCAGAACTACAGCAGTATTCAAAACCAAGACAAAGAAGTATTTGACGCACTGGTGGGGGAAGAGCGACGTGAAGCACGTGGGCTTGAACTCATACCGTCAGAAAACTATGTCTCACGCGCGGTGCGCGAAGCAAACGGTTCCATTTTTACCAACAAGTATTCAGAAGGATACCCAGGGAAACGCTACTATGGCGGACAGGAGTACACGGATGTCGTGGAGACGATTGCGATTGATCGTGCGAAAAGGCTTTTCAACGCGGGATTTGCAAATGTACAATCGCTCTCGGGCGCACCTGCAAACGTGGCGATGTACTTCGCGCTTCTCGAACCGGGGGATACGGTACTTGGTATGCATCTCGAGCATGGTGGTCACCTCACCCATGGTCATCCAACCACTTCAATCAACAAGGTGTTCAACTTTGTGCGGTACAAAATGAAGGATGTTGATACAGGGGAGATTGATTACGACGAACTCCGCAGGGTAGCACTCGAACACAAACCAAAAATCATTCTCGCGGGATTTTCTGCATACAGCCGCGAGCTCGACTATGCGAAGTTTGTAGAAATAGCAAAAGAGGTGGGTGCCTATACGGTTGCCGACATGGCACACATTGCAGGACTCATTGCCGGTGGTGTTGCACGTAACCCCTTTGATGATGGATTTGATGTAATAACGACGACGACCCACAAGACACTCCGGGGCCCGCGTGGGGGCATGATTCTCGTTCGTGAGAGTGAGGACTTGGCAAAGCGCATCAATAAGTCTGTGTTTCCAGGACTTCAGGGTGGGCCCCATATGAATAACATCGCTGCGAAGGCAGTCGCATTTGGTGAAGCAATGACACCACAATTTAAAGTATATGCGGGACAGATTTTGAAGAATGCAAAAGCAATGGAGAAAGTATTCCATGAGTCCGACATCCGTATGCTCGGCGGTGGAACATCAAATCATCTTATTCTTGCGGATGTGTATGGCTCACTCGGTGTGACGGGGAAGGAGGCAGAAGTAGCGCTCGACTCAATAGGTATCACGCTCAACAAAAATATGATTGCGGACGAAACACGCACAGCAATGGATCCTTCCGGCATTAGGTTCGGTACTCCAGCGATGACAACGCGTAACATGAAAGAAATAGAAGCAACACGCGTTGCAGAAATTATGGTGGAGTGTCTTACAAATATGGATAGTGATAAAAGGCGAGCCGAACTTAAGGCAGAAGTGGAAGCACTTTGTACCAGGTTCCCCGTCCCCGAAAGCTTTGTGTAACTTGCTGACGCAAGCGCGGATACACGCTGATAGCACGCGGATTAACGCGGATATACTACGTTCGTCATTCTAAACCCATCATTTGTCATCCTGAACTTGATTCAGAATCCAGTCCATTCTTAATTACTTTTATAATCGACGACCGTTGATTATAAAAGTAATTTCATAACCCTGGGTTCCGGCTCGTGGGCCGGAATGACAAACTTTCTCCAGACCCAAACTATTCCATTTAAATGGAATAGTTTGGGTCTGGAGAATAATTTAAACACACAGAAAATCTCTGTGAGCACTTAGGGGTTAAACCCCTAAGTGCTCACAGCTAATAGCTAAGCGCCCGCGTGCCTCGTACGGTACAATAGGTATCGATATGCGCGAACTCATAACGAAGACAAAAAAGAAACTTTCACACGCACGACGTCACTGGCTGACGGTTGCGTTTATTTTAGGGTTTGTCCTCGACAACCTCACACTCAATCGCGTTGACCAAAAGTTTGATAACTTTGTGCTCACCTCGTACGTATTTCTTGCGATGCTCGGTATTCTTGCACTCTATGCAGGAATCGCAGATCGCTACTCTGACAAAGTAAGTCATTTCCTCCGGATGAAGTCGCCGTTTCTCATCCAGTATGCCTTCGGAGGATTACTTTCAGGCATGCTCATTTTCTATGGCAGAAGTGGAGCTCTCTACAACAGTTGGCCCTTCATACTTATGATACTCGCGGTTATTTATGGAAATGAGACCGTAAAAGACAGAGCACAGCGTCTCGTGTATAACCTCACCATTTTCTTTGTCGGGATGTTTTCGTATGTGGTGCTCGTCATTCCGGTTATTCTTGGAAAGATGGGAGCATTGATATTCATTGGGAGCGGTTTTGTTGCACTCCTTATCATGTATTGGTTTTTTCTCCTTCTTTCAAAAGTCATTCCAAATTTCATCACACTTCATAAGCAAAAAATTGTATTCACGATTGGGCTTGTGTATGCCACTTTCAATTTTCTCTACTTCACTAATATTATTCCGCCCATTCCACTTTCGCTCAAAGACATTGGTATATACCATAGCGTCGTGCATTTTGAGAATGATACCTATCAGCTCTCATATGAAAAACCGTTATGGTGGGAAATTTTCCGTGATTCAGATACCACATTCCACTTTACCGGAGGAGATAATATTTATTGCTATACCTCAGTTTTTGCACCAACTCGTCTTGCGACGAGTATCTACCATCGGTGGGAATATTTTGATAAAGCAAGTGGTACCTGGAAAGATCATGGAAGATACTCGTATACGATTTCGGGTGGTCGCGGGGAAGGGTATCGGGGTTACACAATGATTTCGAATTATAATGAAGGAAAATGGCGTTGTACGGTGGAAACCGAACGAGGACAGTCCCTCGGTAGGGAGGCCTTTAGCGTCGTCCGCGGAGAAAAGGGTGAACTCGTGACACTTACTGAATAATTGGCTATTCTATTCTCATGGAATTAGTAATCAGGAAGGCAATTGAAGAGGTACTTACGGAACTCGGCATTGTGGAGGCTGATTTTGTCGTAGAGCATCCTGCCACATTTCTCCACGGAGATTATGCAACAAACGTCGCTATGGTCGCCGCACAGAAACTCCTCAAAAACCCGCGCCTCGTCGCCGAAGAAATCGTTTCAAAACTTGAAGGAAAAATTCCGCAAGTTGAGAAGGTTGAACTGGCTGGTCCGGGGTTTATAAACTTTTATTTGACTCGCGATTTTTTCAAAGAAAAAATCGCGGAAGTTACCACTTTAGGCGACGCATGGGGAAGTAACCAATCTCTTAAGGGCGAAGAAATTATTTTTGAATACACGAGCCCCAATCTCTTTAAACCACTCCACGTTGGAAACTTGGTGGGGAATATTATCGGTGAATCAATCTCGCGTCTCTTTGAGATGGGTGGTGCAAACCTTCATCGCGTCAATTACCCGTCCGACATTGGGCTTACGGTTGCAAAAGGCGTGTGGGGCCTCAAACACACTAACGGTGACCCAA
This sequence comes from uncultured Candidatus Saccharibacteria bacterium, assembly GCA_964593375.1. Classification (GTDB taxonomy): domain Bacteria; phylum Patescibacteriota; class Minisyncoccia; order Phycocordibacterales; family UBA918; genus Damh-18. Next base: position 20,811 of record CAZQIF010000005.1, on the reverse strand, counting down.
ACGATATTAATCAAATCGGAGAGGCATATCGCGCTGGAAACGAAGCATACGAAAGTGACCCAACAGCAAAAGAAGAAATAGAAGCTGTAAACCGCGCACTCTACCGAGGTGATGATGAAACCCTCTCTACACTCCGCGCCCTGGGTATCCAAACGTCACTCCGACACTTTACTGAACTCTGTCTCATGCTTGGCACATCCTTTGATGCAGAAATATATGAAAGTGAAGTGAGTGAAGGTGGCGCGCAGATTGTGCGTGCACATATAGCAGACGGTATTTTTGAAGAGAGTAATGGAGCTATCATTTTTAAAGGCGAGAAATTTGGACTCCATACGCGTGTATTCATGAATTCTCAAGGGCTTCCGACCTATGAAGCAAAGGATGTTGGTAATTTCGCGAAGAAGCAAGAAAAGTATCCGAGCTGGACACAATCGTTTGTTGTGACTGGTGGAGAGCAACGTGAATATTTCAAAGTGCTCATTTCCGCACTTCGCGAAGTCTTTCCCGAAGCAAAAGCAAAAGTGCTTGAACATATTCCTACCGGATTTCTCACGCTCACGACCGGCAAGATGTCTTCGAGGAAAGGGAATGTGCTCACCGGAGAATCACTCCTTGCGGAGGTAAAAGAGAGCGCAGAGAGTCGTGCAAAAGAGAGTAGGGCAGACAATCTTGAAGAGCTCACGGAAATGATTGCGGTTGGTGCACTCAAGTACCAGATACTCCGCCAGGGGGTTGGTTCTGACATTGTCTTTGATAAAGAGCGAGCACTTTCACTTGAGGGCGATTCTGGCCCGTATCTCATGTACACCCATGCGCGTATTTCTTCAATCGAAGAGAAGGCACGAGATGCAGGACTCGAAGCCGACACGCGACTTTCACCAACTGAAACATATGAAATAGAAAAGACCTTGTACCAATTCCCTGAAGTGATTTTGAAAGCACAGACCGAACGCGCACCACACCATATTGTGGTATATCTCACCGAGCTCGCGGGTGCATTCAACACCTTCTACGCACACGAAAAAATTGTCGACCCGACCGACACGTACGCTCCCTATAAACTTGCTCTCGCGAAAGCAGTAAAGACAACACTCAGAAATGGTTTGTGGGCCCTTGGTATCAAGGCACCTGAGAGGATGTGACCCTAAATTCAGAGCGTAGCGACAATAATTTAGGAGTCCGTGGCCTAGAAGTTAACGAGCTTTAGCGACTATAAGTTCTGGTCTGTCACTTTTTCTTCAAACAAAGAAGAAAAAGCGACCCAACATTGCTCCTCGCAATCTCTTACAGAGACTGTTCAGGTTCTATGATAGTTTTCGTAAACTCAAACTATCGAGAACCTCTTGAAACGTGACATTAAGTCACGTTTCAACTTCACGCCGACGCCATAGTCCAAAGCCCGATTTGGTAGTCAGTATGACAACTATAATTTCTGAGACAGTGACCAATAATCAAGTCTTTCAACTATGTTAAAATAGCTGAAAGCATAGTATTACTTATTTAATCTTTTGATATGGGCTTCGTTACGTTTGTTGGTGGGTTGATTATATTTTTAATTATTGCTGGACTGCGTGTTGTTGACCAATACGAACGCGGAGTTGTACTCACACTCGGGAAATACACCGGCACACGCCAACCGGGTCTCAACTGGATTTTGGTTGGTATCCAAAAAATGAATAAGGTTGATCTTCGTATTACGACGACCGACATTCCACAGCAGGAGGTAATTACCAAGGACAACGTTCCGGTAGGTATTAATGCGGTTGTCTACTTTCAAGTTGAATCTGCAGAAAAAGCAACGCTCAATATTAAAGACTTTACCCTTGCAGTGTCACAGTATGCGCAGGCGGCACTCCGTGACATTATCGGCGGTATCGAACTCGACACACTTCTTTCAGAACGCGAACAGATTTCTCTCGAAATAAAAAAACTCGTTGATGCAGCAACAGGAGAGTGGGGAGTGAACGTGACGGACATCAAGGTACAAGATATTGAGCTTCCTGCTGATATGAAGCGCATCATGGCAAAGCAAGCAGAATCTGAACGAGAACGACGCGCGGTCATCATTCGTGCAGAAGGTGAGTACACTGCAGCAGAAAAACTCGCACAGGCAGCAGAACGATTGAGTCAAATACCAGGAGGTATGTCACTCCGCACACTTGCAACGATTGAAAAAATTAATCCTGATCCTTCTAAGACGGTCATCTTTGCACTCCCTGTTGAGGTTATGGAAGGTCTTCAATCACTTGCGTCGATTCTTAAAGACAAAGCAAAATAAATCAAAAATGCGAGTATGGCTAAAATAGTCAGACCCATCCTAAGCCAGAAGAAGTCGTACTTACAGGTTGCGCTTAACAGTACGCTTGAAGAGGCACAACGAATCATTTACTCATTACCGAAGAATGAGCGCATTATTGTGGAAGCCGGCACCCCGCTCATTAAACGGTATGGTGAGTATGGGATTCGACAAATATACAATTGGTATGCAGCGCATCTTTCTGGAACGATGCCGATAGCAGGAAATTCCACATCCCAGATTAACTCGTGGTCGGATATTGTGACTGCGTTTCGAGTAGCTTCACAAAACGCAGAGGCTATGAAATCTGGTACAGTGCCACATCCTCACATTAAACCGTATATAGTCGCTGACTTAAAAACCATGGACCGAGCAGAAACGGAAGTGACCATGGCAGCGCGAGCGGGAGCGAGTGCAGCAATCGCGCTTGGGCTTGCGCCGACTGAAACCCTCAATACCTTTATCGATACTTGTGAGGCGCTTGGACTCGACGCCATGATAGACATGATGAACGTCGAGTACCCACTCGCGGTCCTTCAAAAACTCAGAAAAATACCGCCTGTTGTCATCATCCATCGCGGTGTCGATGAGGAAGCCCTCAATAAAGAAAAACAAATTCCACTCCATGAGATACGACGTATTAAAGGTATGTATGACATCATGATTTCAATTGCTGGTGGAGATACTATTCGTGAGGTACAGCGAGCAATCTTCAATGATGCTGATATCGTGGTCATTTGGAAGTCGGTGTATGCAAGTTCGGCGGAAACAACTGCTCTCGTCAACGGTTTTTTGACTGAGATAAAATAGTAAAGGACCTTAATAGGTAGTAACAATTGTGGTAGTATATAAAAGTACGCCTGATATGCGTACATATTATTATGTCTGATATACATAAGTAGAACCTTCACATTTGAGGCATTTCTTTGTCGCTTCGTTCGTTTGCTCCACACACTGTAGATTTCTACAGCTTGGTCGCAAGCCTCGCTTGCTCCTCGAACTGCATTCAAATCCAAAAGTTCTACAGTAAACTTATGAAAGAAAAAGAATCGAAAGGAGCTGAAAAAAGTGACGTTGCACGTCGCGAGGAGGAGATGCTCGCGTTTTGGCGGGAGCATGACATTTTTAATAAGAGTATAGAAAAGGATGCCCCTCACGGGGATTTTGTATTTTATGACGGACCTCCGTTTGCAACGGGGACGCCACACTACGGGCACATTTTGGCGGGGACCATTAAGGATGCAATTCCGCGATTTTGGACGATGAATGGATATCGAGTTCCGCGAAAATGGGGATGGGATTGTCATGGTCTTCCACTTGAAAATATTATCGAGAAGCGTCTCGGGCTTTCCACCAAGCGTGACATTGAAGAAATGGGTGTGAAGAAATTTAATGAGGCGGCGCGTGATGCGGTGCTTGAGTATGAAGACGACTGGAAAGTAATTGTTCCGCGCATGGGTCGTTTCGTCGACATGGAGGATGACTATAAGACGATGGACGCAACCTACACGGAATCGGTGTGGTGGGTTTTTAGTGAACTCAATCGCAAGGGGCTTGTGTACGAAGGATTTAAGTCGATGCATCTCTGCCCACGCTGTGGGACAACGCTCTCAAACTTCGAGGTTAATCAGGGGTATAAGGACATTAAGGATATTGCAGTGACAGTGAAGCTCCCGCTCCTCAACGATGTTGGAAATGTAACGGACACATCACTTCTTGTGTGGACGACAACCCCATGGACACTCCCGGGGAATATGGCTGCCGCGGTACACAATGATATCGACTACACTAAAGTAAAAATAAAAAAAGATGCTTCAGAGGTTGAAGTGTATGAGTACGTTATTCTTGCAAAGGCGAGACTTGCTCAGCTTGGTACTGACGACTACGAGGTCGTGGAAGAAATGAAGGGAAGTGCACTTGTTGGCAAATCATACCTTTCACCATTCGATAGTTTTAAGAATCAAGAATTCAAAAACAAAGAAAATGCGTGGAAAATATACCACGCCGACTACGTTGAATTGGGTGAAGAGGGAACCGGTGCGGTACATCTTGCGCCCGCATACGGAGAAGAAGATATGGAACTCGCAAAACGCGAGAACGTTCCAATTGTCCACCACGTCGGAGAAGATGGACGCTTTAAAGAATTCGTAACGCACCTTGCGGGGCAACTGGTGAAGCCAAAAGATAATGATAAAGTTGAAGTTTCTCATCTCGATGCTGACATTGAAATTGTAAAACTGCTCAAAGCAAATGAGCGACTCATTCGAAAAGAAAACATCACGCACAGCTACCCACATTGTTGGCGCTGTGAGACACCGCTCCTCAATTATGCAACGACCTCATGGTTTGTACGTGTCACTGATATCAAAGACAAACTTGTGGAAGAGAACAATAAGGTGCACTGGGTTCCTGAGCATGTTGGTCGTGCTCGATTTGGACATTGGTTAGAGGGAGCGCGCGATTGGGCAGTCAGCCGTCAGCGCTACTGGGGAGCTCCAATTCCTATTTGGCGAAATGAAGCGACAAAAGAATATAAAGTCATTGGCTCGCTCAAAGAACTACAGCAGTACGTCAAGAAATCTGAAAACAGATACTTCATCATGCGTCATGGTGAATCAGAACTCAATACACAAGGAATCCTGAACGGTCTTTCAGGTGTGAAAAACGGTATCACCGAAAAGGGAAAGGAGCAGACCTGTGGCTCAATCGAGGAACTGAGTGACGATAAGATTGATATCATCTACTATTCACCACTCCAGCGCACAAAAGAAACAGCTGATCTTGTGTCGGAAGCGCTTGGTGTTGATGCCGGAAACGTTTTTGCTGATGAGCGTATTAGGGAAATGAAATTCGGCGAGTTCGAAGAGAAACGAGGGGATGATTATCATGCTTTCTTTGGTAGCGGATACAATTGTCTCATAATGAGACCAGAGGGGGGTGAATCATGGACCGACGTGAAGAAACGCGTGGGTGAATTTCTCTATGAAATTAATACACGCCATGAAGGGAAGAACATTCTCATTATCGGGCACAATGGCCCACTCCAGATGATGCAAGCAGTTGCGACCGGTGAAGATGCGGAAGTTCTTGGTAAGCATATTGAGGAAGATACGTACGACATCAAGAATGCTGAGGTTCGTGAGTTTGCTTTTACCCCAATGCCCCACAACGACAAATACGAGCTCGACTTCCATAGGCCATACATCGATGAGATAGAGCTTCATGACCTGCCGACGCAGGCAGGCACTGATGGTACCAAGCTCGTGCGTATACCAGATGTCTTCGACTGTTGGTTTGAGTCGGGTTCAATGCCGTATGCACAAAATCACTATCCCTTTGAAAACAAAGACAAGTTTGATCCAGAAAAGGGGATAGCCTATCCTGCTCAGTTTATTGCAGAAGGGCTTGATCAAACACGTGGGTGGTTTTACTCGCTCATTGTGCTCGGTACTGCACTCTTTGGAAAATCGCCATTTGAAAACGTTATTGTAAGCGGACTTGCGCTTGCAGAAGATGGAAAGAAAATGAGCAAGTCGCTCCAAAACTATCCTGACCCGATGGAGCTCACTGACAGAGTAGGTGCTGACGCAATTCGTTTCTACCTGCTCTCGTCTCCAATTATTAAGGCAGAAGACCTCAGTATTTCTGAGAAAGAGATTCTTGAACAACAGCGAAAAAATCTTGGACGACTTCATAATGTGCTCGCGATGTATGAGATGTACGCAGATGAAAATACCAAAGCGACGGCGGGCTCGACGCACGTGCTCGATGCATGGATTATTGCTCGTACACACGCACTGCTTCGAGATGTGACGCTCGGATACAAAAACTATGAACTCGATAGAGCGACACGTCCCGTAAGTGACTTTATTGATGATGTGTCGGTGTGGTATTTGCGACGTTCTCGCGAACGACTCAAGCAGAATTCGTCAGATGAGCCATCTGCTTCGTTTCGGGGCCCCACTGTCTCCTCCGCCGTACAAGAAAGTACGTCTCTGTCGTCAGTTTCCCCGGGCCTCGCATCTGAATCTCATCTGACAAATTCTGTGGAAGGTAGTATATCTGACAAAACGCTTGCACTTCAAACACTCAAATACGTACTCAGAAATCTCTCTCTCGTGATGGCTCCGGTGATGCCGTTCTACGCCGAGTATCTCTTTAAGCATGTTGCTGAGGAAGGTGACAGAGAGAGTGTACATCTCATGGCATGGCCAGAGATGCAGACTCCAAATGAACGACTCATTTTGGATATGGCAGAAGCGCGACGTGTTACGTCACTTGCGCTCGAGTTACGTGCGAAAGCAAACATCAAAGTCCGTCAACCACTCGCCTCACTCAAGGTACGGCCGGGCGAGTCTGGAGTAAGTTACCTCTACGACATCATTCGCGATGAGGTTAATGTGAAAGAGATCGTTGACGATCCAACCGGAGCTGATGAGGTGTGGCTTGATATTGAACTCACCGATCTGCTAAGGCGAGAAGGTAATGTGCGCGAACTTATTCGTAACGTTCAAGAGGGAAGAAAGACACTGGGTCTGAATCCTCAAGATAGGATTGTGCTCACGGTCGACGTTGATACCTACGAATTACTCTGTGCCTTTGAGGCTGAAGTTAAAGGGGTTGTTGGTGCATCGCAGATTATGCAGGGAGAACTCGGAGAAGGGAGTAATGCTTTTACACTTGATGGAACAGTGTATCACTACGCGATTACAAAGGAGTAGAGGAGCAGACGCGAAAGCCTTTGGCTTTCGCGTCTGAGCTAAGAGCTAATCGCTAACGGCTAACAAGCTAAAAAATGGCATACAAAGCGTACATTACCGAAGCACTCGTGTGTGGGAGTGAAGACCATCACACCTCCGACCGTTCCTTCCTCCTGTTTTCTCGTGAGGCAGGTATGGTGTGGGCGACGGCAAGGAGTGTTCGTGAGGAGCGTTCGAAGCAACGATATGCGCTCCAAGATTTTTCCTATGCGCGCGTCACACTCATTCGTGGAAAAAGTGGATGGAAGATTGCAGGGGCAGAACCAATTCAGAATGTATATACACACGCTGGAGAAAGAGAAGCGCGGGCACTTGCAATGCGTGTCGTACAACTTTTGAGAAGGGTAATTCATGGAGAGACCCCACACCCACAGGTATTTGATGATGTGATTGCAGTTCTGACACATGCACGTACTGAGAATCTTGAGAATGCTGAAAGTATTATTTTCTTGCGTGTGCTCCATGAGCTCGGCTACATCGCCCCCCAAGATGCCTTTGATGAAATTCTTGCACTTCCTCGAACCGATGTGGTCCCAGAACTCAGGAGTGCACAAACACAGGCTATTTTGAATGCTGTTGACCATGCACTCATGGAGAGTCAGCTGTAGCTCTATTTCCTTGGTACCTAGAGCAAGCCGGATAATAACCAAGCCCAAATTGCACCATTCTGCCACGTGGTATACTCATAGTCATGGAACCTATGGAGAAAAAAGTCCCCAAGGAGGGTAACAAAGCATTAAATAAGCCAAATTCTCGTGATATTGCACGAGAATCTCTAAGCAGTTCTGAGCGCATTGAGGCACTTCGTACCCGCCTTTATGAACGCGGTGCTGCACCAGAAATGCGTACCCGCCATTCGCTTCGCGAAATACAAAACATTGAATCTGTTGTTCGTGGTTCAGCAGGACAATCAGGCACGGTTTCTACAAATGTGGAAGTCTCTCCGATAGTTCGAGAAACTCCCGTACGAGAAACCATTTCACAAAATGCACTCCTAAGACCACAAGAGAAGCCACAAGAACCATTAGCTAACACAACTCCTATGTTTGCAAAAAAACGTCGTGGGTACCGAGGAAAACTCGTTATGCTGGGTGTTGCTTTTTTCCTACTCGCACTTGGTGTTTCAAGTTTGTTTTTGTTTAAAGGAAACAATCTCATTTCCGGTGAGAATATTACGATTGATGTTTCAGGGCCTCTTACGATTGGTGGAGGTGAAGAGTTACAACTCCAAATTGCCATCTCGAATCAAAATGCGGTACCTATTGAAGCCGCGACACTCATTATCGAGTATCCAAAAGGAACACAATCAGCTGATGGGGTTGGTAAAGAACTCGGTGTCATTCGAGAGCAACTCGAGGGTATTGGAGTTGGAGAGGTAATAAACCTTCCCGCTCGAGCGCGCGTCTTTGGCGAAGAAAATGAAGAGAAGGAATTGAAAGTATTACTCGAATATCGAGTTGCTGGCTCAAACTCGACCTTTGAAACAAAGCCAACAATACTTCGTTTTAAGATTAGCTCCTCACCTGTGGTGCTTAAGGTTGATGCGGTGAAATCAATCTCTTCAGGTCAGGAAGCTGAAATCGAGCTGACCGTCAGTTCAAACTCACCGTCACCACTTACAAACATTCTCGTAAAAGCAACGTACCCAGAAACAGGCTTTGATTTTTCGAGTGCTGAACCCGAAGCAATCTCGGGAAGAGACACGTGGCTCATTAAGGAACTTACTCCGGGAAGCAAAAAAATAATCACCATCAAGGGGATAGTGGTTGGTAAGCAAGATGAAGAACGGGTACTCACATTTGAAGTTGGTGTGCCGAGTGATAAAAATTCGTACAGTCTCTTCTCGGTGTTCACAACCGTACAGGCACAGATTGCAATCGAGCAACCATTCCTCGACCTCGATATGAACATCAACGGAGATAGTAAAGAAACGGTAGTGCTGAGTGGCTCAAAGTCAGCGAATGCTCAGGTAAAGTTCAAGAACTCCCTTGATGACACACTCTATGATGGAGCAGTTTCCGTTGAACTCATGGGAAGCAAACTTGGTGATATCAAAGTTACCGCTGCCGACGCCTTTTATGATTCTAGTAATCACACCATCGTCTGGGATTCTACAGGAGTTTCGAGTTTGAAAGAGATTGCGCCAGGGTCAACGAATTCTCTTGCTTTTAATCTTGAATTTCCAGCACAGTCGGTCAATATACCTGAAATTACCCTTAAGGTAACAGCGAAGGCTGAGCGAGTGTTCGAAGACCGAGTCCCACAGGAGCTCATTGGTTCAATTACCCGTAAAATTCGTCTTGAGAGTAGCGCAATGCTCACCTCGTCTGCCGTTTACTCGGATGGACCATTTGTGAACAGTGGCCCGACGCCCCCAGTTGCAGAAAAAGCAACAACGTACACATACCTCCTCACGCTCAAAAATGGAAACAACGACCTCACTGGTGGGGAAGTAACCGCAGTTCTTCCTCAGTATATGACATGGCTTGATAACGTTACCGAGGACGATGACGTAACGTATAACGCAGTTACCCGCACGATGACATGGAAGATAGGAGATGTTGCTGCTAATGAACGCATGGAAGCTTGGGTACAAGTTTCATTTAAACCAAGTAAAACACAGATCGGAATCACACCAACGATTCTTGAAGCACAGCGTTTCAAGGCAACCAACAAATTCACGAGTACCACCATTCGTACGGAAGCCCCAGCCCTCACAACAGCCCTTCAAAACGACCCTGATGAGGATGTGCGAGATGGGCGTGTACAGGAGAATTAATCCGAAGGAATCTTGAAGATGAAAATCTGGACTCCTTGAAACTTTGGCGATTTGTCTATATTGTTGTTACATGTCAACTCAAAAAGATTCTGAAAAGATGGAAAAAATAGTCTCACTCGCAAAGCGACGGGGTTTTGTGTTTCAAGGCTCAGAAATATATGGTGGATTTGTTGGGCTTTATGATTATGGTCCCTATGGCGTAGAACTTGCGCAAAACATCCGCGCTACATGGTGGAAGGCTATGGTGCAAGAAGAGCGCAATATCGTCGGACTTGATTCTTCGATTGTGACGCATCCAAAGGTATGGGAGGCGTCGGGACATGTTGGTGGTTTCGCTGACCCGCTCGTTGAATGTAAGGAGTGTAATACCCGTTCGCGTGCCGACCACTTGCTCGAAGATGTGGGTGCCTTTGCTGATGAGAAGATGACGACAGAAGAAATCAATAAAGTCTTCGACGAAAACCGCGACAAAATCACTTGTCCAAAATGTGGACAGAAAAAATTTGGTGAAGTGAAGCATTTTAATTTGCTCGTCAAAACAAATCTTGGGAATTTCTCTGGTGATTGGGATAAAGAGCCAACATACTTACGTGGTGAAACGTGTCAGGGTATCTATATCAATTTCAAGAATGTGATTGATTCATCACGTGTAAAGGTTCCATTTGGTATCGCACAGATTGGAAAGGCGTTCCGTAATGAAATCGCACCACGTCAATACATTTTTAGAAAGCGTGAGTTTGAGCAGATGGAGATGCAATTGTTTGTTCGTCCAGAAGCTGAAATGGTTGAATATGAAAAGTGGCGTGCAAAACGTTGGCAATATTACCTCGATCTTGGTTTCAAGGAGGAAAACCTTAAGTGGCACGAGCACGAGAATCTTGTATTTTATGCAAAAGCAGCATGGGATATTGAGTACAAGTTTCCATTTGGTTTCAAAGAACTTGAAGGTATCCACGCACGTGGCGATTACGATCTTTCGCAGCACCAGAAGTTTTCAGGAAAAGACCTTTCGTATCTCGACCCGGTATCAAACGAACGGTACGTACCACATGTGGTTGAAACGTCAGTTGGTGTTGATCGCACCTTCCTTGCGGTTATGACTGAATTTTATGATGAAGATGAACTCGGTGGTGAGACACGTACGGTGCTCAGATTCCCAAGGTCACTTGCACCAATTAAAGTTGCGGTGTTCCCACTCCTCAAAAACAAACCAGAGCTTGTAGCAAAAGCGGAGGAGGTATTTGGTATGCTTTCAAAGGTGATGCGTGTTGAGTTTGATGATAACGGTAATATCGGCAAGCGGTATCGTCGTCAAGATGAAATCGGCACCCCGGCGTGTGTAACCATTGACTTCGATACGCTCGGAGAGGAAAAGCCAGAATTCAAAGATACGGTGACTGTTCGCGACCGTGACACAGGCGAGCAGGTGCGGGTTGCAATAGATGAACTTGTGGCGTATCTCTCGAAATAACTACACTCCTGTGAATAATAAATACTATATCACTACCACCCTGCCGTATGTGAATGCAGATCCGCATATTGGATTCGCATTTGAGATAATCGAGGCTGACGCACTTGCGCGGTATGCAAGGCTCCTAGGTCATGAAGTGTTCTTTAATACGGGCACTGATGAGCATGGACAGAAAATTGCGAATAAAGCAGACGAAACAGGGGAGTCACGACAATCCTACGTCGACCACTATGCGGGAGAATTTCAAAAACTCACGGAAGCCCTCAATCTCTCACCAGATGCATTTATTCGTACGACTGATGAAAAGCATATTCGCGCAGCACAGGAAATGTGGCGACGATGCAATGCAAATGGCGACATATACAAAAAGAAATACAGCGGTCTCTACTGTGTGGGGTGTGAGTCATTCAAAACGGAATCCGATTTGATTGACGGTAAATGTCCAGATCACAACAAAGCACCCGAACATATTGAAGAAGAAAATTATTTCTTTGCGCTCTCAAAGTACCAAACCTATCTTGAGGAATACTTGAGTCAAGAAGGGGTTGTGGTACCAGTGTGGCGGAGGGAGGAGGCGCTTAACTTTGTGAAGCAGGGACTTCAAGATTTTAGTATTTCGCGGGAAAAGTCCCGACTCGATTGGGGTATTCCTGTACCCGACGATGAAACGCAGGTTATGTACGTATGGTTTGACGCACTCACAAACTACATTTCAACACTCGGATGGCCAGATGATGCTGAAGGCAACTACAAAAAGTTTTGGGAGGAGGGAGAACCACTCCAAGTTGCTGGGAAAGACCAGGTACGTTTCCAATCAATCATGTGGCAGGCGATGCTCAAATCTGCAGAGCTTTCACCAACAAAGAAAGTGGTCTATCACGGATTCATAAATTCAGGAGGACAGAAAATGAGTAAGTCACTTGGGAATGTGATTAGTCCGTACGAGCTCGTAGAACGCTATGGCACTGATGCAACACGCTACCTGCTTCTTCGTCACGTGCACCCGTTTGAGGACACCGACATAACGTGGGAACGTCTCGACGAGTGGTACACCGCAAATTTGGTGAACGGACTTGGTAATCTCACAAGTCGAATAATGAAGCTCGTCTCTTCAGATGCGGATTTTATTAAAAAGAAGGAAAAGGAATATGGAATTGGATACGTTGATTTTGCCTTAGATATGTTAGAAAAGGAAAGTATCACATCTATCGAAAATTTTAATTTGCAAAGTAGTCTCGATTCAATTATGAAGATGGTGTCATACGTTGACTTAAAGATTCAAAACGACGAAGCATACAAGGTAATTAAAACAGAACCAGAACGTGCGTTTGGAATGATTTTTGAGCAAATGTCTGATTTAAGAATCATCGCAAAAAATCTGTTTCCTTTTCTGCCCGATACTTCAACAAAGATTCTCTATTACGTAGAGAGTCTTACAATGCCAGAAAGTCCAATGTTTCCAAGACTTTCCTAAGGAGTTATGGCTTACCGATATATAGACGTACATACCCATCTTAATCTCGAAGCCTTTGATGAGGACGGTCAGTCTGTGGGTGAACACACACGGAGTGAGGGTGTCGCGTATATCAATATCGGCACTGGTAAAGAGACAAGCGAAAAAGCCGTTGCGCTTGCTAAAGAAGTAAATGGTGTTTTTGCAACGGTTGGTATGCACCCAACCCACACAAGTGGGGAGCATGCGGAAGTTTTTGACCCTAGTGTGTTTAGAGCGCTTGCACAGCACGAAAAGGTGGTTGCAATCGGTGAGTGTGGACTCGATTATTACCGCGTCGTGAAAGAATCAAAAGATTTAGAAGTGAAAGCATTCATTGAGCAGATAGAACTCGCAAACGAAGTAGGGAAGCCACTCATGCTCCATATTCGTCCGAGTCACGGAAGTATGGATGCATACGAAGATGCGTTTGCGATTCTTAAGGCACATGCAAAAGTGCTCGGAAATCTCCACTTTTTTGCTGGAACGTATGAAATCGCCAAACGATTTTGGGATATTGGATTCACTACATCATTTACGGGTGTTATTACATTTGCGAATCAGTATGACGAAGTGATACAGAAGGCACCGCTTGAGATGCTCCACGCAGAGACCGATGCCCCCTACGTTGCGCCGGTACCATTTCGTGGCAAACGCAATGAGCCACTCCATGTACGCGAGGTCTACAAGAGAATCGCAGAATTACGCGGACAAGACGCAGAGGTGGTGCGGATACAGTTACTTCTGAATGCGCGAAGAATGTTTGGGGTCACTCTATAAAGACAATCTATTGCGAAGAAGTCGTGCATGCGCTAGGCTAGCCACAGTCTGTGTTTAGAACAATCCTCTGGAGGTGAAGAATGGACATATATTCAGTTTGGTTAAAATACTTCTCGTACCCGCTCTGGTGGAGCAGAAATCCACTCCCGTTTACACGACTATCTCCCAAAGACGAAGGAACATCCGTCGGGGAACCAATTGAAATTGTATATGTGCGACTCAAAATGCTCGACCAAAAAGACCCGCGGGATTTCGTGATTCGTCAGGAGCTCACAAAGCTGGTTCTCTTCAGGCTCCAGAATGTGAATGCGTACCGCATTTTGTGGTCTGAAAAAAAGAAAAAGGAAGGGTATTTTGGGAGAGTAACCATTCAGCCCTGTTTAGTGGAGGATTAAGAAAATGAACGCCGCAATCCCTATGGGATTGCGGCGTATTTCTATAAAAACATTCAGGATAACAAAAAAACGAAATCAACCATGACGCGAGCAATTCGTGGTAAAATGGTTGACTATGAAAAATATTACTATTGTACTCATTGTTGTAGTACTTGTTGGTGTGGGCTTTTATTTTCTAAACCAGCGCAATAATCAGGTTGTTGTTATTCCGGAAGAAACCGAAAAGACAACACCAACCACACAAACAGCTCCGACAACAGCCGAGCAGACGAAAGAAGAAATCGTCGTAGAACCAATTGATACAACAAGAACAGTCATAGGGAGTTCGGTCGAAGAACGAGATATTACCGCGTATCACTATGGAACGGGAACTAAAGAAATTTTATTTGTTGGTGGCATTCATGGGGGTTACGGATGGAGCACCACCCTTGTTGCGTATGAGTTAATGAACTACCTTGATAAGAATCCAAGTAAGATACCTGCGAATGTGAAAGTAACGGTCATCCCCGTGTTGAATCCAGATGGTCTGAATAAGATTGTTGGGACGACTGGTCAGTTTGCGAAGTCTGATGTCAAAGCTACACTTGCTGAAACGATACCGGGCCGATTCAATGCAAACGAAGTTGACCTCAATCGCAACTTCGATTGTGATTGGCAGGCTACCGGAAAGTGGCAAAACACCACGGTGAGTGGTGGAAGCAAAGCATTTTCTGAGCCAGAAAGCCAAGCAATGAAAGCATATGTAGAAGAGCATACACCAACTGCAGTTGTTGTGTGGTATAGCGCTGCTGGAGGTGTGTACGCTTCAAACTGTCATAGTGAAGTACTACCAGAAACCAAAAAGCTCACTGATCTGTATGCAAAAGCTTCTGGATATCCTGCACATGCAAGCTTCGACTTTTACGCAATTACCGGTGATATGGTGAACTGGCTTGCAAAGAGTGACATACCTGCAATTAGTGTCCTCCTCACGTCACACGAGGACATCGAATGGTCAAAAAATCAGGCAGGTGTCGATGCACTCCTTAAGTACTACGGGGAGTAATGGTAAAACTTTCTCAAAAGCAAAGTGTCGGTATAGTGCTCACGGTCCTCGCGCTTGGTGCCGTAGTCGTTGGCATTTTTCTTCTTCAGAGAAAAGAAGCGCCAGCACCTTTAGTAACAGAACAACCACAAGTTACATCGACCGCTGAAGTCATACCGCCCGCATATACCGTAATCGGCACTTCAGTCGAAGGACGAAATATAGAAGCGTATACATACGGAAGTGGCAAAGACAATCTTATCTTCGTTGGAGGCATTCATGGTGGATACGAGTGGAACAGTGTCGTTCTCGCGTATCAATTTATTGACTACCTCAAAGAAAATCCCAGAGTTATTCCTCCCGAACTCACCATCACGGTGATTCCTTCGGCGAACCCGGACGGTGTCTATGCGGTAGTCGGTATCGAGGGGAAGTTTACACCTAGTGATGTTCCGACGACGACTGTTCCAGCGGGAACAGGTCGCTTTAATGCGAACGGTGTGGACCTCAACCGCAACTTCGATTGCAAATGGAAACCAGAAAGTATGTGGAGAGGGAAGGTGGTGAGTGCGGGAACAGAAGCATTTTCAGAACCAGAAGCTGTAGCGATTCGTGATTACATTTTAGGACACCCACCGCTCGGGGTGGTATTTTGGCACAGTCAGTCTAATGCGGTGTATGCATCTGAGTGTATCAATGGGATTCTGCCTGAAACGCTTACCCTGATGAACGTGTATGCAAAAGCTGCCGGGTATCCTGCCGTCTCAACATTTGATGCGTACCCCATCACGGGGGACGCAGAAGGATGGTTGGCTTCAATTGATATCCCTGCAATTACGGTTGAGCTAAAGACACACGAAACAATTGAGTGGGAGAAAAACCTTACAGGAGTTACTGCGCTACTTGAGCATTTCAAAACGACACGTACTAAATAATTTCACCCAGCTCCATTTTGATTAATCAAAAATTGAGATGAGATATTTATCAATATCTCGTTGCTCGAGGTCGTAGAAGAATTTTCCGTCTGTATGAAGGTCAGCTGCGAGGTCTTGCCCCACAAAACGCCAGTGCCACGGTTCAAACATGTAGTAGGCATTATTCTTTGGATAGGAGAGGACAAAACCATATTTATGTGCATTTTCTTGCATCCAGAGATATGCAGGCGTGGTATCAAAACCATCAATACCACCCCCGAGACCTTCTGTCGTGATGTCGACTGTCGTACCGAGTTGGTGTTCTGAATATCCTTGGTCGGCAGCAAAAGTATTTGCTCCAGAACCATAAGAAACTGTGTATGCACTTTTCAAATCTTTCTGGGTGTCAAACGAACGAAATGCAGAGGTGACCCAAATTTTCACACCGTCCTCGAGTGCGTCTTCAAGCATGTTTTTAAGAAATGGAGCCACTTTTGCATTAATGAATTTTGGTTCAACTTCGCTATACAAGTAGGCTTTGTTAATTTCGACGAGCTTTTCAGGCATGTAGTGTTCATTGAGGAAGTACACCTTTGAATATTTCATGAGAAGCTCAGGATCAGTTTTTGAAAGCTTGTCGAGCTGTCCAACCGTAGAGCCAATTTTGTCTATTTGGTCTTCAAACTCCTCGTTCCTATTTTTTTCCTGACGAAGGTCATCGGAAAGATTATCTTTTTCATCAATGGTTTCCTGAAGAAGTGTTTGGGTTTCTGTGAGGAGGGTTTCGAGCATGGTGACGCGAGCAGTCGTGGTCGCGACAACATCCTCGATTTTTCTAATAGTTTCCCTGAGTTCAGATTCAGTGTGAGCAGAAGTCTTCTCAAGTGTCGAAAGGGTGTACCAAAGGTAACCAATTCCGCCGGCAAATACACAAAGGAGGAGAATGAGAGCAATAGAGAGCTTATTCATAGAAAATGATTGTACCATACATTGCATGGCCCTGTTTTTTATGGTACGGTAGGCCTCGTTATTAAGTAATGGTACCAATACATGTCTGAAACAATAGTGCCAGCAGCCGAGGCACTCGAAGCCGCTTATGATGAGCGAAACAGCTACGAGTTTGCCTTCCACATACTTCCAACGGTTGCTGAAGGGGAAGTGCCAAGCGTCTTTGGCGAAATTAAAGCGCACATTACAGGAAAAGGAGGAGAAATCTTTGGTGAAGAAGCACCAGAGCGCGTTGACCTCGCATACGAGGTTGTAAAGTCGATTGAGGCAAAAAATCGACGATTCAAGAGCGCATACTTCGGTTGGGTTCGCTTCAAACTTGAAGGGGAAAAGGCCGTAGCACTCATTGAAGAGCTCAAGAATCTCGGAGCGCTTCTCCGCAGTCTCACCATCAAGCTCACCAAGCTTGAGGAAGCTCGACCATTTCGTTTCCATGAGAATCGAAAGTCGGTTAAGATGGTTGAAGTTATCGATGATGAAAAGTTAGGCGTACTTCGTGAGGCACCAGTAGAAGGAGAGGTTGCTGCACTGGTCTCAGAGGCAGAGCTCGACGAATCACTCGAAAAACTTACGAGCGAGACAGAGACCGAGAAAATATAAGCTTGTAGATTACAAGAAATAGATGAAATAAGTTTTGGACTTCGTTCGTCTTTTCAAAGCATTATGAATAGCAATGAAAAGACGGCTAACTTTTTCTAACTCATTTCATTCGTAAGAAAAACTAAGCATGTACCTTAACAAAGCAATGATCTACGGGAACCTGACACGAGACCCTGAGCTCAAGTCACTTCCAAGTGGCATTCAGGTGTGTTCATTTTCGCTTGCAACCAATCGTGTCTATAAGGACAAGAATGGAACGCGACAAGAATCAGTTGATTATCACAATGTGGTAGTGTTTGGACGACAGGCAGAGACGAGCGCACAGTACCTCAAAAAAGGAAATGCTGCGTACATCGAAGGACGCATTCAAACACGAAGCTGGGAAGCTGAGGGTGTGAAGCAGTACCGAACCGAGATTGTTGCTGATAGAGTACAATTTGGACCAAAGGGAGGGTCTTCAGCTCCAACTACACAGGGGAGCGCTCCAGCACAACAGGGAACTGCACCGGCACAGAATAGTGCGCCTGAATACCCCGAAGAAGATATTAACCCAGAAGACATCCCATTCTAAAATTTCAAATTTGAAGCACTTCTTTGTTGCTTCGCAAGTTTTGCTCCACGCGCCGTATAAGACATACGTCTTGGTCACAAAACTCGCTTGCGCCTCGAATTGCACTCAAATTTGAAATTTTAAAGCCGAATCACTTCGTCTCAAAAAATTTGTGAAGATGTTCAGACACCAATAACTATTAACTGACTACCAATAACCAATTACTAACCATGAAAGAAAAGAAAAGCACTGAAAATATCGAACATATCGACTTCAAGGATGCGGTACGTATCAAGGCATACCTCAATCCGCACTCACGTATGTTTGGACGCAATCGAACTGGACTAGCAGCACGTGAGCAACGTGACTTCGCTCAAGCAGTGAAGCGCGCACGCTTTATGGCTCTTGTACCATACGTAAGTCATTAAGACACAATTCACAAAACGCCGGCCGAGAGGCAAAAAACAATAAGAAAAGCATCCCTGCGGATGCTTTTCTTGTTTTTTAGCCGGAGCGATGTCAGGACTATACCTAATGTCCTGACCGCGAGGCCGGGCAGGAGGCACTTATTGAACGTAGTGAATTAGTGACCTGACGCGGCGGTTTTTGTTGAATGTTGCAGAGGCCTCAGATACACGTCGAAATCATCGTTTTTAAAAGTGTTGCGGAAGCCCACACAGGGCGAGCATAGCAAAAGCCAAAAGCCCGTCTCAAAGAGACGGGCTTTTGGCTTTATGCGCGCTTTTAAAAATGATGATTGAGGAGGAGTTCAACTAGCGTCAAGTTGCTAAGTATAATTTTTCACTACGTTCAAATTATACTAAGCACTTCCTACCCGACCTCGCGATTTTCGGCATTGTGAAAGCCGAAAATATCGCTCCGGTTCATAAAGCGATAAAACGAGAAGAAGTTCTCGTTTTATTTACGCTTTATGCCTTTTCTGCTCGTTCGGCGTACTCACCCAACTCAGTATTTACGCGAATGATATCACCCTCATTAATGAACATTGGTACTTGGAGTGTTGCACCTGTTTCGAGTGTTACTTCTTTCGTTGCGCTTGATGAAGTGTTGCCACGCACTGCAGGAGCTGCTTCTTTTACACGAAGCTCAATCTTAATAGGAATCTTTACACTGATGATGGCGTCGTTAAACACAAGTGCATCAATTACCGTCTTTGGTTTGAGAAACTTAATTTCTTCGCCAACAATATCGTGACTGAGGGCAAAGCGTTCGCTCGGCTTTCCGGGAACGATAAACCAATACTCACCCTTGCTCTCGTAAATGTATTCAACCGGACGAGTTTCAATCTCCGCCTCTTCCGCGGTTTCACTCGAGTGGAATGTCTGTTCAACAACACGACCATTCACAAGACTCTTGAGCTTTGTCACATTGACAGGCTTTCTTTTTTGTTTTCGGAACACGTGAGAAGCGAGCACAATGAATGGTTCATTGTCCCAAAGTATGACTTTTTTAATGCTGATTTCGTTATATGAGAGGACAGACATGATTTATAGTGTATGATTGCTAAATATAAGTAATAGAGGACCGGTAGATTTGGATGCAACAATGAAATGCATCAAAATCCACAGGTCCTATAAGACGGGAGAATAGTACCAGTATATGTTCGGCCTTTCAACCACAGATAGTATTAAAGCACTTTCCGATGAAGATATTCTTGCGCGTTCTCAATCAGAGCCGTGGTTGTTTACCGCACTCCTCGAACGATATCAGAATGCGTTTCTTCGGAAGGCACGCTCAATTATTTTTAATGAACTTGATGCTGAAGAGGTAGTACAGGATGCGTTCACGAAGATTTACATGAATGCACATCGTTTTGAAGTTCGTGAGGGTGCGAAGTTTTCTTCTTGGGCATATACCATTCTCATTAACACCGCACTCACGCGCTATCAGAAGTGCGTAAAAGAAGGGAAGCGTACACTTCTCCTTGACCCCGAACTCTTTGAACAATTTGGAGAGATGAAAGAGCATAGTGGTTTCAGGGAAGACGCAGACGCGATAGAACGTGTACTCGCACGTATGCCGGGGCATTTTGCGCAGGTTCTAAGACTTCACTATCTTGAGCATTGGTCACATAAAGATATCGCAGAAGAAACAGGGGAAACAGTGGGGGCAATTAAGGCGCGTATCCATCGTGCGAAAGAGAATTTCAGACAAGAAGCAGACGGGGTGACATTGTAATGAAACTTTTATAGAAAGAGCTACGTTATAAGCGTTATATAGGGAATAGTCACAAACATATATGAAAACACTCCAAAAGAAAATAATGCGACGCGTCTACTACGCATTTGCGCTCCGAACCGTTGCAACACCGGGTGTGTTTCAGGGGTTTGCTATGCTCGGCATTTTGATTGCACTTACCTACTTTGTATCGCTCGGTAATGTACTTGAAAACATGACGAATGTTGGCCTTGAAGGTATCGGTACGTTTGCATACAATGCAATTACCAATACCGAAGCGTGGACACTTCTTCTCCTTGGCGCTTTCATCTTTTCAGCACTCTCGTTTAGATTCAAAATTGCTCACTGGAATGAGTCACCAAAGCTCGTGAAGGTATCGCTGTAGTCAATAACAGAAAACCCCGGTCGTAGCGATAGCGGAGGTCGGGGGGGGAGGTCAATGATTGACTACGTACTATAGTCGGTATAATATATAAACATAACGATGAAAGAGACCCTTATGCAGATACGTCTGCATCGGGGGCTTTTTCTTTTTGAATCTTA
>CAZQIF010000004.1:0-60539 GCA_964593375.1 uncultured Candidatus Saccharibacteria bacterium | reverse complement strand
GAGAATTCACCAAGGGTATGGGGATGCTCGTGAAGAAAGACAATCTCGGATTCGGTGAACGCTCATGGCGCTACAGTATGTACGTTGAGGACGGTGAAATTAAGAAAGTATTTGCTGAAGAAGGATTCATGGACAATTGCCCTGATGATCCATTTGAGGTCAGTGATGCAGAGACGATGCTTGCATACCTCAAGAGTAGGTAATTTATTTAGGGGTTAAACCCCTAAGTAAAATTCTAAACATCAAAACCCCCGTACTGCGATTAATTGCGGTACGGGGGTTTTGAAGGTTAGGTCACCAATTACCAGGTCTTGCCTGGTATACCAGGCAAGACCTGGTAATTACACTGCACTCATGCGCGCGGTGTATGCCTGTGCGAGAAAGGCAGAAAACTGTTCAAAGGTGTCGACAATATTTCCTTCGACGATGTAGTGATAGTGATCTTGAATTTCAAAGCGTTGGACACGAATGCCGATATCATTTGGAACATTGTATTGTACAAATTCGACACCGGTTTCAGTGAGACCATACGCACTGCCGTCATCACGTACGGTGAATTCAGCTACTTTTGGATGGGGAAGTGTGTACCAGTTTTCATTGTTGAAGCGAACCTCAGAATATGAGGTGACCTGACCAACGAGATAGGTTTCATCAGCAAAAACGGTAGAAATAGCAAGATTCCCAATAAACAGGGTATAGAGAGATAGCGCTATAAATAATGATTTATACATAGTTTCATTGAAACCGGCGCCTTTTCACTTCGTGAAAAGGCGCCGGAGTCATTAGGTTTTAAAAAACCGCTCTAAAGCGGTGAACTTGATTAAAAATGATTATACGCTTCTTTTATAAATTGTCAACCTTTAAAAATTTGGGATATCTCCCGACATCGTAAGTCGGCATGCAGGGTCTTTTCTAAATGCTAGGAGCTGATTGCTAAAAGCTAATTAACTAATTCGAGTCCTTGACGCATCGGACAGGAAGACCAAAGGCTGAGTTGCCGCCCGTACGACTAATTGTTGCATTACTTGAACTCAGCGTTCTTTGTAAAGGGCTACCACCATTTTCACTTGACGATCTATAACTAGCACTTGAATCGCGTGAGCTGAAAACAGCCCCGTCACTGTATCCAGTCAAATTTCCTTCGAAACTTGTATCACCACCAGATTTAAGTTTGGTACCTGCAGGCGAACAACTTCCTCCAGAGCGCGCTGCACTACATGATGCGGTTGAGGAAGCCTTCAGATAATTTTCAAGCGTATACCACTCAGTATCAGTCGGGACATGCCACCCAGCAGGGCAAATTCCGCGAGCACCTTCCGTTGTTACATACTGCATTGCTTCATCCCATTGATAGAGACCACCGTCGGGGCGTTTCGGATGATTGTCGGTGCAGTTTGATGCGGTGTCTGAGTAGCAGTATTTTTCAATTGTTGCGTTGTTGGTCTGTGTTGTAAAACCACTCACACGTGTCCCCACGTTCATATTCCTATCGAGCCAACATTGGGTGCCAATTTGCACAATGCCGTAGACGTTGCCGTCTGCATCGCGCACGCCACCTTCTCCACAAATCCCTTGCTTCACCCCAGCTCCCGCGTTGTATAAGTTTTTGATTTCATCTGCGGAGAGTACGCGGTTGTAAATGCGGACGTCGTCGATGGTGCCGTCGAAATGACCACCGGCTGGATTAAATCTCCCTATATTCGTTTGCCACCCACTGTCATTAGTAGCAGAACCTGATGGAGCAGAACTCCACAGTGAAGAAGTTGTTGTTGAGCCATTAATATAAAATACGGGGACATTACTAGTAGAAGAATTATCATATGTGACTGATACAAAGTACCATTTGCCCAATGACAGAGTGGCGGTTGTTCCCCAAAGTGGAACATTGGAAAATTGCTGATAGAGTCGCAGGGCCCCATTCATTTCATCAAACGCCCAGACATTACCACTCCCACCACGCCATACGATGTTCCCATTGCTGGCACTTCCCCAACCGCGCGCTTTAACCCAAGCAGTTACTGTTTTTTTAGTTAGTGTGCCTATATTTGTTCCCATGTTGATGTAATCATCCACACCATCAAACTGTAATCCCTGCCCAAACTTTCCCATCACCCGCGAAGACGTCGCCATGTTGACCATGGTGCCGGTGGCGTGGGACGAAGAACGGTCGAGGACGGTTGAGGTGCCGGTGATGTCTTGTCCGTCAAACGTCCAATACCCCACCAGCCCGTCGGTTTCAATCGTTTTTGGTGAGGTGTTCATGGTGACTCGATTGCCGACGTAGGCGAATTTGAGGGATTGTGCAGTGGCGTCGTAGTACGAGATGACGGGGTAGCCGTCGCGACCGATAGCGAGAGAGGTGTAATAGCCTAGGCTATTCACAAGGTCGTCGATAGTGAGTGCGGTACCACTAGTACACGCAACGTCATTACATTTGTACAGTTTGAGTGACTGGGCAGTAGCGTCTGTATAGCTGATGACAGGGTTGCCATCACGGCCAATTGCGAGAGAGGTGTATTGACCAACTTGGTTTGGCGGGTCATCAAGTGTTGAGGCTGTGCCGGATGAGCACGCAATGTCATTGCAGTTGTACAACTTGAGTGATTTGGCAGTGTTGTCGTAGTGGCTGATGACGGGATAACCATCATGTCCGATGTCAATCGAGGTGTCCCGGCCGACAATGTTAGCAGGGTCATCGAGTGTGGATGCAGTACCTGATGAGCACGCAACGTCATTACATTTGTACAGTTTGAGTGACTGGGCAGTAGCGTCGGAGTAGCTGATGACCGGATAACCGTCTGTACCTATGGCGATAGAGGTATCGAAGCCGACGATGTTAGCAGGGTCATCAAGTGTTGAGGCAGTGCCGGATGAGCACGCAACATTATTACATTTGTAGAACTTGAGGGTACCGGCAAAGTTGTTTAGATAACTGATGACTGGATAACCGTCCCGACCGATGGCAAGGGAGGTATCAGCACCGACGTCATTCACGGGATCGTCAAGAGTTGAAGCAGTACCAGATGAACAGGCAGCATCGTTGCATTTGTACAGTTTGAGTGACTGAGCGGTAGCGTCGTAGTAGCTGATGACTGGATAGCCGTCGCTACCGATGGCAAGGGAGGTGTAGTACCCCACATTGTTTACTGGGTCATCGAGTGTTGTGGCTGTACCTGTCGAGCATGTAGCACCATAACATTTGTATATTTTGAGGGATTTGGCAGTGTTGTCTAGATAAGCGATTACCGGATAACCGTCGCTTCCGATGGCCATGGAAGTGTACAGACCGACACCATTCGCCGGATCATCCAACGTCCGAATGGTGTACTTCTGAAGCTCAGTGACTGACATGTTGTATCGCGCGAAGCCGGCCTTGACCTCATCGCGGAAGTACCAGCCGGCGCCCGCTAGGGCGCCGGCAACAATCGCAATAATCAAAAACGTGAAGGTGAAATGTGAAAGGAGTGAGATTCGCGCAGGTTCTTTACTTAGGGGTCCGACCCCTAAGTCGTTGTCTGCATTTTCACTGGATTGCTTCACTTCGTTCGCAAAGACGGATGGTTCGTTGTCATTCCGGCCCCCGAGCCGGAATCCAGCATCAGTGGTTGTTACTCCTGGATCCCGGGTCAAGCCCGGGATGACAGACGAAATTTCTGGATCACCACGCTTCGCTCGTGATGACGACAAATCTTCCGCGTCATTCCGCGTGCTATCCGCATCTATCTGCGTTTCATCTATAAGACTCCATTTCATAAAAACTCCGAGAGCACTCGGGTATGGGTTTATTGTACGGTACAAAACGTCACAAAAGGTACTGTTGTACACTTTTGTTAGCCTTTAGCGATTAGCTCTTAGCTTTTAGTTTACGGAGGCCGGACCTCCGGAAAATTCTTCCGGAGGTCCGGCCTCCGTTTTGCTGGATTCCGGCTCGTGGGCCGGAACGACAACGTTTTTGTGAATGCTAATTGCTAGATGCTACCCATTTGTAGGCAACTGTTGCATACTACAGTAATGAAAAAGACCGTTGCTTTATTACTCTGTTTTATATTGCTTCTCATTCCGCTAGAATCGCGGGCTGTTTCACCTGCAGAAGCTTACCGAAACTCACTCATTGAACTTATTTCGCTCCTCACTAAGCAACTGAACCAGCTTCAAGCACAGCTTGCTTCACAAACTGCTACAGAGAGCAAAAGCTCAGTCCTCGGAGCTTCAACTTCGATTGACGAACTTATGCCGTCACAGTTTTATGATGGCAACTACCTTGCACTCTATGCAACAAACGGCACAAGCCTCATTCCACTTGATGGCACTAAGTATCGTGCGCTTGACCGACAACTCTGGAATCGCTTTGTAACTCTCGTCGGTTCTTCATTTGTTTCAACCTATCTCCAAGAGTTTCGCATTTACTCAGATGCCGATGCTGAGTATGACGCATTCAGTGAACGTGATACTGAGCGAGGGAAGTGGATACTTGCAGTGAATGTATACAAACTTGATTTATCAGAGAGGAACGCATGGCAAGAAATGGACCAACTTTTTATTCACGAAGTCGGCCACATGGTTGTCGACGAGTATCCGGATATGTTTGATACTTATGTTCAGACTTTTTGGAATGTGCGCGACCTCGCACATGCAGATGCCGTCGAGGCACTGTCATACGGAAATTCTCGAAACAGCGTTATTCAAAATTATTATTATGCGCACCAATCAGATTTTGTGAGTGAATACGCGGCGACGAGTCCACTTGAGGATATTGTTGAGTCATTTACATACTTTGTACTTGGGGGTCTAAGTGTAGGAAGAAATGAAAAAGACAGCAAAATTAACTTCTTCTACAGTTACCCAAAACTCAAGGAAATACGGGCTCAAATGAGGAATTCACTCTAAAATATACACGGTATTGCTAGACAAATACTAGGTGTGTGGTAAGATACACGCACAAAACAAGGGCCTGACTAGTCGGATCAGTAGCACAACGGTTTTGTTTATTTAATAAGAAGTAGAGAAACTTAAATGACAGGAAAAATCGCGCGTCTTACTGACCGAGGATTTGGCTTCATTACTCCTGATGCAGGAGGCGACAAGGATCTTTTCTTCCACGCTCGTTCACTCGTAGAGGGTCTTCAATATGACTCACTCAAGGAAGGAGACTCAGTATCTTACGATGTTGAGGAGGGAGACAAGGGACTTGCTGCTGTGAACGTTAAGCTCGCATAAGCCATCCAAAAGAAAAACCCCACTGCTTGCAGTGGGGTTTTTCTTTTGATTAGCGAAGTCCTAACTTTTCATATAAATCTTCTACCTCATACTTTCCAAGTTCGTGGAATTGTCCGGGTTTCAGTTTGCGAAGGGTGAAATCCATGATGCGTGTACGCTTGAGTGAGGTTACTTGGTAACCGAGTGCTGCACACATGCGACGAATTTGGTGTTTCTTTCCTTCAGTGAGGGTAATGGTTACGAGGCGGTCATTCTTCGGATGTACCACAGCCTTTGCGGGCTTTGTCATATATCCCTCAATATCAACACCGTCTTCTACGTGGCGCACAAACCAATTTGAAACTTTCTTGTCGACTGATACTTCATATTCTTTTTCGTGTTTGAGTTCGGGACTAAGAAGTCGCTCGGTGATTCGGCCGTCGTTGGTGAGCACAATGAGTCCTTCTGAACCTTTGTCGAGACGACCAACAGGGAAGACACCACTGATGTTGTGGTCCTTCATAATCCGCGATGCAATATCAACTTCATCTTCCTCAGGGGAGTGAGTAATAACGCCTTTTGGCTTGTAGTAGAGAATGTATCGGAACTTTGGTGCATCGGTTGTTTTGAGTTCTACCTTGTCGCCCTCATCAACTTTTTGTCCGAGGTAGGCTTTCTTTCCATTTACAAGCACCTTGCCAGCTTCAATAAGCACGTCCGCGCTTCGGCGTGTTGCGTAGCCCGCGTGGGCTAGATATTTGTTTAGTCGCATTGGGTACTCGCTCATAGTTTGAATTAGTCATTGATTGTGCTATAGTTTTCACATTATGTCAACGTCCAAGGAAACATATGATGTCATTGTGATTGGTGGTGGCGCATCAGGCATGATGGTAGCAGGCAGAGCCGGTGAGCGCGGTAAGCGTGTGCTTTTACTTGAGAAGAATGATGTACTCGGAAAAAAGCTTTCAATCACTGGTGGCGGTCGCTGTAATATCACAAACGCAGAGTTTGATACGCGCTCACTGCTCAAAAATTATGGCGATGCTCAAGATTTTCTTTTTTCACCATTTTCACAGTTTGGCGTACAAGACACGTTTGATTTTTTTGAGTCACGAGGACTTCAACTTATGGTCGAAGACCGAAAGCGCGCATTTCCAAAATCTGAGTCGGCACCAGACGTCACGCGAACTTTGGAGAAATATGTAAAGGCGAATCATGTGACGGTAATGACTGGTGTCACCGTAGAGGGTTTAAATATTCAGAATGGCAAAGTTGTTGCAGTTCAAACAAATAAAGGAGCGTTTAGCGCGAAGTCATACGTGCTTGCGACTGGCGGACGCTCTCATGCGCACACTGGTTCAACGGGCGAAGGTTTGGGATGGGTAGCAAAACTAGGTCATCGTGTCCACGAATCAAATCCTGATGTGGTGCCACTTTCTGTGCGTGAAGAATGGGTAAAAGAACTGAGTGGAAAATCGCTTACCAACATGAAAATCACGTTTGGAGAGGGAAAAAATCGTATTTCTCGCGTGGGTGGGATTCTGTTTACGCACTTTGGTATTTCAGGACCTCTCGTACTCAATGTTGCACATGAAGTGAAAAAACTTTTAGAAAATGGGGAAGTCATTGCGCATATTGATGTGTTTCCTAAAATCGACACAGGGGAACTTAGAAAAATTGTCCTCGCGCATTTTGAACTGCACAAAAATAAAACTCTTAAAAATATTTTGAAAGATATTGTTCCGCCCGGTATGAGTGAAGCGGTGCTTGCACAACTCAATGCAAAACTTTCCGAAACAAAAGTGCATAGTATTTCAAAAGAAGAGCGACACACACTCGTAGATATAATGAAAGCACTCGCTCTCACGATTACGGGAACAATGGGATACGAATGGGCGGTGGTTTCTGATGGCGGTATTGAGCTTCGTGAGGTTGATACGAAAACAATGGCATCAAAAATCCATCCAAATCTCTACTTTACTGGTGATGTACTCCATATTAGCCGACCATCGGGCGGTTTTTCACTTCAACTCTGCTGGACCACGGGTTATGTAGCTGGTGACAACGTTTAACGTTTGATCATGGACTATTTTGTAGTGACATTCACCGCGGTCACTCCAATGCCGGTACCAAGACCAATTAACTTTGTCGTGTAGTATTTGAGTTCCGAAGGGTTTAACTGTAGTTGCTGTTTTCCATCGAAGTTGAAGGGGAGACTCGTTACCTGTGTGCGAAATGCAGTATCTGTTTCGTCAGCACCCTTTGTGTAGAAGGTGAGCAACGTAAACTTCATACTTTTTCCCTTTGGAATCACATACATGCCGTCTTTAATTTTTGCGTCACTGAGAATAATTCCAAGCGTTGTTCCCTTTGCTAATTCTCCCTTATCATCACGAATTTCATAGGCAAGTTCAGTATTTGATTTTTCAGTTGTGTTCTTTGCAATCACTGGCATGAGTATTTCATGATCTTTGTGTCCAAAGGTGAATTCGAGTGCGTATATTGCGGTTTTACTGTCAGTCGTAAAAGAAGATTCGCCGGTTTTGAAATACGCGTGTGTAGCATGAGGAATAAGAAGGGTAAGGGCAACAAATAAAACAGCAAAGAGAGAATATGTTTTCATAGTGTATGGATTATGTACGTATCATACTACAATGAGGTACAAACAAAAAACCGGCATATGCCGGTTTTTTGCTTGTGCTTGTGCTTGATTTAGATTGTAACTTTGTTGAGAGCATCTTTTGCAAGATCTTCAGCATCGTTTGCGAGGTCCTCAGCTTCCGTATAGTCTTTGTCGTCAAACGCATTCTCAGCATCATCAATTGCATCTTGTGCATCCTCTAGGAGTGCCTCTGCTGCGTCAGTGTCTCCTGTTGCATCATCGATGGCATTCTCAGCATCATCAATTGCATCTTGTGCATCATCGATTGCTTGGTCAGCGTCTTCCTTTGCAGTATCGTCGAGTGCGTCGAGTGCATCAGCAAGCTCCTTCTTGATTTCTGACTTAAGCTTGTAATCAAGCTTTAACACCGTGGTGTCAAGCGCAGTTGCAACAGCAGAAAGTACATCAGCTTGCTTCGTTGAGGTGACTTTCACTTCGTAGTCGTCACTTTCATATGTGAAAGAAATGGTGGTTGAACCATTGTCGATTACGACCTCGACATCGAAATTATCATCACTTGAGTCATCGCTGTCATCGTCAGAATCACTATCATCAGAGTCATCGTCAGAATCGTCATCGTCATCTGAATCGTCGTCATGCATTCCCTTTAATTTCTTGCAGAGTGGACCCATGCCGTGGCCACCCTTATCACATCCAAGCTTATAGCGGTCCTCCACTTTCTTCATGATACCAGGAGCCTTAAGAAGTCCTGGTGGAATCTTGTCTCCAAATCCTTCATGAAGATACTCTTCAAGAAGGTCACGAGTCTCTGAGTCAATGGTTCCGGTTACTTCGAGCTCATGTCGAGCTTGGAAGCGCTTCACTGCCTCCTTGGTGAGTGGTCCGAAGTACCCAGTCTTCTTTCCCTCAGGATAGAGCGTTGGGTCTGTTGCGAGTAATTCCTGAATCTTTGCAATATCCTCGTCGGTCATTCCTTCAGAGAGACCTTCCTTGAGCACGTCCTGCACTTCACCCTTGATGGTTGCGAGTTGCTTCTGGAGCTCCTCGACTTGTGCCATGAGTGCCTTAATCTGTGTGAGCATGTCATCAACAGATGTTGCTGCATGTGTGCTTGCTGCGGGCACAAGTACCGCGAGCGCAAATAGGAGCGCGAGAGCACCATTTTTAAATAATTTCATAATTGAATATTACGTTAGTAATTAATAATGAATAATAAAATAACTCACCCATAAAAGGTTCGCTTTCATGTAGTATATAGGATACACAGAGTAAAATGTTACATGAAAAATGTTCACTGTGGGTAATATCAGTAAAATTTGGTTTTTCCCTCCCATGCCTTGGAGTAACAAGGGTAATTCAGTACAATAGAGTCAATGCTACAAAAGCTCAAAGACCTTTTTATTCCGTGCGAGGAAAACGGATATAAACCCGATTTTCTTGAACGAATGTCGGTGGGCATCATGCTCGTTTTGGTGCTCCTTTCGTTTGCGGTTGCAAATTTGCAAGCACTTCTCTGGATTAGTTCAGATTGGATGGTGTCAACCATTTTGCCTGCAGTTATTGTTGAGCGTACGAATGATGAGCGTGGAGATGGTCAATTGGGAACACTCACGAGAAGTGATGTACTTGATGCAGCCGCACAGCTTAAGGCGAATGATATGGCAAAGTATTCCTATTTTGCACACTATAGTCCAACAGGTGTTTCGCCGTGGCATTGGTTTGATGAGACTGGATACAACTACATACATGCCGGTGAAAATCTCGCCGTTCACTTCACCGATTCGGATGAAGTAGTGAAAGCATGGATGAATTCACCATCACATAAAGCCAACATTATGAATGGGAACTATACCGAAATCGGTGTTGGTACTGCAAAAGGTGAATACAAGGGTTTCCCAACGATTTTTGTCGTACAACTTTTTGGTACACCAGCACAAGCAAAATTGGTGGAGGCAGAAGTAGCAGGAGTTGCTTCAGAAGTTACTCCTGCACAAACAGACACTATTTCTGTTGAAAAAATTGCATTTGAAGAAAATACATCTTCAAGCTCCGTTGAATCAGTTGCTCCAGCGACGATTGATACAGCTACCGAAACGGTCATTGAAGATGAAGTACTCACAACAACAATACCAGAAGAGGAAGAACCAATTGTCGCAACAACCTCTGTCATGGAAAACTCTGAAACTGAACCAGTAGTACTGTACTCTGATTTGGCAACGAGCTCGCGCGCGGGCGTCCCGGTAATGACAACAGGAAATACAACAACTGAAGATACAAGTAAAGCAAACGTATTTGGTCGTATAGGAACTGAATCAAGTCTTGTGCTCCAAATTGTCTATGTAGCTTTGGCATCTTTGGTGCTTGTAGCACTTATTCTTTCGATTGTTATTGAATGGCGTCGTCAAAATCCTGTTCAAATAGCGTATGCAGGAGGACTCCTTGTCATTATGGCGTTCCTCTTCCATGTCCATACCATGCTCTCGAGCGGAGTAAGTATTATATGAGTACACAAAAAGCAAACTCAAACGAAGCGGTTGGCACGTTGCTTGGCGCGGTAAAGGGAAGTGATGTGCAGGTCCCACTCTACAGTTCTCGCCCACAAGCAGGCTTCCCTGCTCCAGGTGATGATTTGATTGAGAAGGTCCTCGATATCAACGATTTGGTGGTTAAACACCCCGCATCAACCTTTTTTGTGCGTGTAGAAGGGGACTCAATGGAGGGTGCAGGAATTTTTTCTGGGGATGTGCTCGTTGTTGATAGATCACTAAATCCAAAGGACAAATCGATTGTGGTCGCTGCGGTGTACGGGGAACTCGTGGTAAAACGACTTGTTGCGAAGGGAGATATTCATGTTCTTGCTTCGGAAAACGAAAAGTATGAGCCAATACAGGTGAGTGGTAATGATGATTGTTTTTTGTGGGGTGTGGTGGTTGGAAGCGTTCGTCAATTCGCCTAGAATCGCTTGAATTGGAAAACTTCTTTGTTAAAGCAGCAGTTTGCTTTTCACCATACGAACAAGTATGGCTCATTCGCAAACTTTGCTTTTCCGCGAATTTTTCTCAATTCAAGCGATTCTAACTCCGAATTGAAAGTTTTTGTATAAGGGCTGGATATGAAATAATATCAAGCAGTTCACGGCTCTAAATTATAGGTATGAGTTTTAATATACAATTAGTATGAAAGGATATATTGCGAATATAGGAGAAGAGACGCTTAGTAACACTGATTATCGAAGAGTGGTCTATACGGCAAAAAATTGCCAGCTTGTGCTCATGAGTATAGAGCCGGGTGAAGAAATTGGTGAAGAAACACACCACCTTGATCAATTCTTTCGTTTTGAATCGGGTGAAGGGGAAGTGGTGCTCGATGGAGTAACAACTGGAGTACAAGCTGAGTTTGCGGTTGTAATCCCCGCAGGAACCAAGCATAATGTGAGAAATACAGGGAACACACCGCTTAAGCTCTACACCATTTATGCGCCTCCTGAACATAAAGACGGTGTGGTCGAGCACACAAAGGCTGATGCATATGAAGAGCACTTTGATGGGGTAACAACTGAATAGAAGATTTAAAAAGTAAAAAGTAAAAAGTAAGCGAGGTGAAACCTCGCTTATTTTGCAACGAATGTGTACTTCCATTTTACTTTTTACTTTTTACTTTTAAAATTTTAGATGTTTATTCAGGTATACTTTATGTATGAAGCGCATTGGACTCATGGATTGCAATAATTTTTTCGTTTCCTGTGAGCGACTTTTTCGTCCTGACCTCACAAAGAAGCCGGTAGCGGTACTTTCTTCGAACGACGGCTGTATTGTGGCACGAAGCCAAGAAGTGAAGGATTTAGGTATTTCTATGGGTGTACCATACTTTCAGGTTAAGGATATGTGCAAAAAGCACGATATCACACTCTTTTCTTCAAATTTTCCACTCTACCGTGATGTTTCAAGCCGTGTTATGTCTGCACTTAAGGCAGAATTTGGACTCTGTGAAGTGTACTCAGTTGATGAGGCCTTTTTTGAGGTTGAGAATGACATTTATGAAGAACATATCGCAGAAATACGTAGAAAAATCATGCAAAAGACTGGAATCCCAGTGTCTTTTGGTGTGGGTGCCACAAAAACTATTGCAAAAATCGCGAGTACGTACGCAAAACGTGGAAATGGCACTTACTTTATGGGTAGCGATACGTGGAAGCAAGTACAACCTGAAATTCCATGCGGTAAAATATGGGGAATTGGCAGAAAGACCTCACAAGCACTCACAAAACTTGGAATTTCAAATGTGAGTGAACTTTTGGTCCACGATATATCATTTTTTAGAAATAATTTTGGTGTTGTGGGTGAGCGACTGTATCTGGAACTCAGAGAAAAACCAGCGTATCAGGTAGGTGATGTGCATACAGTAGAGCATCAAAGTCTCACGAGTAGTCGTTCATTCCATGAGGAGGTTCATAACCGTGAGATTTTGGAAAGTGCACTTGGGTATCACACCGCACACCTTGCTGAAAAACTGCGCATGAAAGGATGGACTGCACAACAACTTACGATTCTTGTTGCGCCGAGTAGATTCGGTGATTTTGCATATCAAAAACACACCGCGTCAGTTACTCTTTCGTTACCAACAAATGATACGAGTGTGCTTCTAAGAGAAGCCCTTACTCTTTTTAAAACAGTATACGACCTGAATATTCCATATAAAAAAGCTGGTGTGATATTTTCGCAAATTGTTCCTAGTGCATTTGTACCAACATCACTCTTTGAAGCAGAAACAAAAAATCAATCGAAACTGTATGAAATTTTTGATGAGCTCAATCTCCGATTTGGGAGTGGAACGGTGCGTCCTGGAGTGGTCCTTAACCCAGAAAAATGGCAGGAAAGCAGAAAACTAAAATCACCGGAGTATACGACACAGTGGTGTGAAATAGCTCGTGTTAAAGCCATATAAAAGCCTGTCCATTATGTGACCGTTACTGTCTTTGAAAATGTGCATATCCACATGCAAAAAAAGAACGAAATATATAGAGTTATCAACATTTCATGTAAGACACGTGTGGTAAAAGGTCGTATACTATATAAGGTCGATCGAGGAACAAAAAGTCACCGATATGACCTTAAGTAAAACGGCTGTATCATATTTTTGGTACGACTTAAGGTACTATCTCTCCACAGACTTTCCTCAATCGAAATACGATGTGATGGGCACACGTATAAGTTATTTATAAATTTAATACAAAAGTACATGTACGTTTTTAGACGACAGGCTACTATGCAACGCGGGATCGCGACCCTACTTGCAATAGCGCTTGTACTCTGGGCAGTTGGTGCCAACATGTTTAATGTAGCTGAGGCAGGTAACCTCACTTACATTAAAGACACCCTCTCAGACTCGAACCCTGGATCTCTCTCAAACCATGAGATTGAGTTCCTATCACCGACTGGTGTGGCAGCAGGCCAAACCATTACGGTGGTGTTCCCAAACGGATTCAACATCAGTACAAGTTCAGTTGCGTTCGGCGACATTGATCTTGAAATCAGTGGAGTTGATCAAACACTTGTGAACGGTCTTACACCAGCAGCTACAGAATGGGGTGTAGACATTACGAGTCAAACTTTGACGCTTGAAGCAGGAGCTTCTGAATCACTCCCAGCACTTGCGACAGCTACCATTAAAATTGGTACAAATGCAAACGGTGGAGTAAATCGTGTTACAAATCATACAGCCACCACCTCGTATGAATTCACGGTTACCGCAGGAGCAGCTGATTCAGGACAATTTCGTGTAGCAATTATCGAGAATGTCCTTGTCACCGCTAACGTAGATACCACATTTGCGTTTGCAGTTCTTGGAACCACAACCGCAGTAACATGTAACGGAGCAAGTTCAACCTCTGCTGTATCAACCAACACAACACTTCCATTCGGAACAGTTGCGGCGGGTCCAGCAAACGCCAAGACCCTTTGTCAAGACCTAACCGTTGCGACAAACGCTATTCACGGTTATGTAGTCACCGTTGAACAGGATCAAAACCTGCTCTCGACAACAGGTGCTGATATTGACGGATTCATAGATGGAAACTGGACTGTAACACCAGCTGGGTGGCAGTCACCAACGAACAACGTGCTCAATGAGAACACGTGGGGACACTGGGGTCTTACATCATCCGACAATGACACACCACGTACTCTTGAGTTCGGAAGCAATCAATGGGTTGCTGCGAGTACCTCGCCTGCAGTCATCATGGGTCACACAGGGCCTGCTGATGGAACAACTGCTGGAATTGGTAGAGCAAGCATTGGATATCGAATCGAGATCACAGCACTCCAGGAAGCGGGTGATGACTACAACACTACGCTTACCTATATAGCAACACCTACTTTCTAGAGTCACTATTAGTAAAATAAAACTCCCATTTTATGGGAGTTTTGTTTATTTATACGAGCACTCGAATAGGATTCTAAGATTACGAATACTCTGTTTGTCCGTTACTAATATAATTTATATCAGAAAAGTCTGAATTGCTTTGTAATGACTCTAAATGACCAAATACTTTCTATTCAATTTTCTCGTGCTTATATACAGCACATTACTAGAGCAACTCACGACATAGTGATACGATGTACAAATTACGTATGAAGAGATTTTGTTTGTACTTTTTTGTCCTCGTCATTGGACTTTTTTTTGTGCAGAGTAGCGAGGTATACGCACAAGGCGCGGGCATAAAACTTATCCCCGCCACTATAGAAAAAGCAGCAGATCCAGGAACTGTACTGAATGAGACACTGACGGTCACAAATCAAAGCGACGAGGAAAAACAGTACTTCCTCTATAAGCGTAACATTAAGGGTGTTGAGGAGGGGGGTGTGCCAGTTTTTGCTGATGAAGGTGAAGAGAAGACAGGATATGAGGTTACCGAATGGATTTCGCTTCAAACTGAACCAGTCACGATTCCTCCAAAAGGTGAAGTAACCTTACCGCTCATCATTACCATACCCGACAACGCAACACCTGGAAGTCACTTTGGTGGAGTCTTCGTCTCACTCGAACCTCCAAAGCTTCGTGAAATGGGAGCTGGAGTCGGGTACGAAGTTGCATCAATCATTAGTATTCGTATTAGTGGCGAAATCACCGACTCTGCTCGAGTACGCTCTTTTTCAACTGACAAATTATTTTATAGTTCAAAAAATGTTAATTTCTTGGCAAAGATTGAGAACCAAGGGAACATTCTCATTCGTCCTCGAGGTCCACTTACGATTACGAGTATGTTTGGCGGTCAGCCAACAGTCATTTTAGTGAATGATAACCAGGCGGGTGTTTTTCCTGCAACGGTACGCGATTTTGAATTTAGTTGGGAGGATGAGGGAATCGGTTTTGGACGATATGAAGCAGTTCTTGCGCTTGGATATGATGGTGATGGTGGTCAAAAAACTATTGATGCGAGTCTTGTGTTTTGGGTGTTTCCAACAAAGGTACTCATCCCAGTTATTGTTGGCTTTCTTATAATCTCAATTGGAGGGTATCTCCTCACGAGATACTACATCAACCAAGCAATTATGCGTGCTGCGGGTGGCCGAAGGATTCCAACACAACGCTACCGAAAGCAAGTTGGTATTTCTCGATTTGCTTTTGTCTTCGTCTCGCTCATGGCGGTACTTGTCCTCTTCCTGATTATGCTCCTCATCTTCTTTGCGTAAGTGCTGTGATATTATAGAGACATGCTTGTGAGTGTGTACCATAAAACATTGCGAGTGGCTGCGATTGTTGTGACACTGATGCTTGTTTTTGATGGTGGATTTGTGATTCCGCTCACTAAACAACTCTCTGATAATGCCCTACAATTTCTTGCGAGCAGTAGTGTAGGTATGTTTGCCTCAATACCAGAGAATGAGCTTAACTCACTTTCAGCGCAACTTGAGGAGCGAGACAGAGCCCTTGATGAACGTGAGCGAGAAATTGCTGCACGTGATTATGCGAGTGCTGGAAAGACAGATTATTCGACCTATGTACTCAGCTCAATTCTCTTTATTCTAACGACGCTCATTGTCTTTAACTACGCGATGGACTGGAAGCGCGAACGTAAACAATATTATGAAGAGCAAGCTGCTTAAGGGTGGTTTGACGGTTCTTGGTGCGATATTTGTATCGACCCTTGGTATTTTTGCATCGGATGGACTTCGTGGAATTGATAACAACATGCTCGGCCTCACAAGTGGGGGCGAAAGTGGTCCATGTCGAGCTGGTATGGTGGCAATGAAGCAGGACGTTGGTATTCTCTGTGTCGATATATACGAAGCCAGCCCTTCAGAAAAGTGTCCACATCATAATCCAGTGAATCTTCTTGAAACCGAAAAAAATGCAAATGCGAGTGAGTGTTATGCTGCATCAGTCAAAGGAGTTCAACCCTGGAGTTATATCTCGCTTCCACAGGCACAGCGCATGTGCGCGGGCGCCGGGAAGCGACTCCCGAAAAGTGACGAATGGTATCGCTTTGCGCTTGGGACAGATTCAAATTCGTGCATAGTAAAGGCGGTAAGTAGAACAAACACTGGTACGGAGGGATGCGTTTCTTCAGTTGGAGCATTTGATGTTGTGGGAAATATGTGGGAATGGGTTGATGAAACAGTACAGGGAAATATGTTTAAGGAACGCGCACTTCCTGAAGAAGGATACGTTTCATCAGTTGATGCTTCGGGTGTTGCAATCACATCTGCAGAAAATCCAGATGAACTGTATGGTGCGGACTATGTCTGGTCAAAAAATGAAGGAGTGTTTGGCATGATTCGTGGAGGATTTTATGGAAGTGACACAGATGCGGGACTCTATACGGTAAACGCATCGGTGGGAACATCATTCGGAAGTCAAGGTGTTGGGTTTAGGTGTGTAGAAGACGTCATTTAGCGAAGAGGTAGGGGTATACTGTATTTATGAAGTGGTGGAAAACAACACTGGTTATTTTTGGTGCGGTCATAATCACAGCACTCGGTATTGATGCTGCGGATACCTTTACCGGCTCTGATGGAACACTCCTCTCGCAAGTAATAGGCTCGAAAGCAGAGGGCAAGTGTCCGTCAGGTATGAGTGTGGTTCTGAACACTGAATCAATTACGTGTGTTGATACATATGAGGTTTCGACCGGGAAAAACTGTCCCGTGAAAGACCCTGACAACCCCCTTTCCTCAAATAGAAATATTGAAACAGCCGGATGTCTCCCTGACTCAAAGGCGGATGCGTACCCGTGGCGTTTTGTCACAAGAGACCAAGCAATGCAAATGTGTGCGCGCGCAGGGAAGCGACTTCCAACGAGTAATGAATGGTATTTGCTTAGCCTTGGTATGGCGTCAGTTGAGGATTCTTGTAATGTGAGTTCGCGTGCCGTTTTAGCAACAGGAGCTTTGCCAAACTGTGTCTCACCACATGGTGCCTTTGACTTAGTTGGAAATGTTTGGGAGTGGGTGAGTGACGATATTATTGATGGAACATATGAAGAGCGCAAACTTCCCGAGGAAGGATATGTTGCGCAAGTTGATGGCGGTGGAATGGCAACGATGTCGAGCAAAGAACCGCAACCACTCTTTGGAAATGATTACTTCTGGGTAGCACATTCAGGTGCGTACGGAATTATTCGCGGTGGGTATTATGACAGCGGAAAGGATGCCGGTATATACACTGCTCACGCTGATACTCCACCTTCTTCATCGGGTATTGGTATTGGTTTCCGCTGCGTGAAATGAAGCACAGAGCGTAGCGACAATGCTGAATTTCCGTCTCACTTTCATCGTACATGATGAAAGTGCTAGACGCACCCCGTAGTTAAACGTCAAAAGGACATTATTCGACTCAATGTTTTCAAAAACTTTGTTTTGCCGCGAATTTTGCTCAACAAAACAGCTTTTATGAAGTGACCCAAAAATAACGAGCGCAAGCGACAATAATTTCTGAGCCTGCCGCATTTTCTTCAAACAAAGAAGAAAATGCGACCATATAGTCCCTTTGCAAATATTCCCCCGCCAATTATACGCACCCCGCTCCCACTATTCTTGCGTAATACGGTACAATAAATAAGTACCATGCATGTATTGGGTCAGTTTTTACGTATAAAAACAGTACGGAGTGTACTCAAGCTGTTTTTTGTTTGTGTATTACTTTTAATGTCTGCGAATGCATACGCTGCAACGGTTCGTGAGTATAAAGATACGCTTTCAGATTCTGGCCCAGGTGATTCCTCTAACCATACAATTGAATTTAAGACGACGGTGCCGATACCACCTGGTGGGTATGTTCGATTCGTTCCGGCACCAAATGATTTTACAATTCCCGCTCTTGATTTCGATATCGACAATGTGCAATTATTCGTTTCAACATCATCAGGGTTTCAGGTACGTTCAGCTACAACCACCGCTGATGCAACCGACGATGGAATTAATATCACAACAGGAACATCAGGAAACATTGAAGTAATTTTAAATTCAACTATCGGTATTCCCGCGAATGCATATGTGCGACTTCTTGCGGGCAAGCACACGAGTAATGCAACGGTTACCGATAGTGGCATTCTTAATCCAGTAGCAACAGGCACACATGATTTTTTTATTGAGACGGGAGGGGGTGCGACGAGTGAACGGGTTAAGGGTCATGTTGCGATTATTGAATCAGTTGAAGTCCCGAACATTGACACGCGAGAAACAGATCCCCCATTTCGTTTTAATGGGGCACCTTCGGGCACTATTTCAGGAACAACACTTCGTGTTCAGATATCGCTTGAAACCGATGAGTTTGCAAAGTGTCGATACAGCTATGCTTCCGGAACACCATATGCTTCCATGGGAATTCAATTTACCAACGGATATAAAACGATTCACCCAGATGAAATTGATGTTGCTACAAACACTACGTATACCGTGTACGTACGTTGTACTGACGATGAAGGCAACATAAACCAAGACGACTATGCTATATCATTCACAGTCCCAGAATACCCAACAGGAATCCCCGGAGATGATGGTTCAAATGAGGGAGAGGGACAGGGTGGAGGGACAGGAACCGGTGGTAGTGGTTCGGGAGATGGTTCATCTGGAGGTAATTCAGGTGGTTCAACTTCTGGTGGTGGTGGAGGTGGTGGTGGAGGTGGTGGTGGAGGTGGTGGAACTTCTGGAGATAGTGGAACAGATAGCGGTGGATTTGAAGGAACAGTACAGCCATATCAAAGTGGCGATGGTCGTGTCATCATAAATGGTTATGCGTTTCCTCGAAGTACGGTCTATATTCTCGTTGATGGTCAGCTTGCTGAAAACAGCAACGCTGCTGCCGACGGTAGCTTTTCAGTGACGATTGATGCAATCGCCCGTGGTGTGTATACCTTTGGAGTATATGCAATTGACCGAAACAATATCAAATCGAGTACCTACTCAACCACATTCTCAGTCACGGGAGCGAGAGGGTCGACACTCTCAAACGTAAATGTCATGCCATCAATTAAAGTCACGCCAAATCCGGTTGACCCAAACACGACGGTTACATTCTCTGGATATGCAGTTCCTGACGCAACAATCACGATTGAAAACCAAAACGATAAATCAAGCGCGACACTAAAGACCTTTACTACGACTTCTGATGGAAACGGGGCGTGGACTATTGACGTAAGTACCGAAGGATTTAAGACTGGAACATACAAAGTGAGAGCAAAGGCGAAGCAAGAGCTTGGTGTCACCACAAACTTCTCAGATTTCACCTATTATGGTGTTGGTGAACAGGCAAAAGGTCCTCAGACTTCAGACCTCAACCGTGATACTAAGGTTAACCTTATAGACTTTTCTATTATGCTTTTCTGGTGGAATACCGCAGGAGGGAACTCAAACCCACCAGCTGACATCAACCAAGACGGCAAGGTGTCACTGACGGACTTCTCTATCATGATATTCAATTGGACGGGCTAAATATAAAAAGTAAAAATTAAAAAGGAAAAGTTCGAGCAAATGTGCTTTGAAAATCAGTATTGTTAAATCACCCGATTAACAGTTTTGTACTCGATGTGACGTGACAGGGTTTTTATTTTTTCAATTTTAGTTTTACATTATTTCTGTTTGTGTGCTTAGGTTCTGTTATTCCCGCAGGGAATTTAGAGAACCTTAGCCATAACAAAATTTTATACATAAAAAATTTTGTTATGAACAAACTTACGTTTGTGTATAACTCTCAAAAAAAACTTTGCGCGATAACGTATAATGTTTCAGTATGTCCTTTTTGCAAAGACTCAAAGGGAGGGGTATCCGTACCGAACAACGCTTGCAATCAAGTGAGGAAGAAACAGCTCTCGACAAAATAGTGCAACTTGATGTCGATGTGTTTCAAACCACTGATCTCATTATTGTGTATGCACAAGCAGCGGGTGCGGAGCTTACTGATATTCATGTCTCCATTGAAGGCGACGCTGACGTCGTCCTTATTGAAGGAAAACGATTACGTCCTGAGCACTTGGCTTTTCCAAAAAAGAAGCCAGATGGTGCATATTTTACCGAAGAATGTGTCTGGGGTGATTTCTATCGTCGCATTATTTTGCCAGAAAGTGTTGATATTACTTCTGCGGAAGCAAAGATAAAGAACGGAGTTCTTGTTTTAGTGTTGCCCCTTCTCAAACCTGAAGAAAAGGAAAAGGTGCGACTCAAGATAAGTCGGGCACGCACGAAGGAGCGGTGATGCAGTAATACTACGTATGGTTCTTTCAGTTCATTTAAAGCACATCCTAAAAATTCTAATCCTTACCACACTTAGTGTTTGGTTTTTTGGTGTCTATGGAATTTCACATGCTGCACAACTCAACTTTTCACCTTCAACGGGTACGTATTCGAATGGACAGTCGTTTACGGTAACGGTGCAAGTAGATCCTCAAGCCAAAAGTGTTAATGCGGTTGAGGCAAAACTTTCTTTTGATAATACAAAGCTTTCAGTCATAAGCGTTTCTAAAACGGGCTCAGTATTTTCACTTTGGACAACAGAACCAACATTTTCTAACGCAGCTGGCACTATTGATTTTGGTGGAGGAAGTCCAACACCATTCACTTCACGTTCAACACTTATTACGGTGACCTTAAAGGCACTTGCAGAAGGTACTGGTAACGTCTCTGTTGCTTCTGCTTCTGTGCTTGCTGCAGATGGTCTTGGGACTGACGTATATACGAATACCACCCCTGCTTCATATACCATTGGTGCTGCTTCAATTCCTGAAACGAAGCCAACAGAACCTGTAGAAGAGGAAACACCTAAACCAGAAGAAGAGAAGCCGACCGATGCTGCAATTACATTTGGTGACCCACCTCGAGCGCCTGAAGCGGGCTCCACCACATTCCTTGACCCTGAGCTTTGGTATGCAACAAAAATAGGTGTATTTACGTGGACACTCCCGTTTGATGTGACTGAGGTGGCACTTGATATCGCAACATCAGCTGACGCAACACCGGTGACAAAGTATGACCCACCGATAGAAGACTTTTCAACAAATGAAGGAGTCCTCCTAGAGGGTGTTCAGTATCTTACACTTCAATTCAAGAATCAGGTTGGATGGGGAGGTGTGCTTCACCGCATGATTAAGATTGACACCGAATCACCACGCCCATTCACGATTAATGTCCGTGCAGGTAACACACCAACCGCCTTCCCGCTCCTTACCTTTGAAGCGAACGATGATACATCAGGTATAGAGAAGTATGAGATGACTATTGCAGACGGTGAAATGTTTGAGGTAACACCCGATGAGGCAAAGCTTGGGTACATGCTCAAAAATCTTGAAGATGGTACCTACACCGTAAAGGTTGTTGCGGTTGACTTTGCCGGTAATAAAACAGAAGCAACGGTGCCTGTACTTATTACGTCAGGTTGGCACCCAGCGGCAGCAGTTGTTGACCAAAGTTCATTCTGGGATATCTTCAAAGGAAAGAACCTCTTCATCATTCTCTTGCTTCTTGGACTCATCGGACAGTTCATGTACATGTTCTACATGAAGAAACAGCACGAACAGCGAGAGCACAAACTTCGAAAAGAGACAAAAGAAATTCAGGACCAAATGGAAAAGATATTCTCAGCACTCCGTGATGAAATCTACGACCAAATTAATATGATTACCAAGAAGCAAAGACTTTCGAAGAAAGAAAGGGAAGCCGTTGAAGGCCTCAACCAGGCACTCGAGGTCTCTGAAACACTCATTGAAAAAGAGATTAGTGACGTCAATAAGATTCTCAAGTGACCCAAAAATAAGGAACGCAAGTGACTATATTTTTGGAGTCCGTGGCCAGAAATTACAGAGCGTAGCGTGAGAAGCGAATACTTGGAGCTTCGCAAGACTTGTTGAGATTTTATGAGGTGACGAATAAAATCCAACAAGTGGACAGTTCCTGTAAGGAAAATAATTTCTGAGTGGCCTAGAAGTTACAGAGCGAAGCGACAATAACTTCTGGTCTGCCTACTTTTTCTTTCACTATGAAAAAGTAGGCCAAAGTCACTTTTTCTTCAAACAAAAAAGAAAAAGTGACCAAACAATACTATTCAAAATTCCTTACATGGACAGTTCAGGTTCTATGATAGTTTTCGTAAGCTCAATCTATTTAGAATCTCTTGAAATGTGACATTGTGTCACCTTTCAACCTCATTGCGAAAGCATAACTCAAAATTATTGAAAAATTTTACGAAGAACCGAAGAAGCACCATTATTTATCTTTAGGTATTCCACAGTATAGCGCGCTAAATTAACGTTTAGCGCGCTATAATTATGATTGGCCCCCACTCTAATAGAGTGGTGTGCCTGTGTGTAGAGTTGATGAGATTTTTCTCTCAAAAAACTAAGAAGAAAAATAGAATATCCATATTTAAAGCGCTAGAATTTGTTTCATGGCGATTTGATAGTGTATGTAGTCTTCTTAGTGAATCCATAAACAGATTACCTGTAAGAAGCAGATTTACACGACTCACTCCAGCAAAAAGAAAAGCATTTGTTTTGCTATATGGACTAATGTTTGTTTCTGTATTCCTGTTCTCTTCGAGCGCTGAATCTAATCTTGAACTCACAAGAAAACTTGACACACTTCATGTATTCCCTGGAAATGTTCAGAACGAAAATTGGAAGAATACGGATGCTATTTCTGAACAAAATATTGATGAAGATGGCATTTATCAATCATTCAATAAATCGAATTCTGCGTATCTCGATACTTCTTTAAATCAGAATACTGAAACTCCAAGTACTGATTCTGTAGAATCACAATCTGAATCAAATGAGGATGTAACTAATACAGAAGGCACAGGAAATGATTCACCTTCGTCTGAAGCTGAGACCACACCCCTTGAAAATATAGATGCAGTCATTCAAGAAGAAGATAATAATGCAAGTTCTGCAGAGACTCAGTCTCAGGATGTTGAGGTGGAGAGTGTTGAAGAACCAATTACTCCTCCTGCAGAAATTGAAACAGTAAGTCAGAATGAAAACAGTAGTGGAATATTTGCATTTTTTGAACGCGCAGTAACATTGTTGCCATTTGTAAACGAGACTGTTGTCGAACCAGTCATTGAAGCTGAATTATCAGATACTGCTACAGAACCAGTTACATCTTCTCCTGAATTTTCTCCAACTGAAGAAGCGAGTGTTGTTGAAGAACCTACTACAGAAATAATTCAAGAAGAAGAGGAGGAGGTATTAGTACCTGTTGTTGATTCTGAAGTAGCACCACAAGCAGATGAAGTAACCGTTATTTCTTATCCAATCACACTCTCTGATTTTGCGCTTCCAAAACTTGAATCAGGGCAGTTTATTACCAATGCGCAGTTGCGCATGTCACTCGGAGCACAGTATGAAGTTCAAGAAGGTGCGCCACTGCCATCACTTGAAATTGAATATAAAACCGATGGTGAATGGATGAATGCAGGTTCTGTGGTAATGGAGAGCGAAGTATCAAACGCACTCAATGGTGGATATTTCCTTTTTGCGCTCCCACTGCTTCCTGATGTGGCTTCACTTGAAAAATTGCAGGTACGAATTTCATATCAGGGCGATACTGAAAATCTCACTGGGTTATATCTCGATTCGGTATGGCTTGAACTC
Organism: uncultured Candidatus Saccharibacteria bacterium; assembly: GCA_964593375.1. GTDB lineage: Bacteria > Patescibacteriota > Minisyncoccia > Phycocordibacterales > UBA918 > Damh-18. The sequence continues at coordinate 36,639 of CAZQIF010000004.1, read as the reverse complement.
GCAACCGAAACCTATGACCGTACGCTTCTCGAAGAGCGACTGCTTCCCGAGCAACTTCCATTCCTTACACTTCCGAGCATTCATGAGCTTATCAGTACAGAACTCGACTTCACCCGAACCGAAGATCCAATGTTTGTGCTTCGCTATGAATCTCAGCGCAATGGCTTTGTACAATTCTTCCGCAGTATCTTCTCATCAAATCTCGCAACGATAGCTTCCGTGGAGTTTATTCGAAAGGATGAGGGAATCATCGATGTGACACCGCAAATTGATATGACTGCAGATGGGTTGTGGACCATTCAACTTTCGGATGCCGATCGCGAAAAACTGCAACCAGGGACGTACATCGTGGAGCTCACGATTACTGAGGGAGGAAAAACATTTTCTGATACGTTTGACTTCCAATGGGGAATGCTCGCCATCAACCCAAATCAAACTGAATATGAAATTGGTGATACTGCAACCATTGCATTTGGCGCACTTTCACAAAACGGTAATACACTCTGTGATGCAAACCTCAATCTCTACATCATCGACCCACTTGAATTTATTTCCCGAGTTCCCGTTTCGCCATCAGGACTCTGTAACGGAAATAACGTGGTTGACCGCCCTGACTATCTTGCACAATTTACGCCAGAAGCGACGGGTACATACGAAATGTATGTTGAAAGGCTCGACCAAAATGGAATTGTTCTTGCGCACACGAGTGACACCTTTGTGGTAAAGGATACTCACAATATCTTCATAAGTCGAAGTGGACCGACACGTATTTATCCACCTTCAATGTACCCAATGCAACTTACCGTGACGAGTAAGACTGCTTTTGCTGGCAAACTTGTGGAGCGTGTTCCTGCTGATTTCACGGTGAATGAAACTAATGCAATCATTACGCGAGCGGGCGATGAATTTGAACTCACTTGGAATTTTGAACTCGCTCCAGGCTCATCACAAACGTTCTCTTACTCGTTTGATGCTCCCGATATTTCGCCGTTCCTCTACAATCTCGGCCCAGCAGAAATTACAAGTGGTGAAGCAGGAATCATAATTAATGAAGTTTTGCCAGCGACACCTGAGGTGATGCTTCAGGAAAGCATTACGACACCAATTGAAACAGTTACCGACGAAACAGTTACAGAACCGACACCTGAGACTTCTATTCAAGCTCCGGAAGTTGTTCCAGAAGCAGATACTGCAGAGGTTGTTACGCCAGAAACACCCGTAGTTTCTACAGAAGAAACGAGTACGGTTGAAGAGCCTGTTGTAGAGACATCAGCACCAGTTGAAGAAGTAATTCTGGATGTTGAGACAGTTGAAACGACAGACACCACACCCCTCGGTGAAGGTTCGTCGACAACTGAAACTACTACCACAGACACTCCAGTGAATGAAGTTGTTCCAGCACCTGTTATTGAGACCGCAGGGACACCGACAACACCAAAAGCATTTACTGAACACCGAAGATGGCAAATTGCATCAGACGCAGCGGGAAGCATGATTGTATTTTGGGCTGATGGCGCAAGTATCCCAGGTAGCTGGTTCTGTATCTCGTGTGTTTCGACAAGTACTTTCTACAACCGATTCCCAAAGGGTGGTGCTACATACGGAACAACGGGAGGTGTGGCAACGACCACGCACACCGCGAGTACAACAGTTAATGCTGTTGATACAAATATTTACCCAGCAGTATCAGAATCGGGAGGTGTAACGGGGGCTGACCGAGTTTCTCACTCACACGATTCAGTTACACTCGCAATCGGAAGTACCACAACGCTTCCAGCGTATCGTTCACTCCGCGTTATTCAACACATCAACTCAGGTATTCCGTCGACCACACCCGCAGGCGCAATTTTCATGTTTGATACGACCCTTCCGAGTGGATGGGCGCGGTACACTCCTCTTGATGCACGCTATCCAATGGGTCAAAACGCTATTGTGAGCAGTAGTACGAATACGCACATACACAGTCTCATTGGTACGACGAGTGCAGCAGCAGGAACTCCGGTACGTAACAGAACTGCAGGAGGTGGTAACCCACTCGCATCACCACTTCCGGCGATAGAAGCACACACTCATACCATTAGTTCTTCAACAATTCCTGCAAGTTCTGAACCACCATACATTGAAGTTATTTTTGCTTCATCTTCTGTTGCTACCGCAACGCCAATCAATGCAATCGCCATGTGGAGCGACACTCCTCCGGCGGGTTGGCTCAACCGTTCTGCACAAGCAGGAGACCCATTCTATGACCGCTATATAAAGGGAAGTGCAACGTATGGCACAACCGGAGGGAGCGAAACCCACACGCACGACATCATGAGTGCGACAACGAGTAGCTCGAGCGCAAGTACGAATGGACGATGGAATGCAACGCGTGTAGGTGTTCCAAGTACACATAAGCACATTGTTGACTTCAGTAATTTCTCGACTGCATCAAATACCCCTCCATCGGTGACCGTTATCTTTGCAAAATATTATGGTCTCGTTCCTGTCTACAATCAGTTTGCCTACCGTTTTTATGCAAACGAAGATTTGCTTACTCCAACTGATCCGTGGCCAGCTGGTGTTGAGGAGAACATCGATGAAAATACTCCAATTGACCCATCGCTCACTCCGATAAAAAGTGGTGAGGTCGTGCGACTCCGCATACAGCTCAACAACTCAAACTCAACATCCACAGGTGAGAGTTTTAAGTTGCAGTTTGGCACCACGTCAGCAGTCTGCACCACGGTGACCTCGTGGACTGATGTGGGCGGAGCTGCTTCGTCGACGGCATGGATTGGGCATGATAATGGGAGTGTCGCTGATGGAGCTACACTCTCAAGTACGACGCTTACCGGCTCTGATATTTTCGGTTCTTACGAGGAATTTAATCCGTCGGTCACGATGCCGAACGCCGTTGGTATCGCACAAGATGGCGAATGGGATTTTGTCATTAAACAAAATAATGCAGAACCGGGGGCCAACTACTGCTTCCGTATGGTTGAATCTGATGACACACCACTCTTTACCTACACTGAGTATCCACTTCTCGTGACAAATCAAGCTCCTGATGCACCAACACTCATGAAACTTTTTGATAACGAAAAGGTTGGGACCACAACACCAAAATTTGAATTTACGGGGAGTGATGCTGAGGGAAATAATTTGAGCTACCACATTCAAATCGACGATGACCGTAATTTTGGTTCTATAAATATCGAGAAGAATTCTGCTTCGACCTCTGATAAAGCACTATTTTCAGATGTTACCAATTCGTCAGGTAAAAACCCGTATGCTCCGGGTGATACTATTCGTTTTTCACCGACGACGGTACTCACTGATGGTCTAACGTACTACTGGCGCGTGCAGGCAATTGACCCAACTGCGGTCACGAATGGTGGTTCGAATACATTTGGCATTTGGTCTGAAGTGCGAAGCTTTACGATAGGAACAACTACCGTCCTATCAACCTGGTTCCAAACAATGGAGGAACAGTTCGATACAGGAACTCACCTCAACACTGACGCACTTACGACTGACGTGGTACAACTCGCATCGGGTTCTACAACCGGTACAACCACCTCATCTGCAATAGACTTCACGTGGGGAACGGTGGGTAATGCGTGGGGGTCACTTGCATGGAGTGATACCGAAACAGCAACGAACACGCTTAGATATCGTCTCCAATACTATGATGATGAGCTTTCAAGTTGGGTATTCATCCCTGACACGAGTCTCTCAGGAAATAGTGCAGGATTTGGAACTTCTTCAATAAGTCTGCTTTCAGTTGATGTTACTACGTACCGCATCATTCGCATTCTCGGTATTTTTGCCGGAGGCGCAAGTAATCCAAAGCTTTCCGACTGGACGGTAACGTGGGGCTACCGCATCCCTACGCCAACAACGAATATGCCATTCCCGAATGAAAAAGTTGGGACCACAACGCCAACCTTTGAATTTACTACCACCGACCCGCAAAATGATGATTTAGTATATGAATTTCAGTGGTCAACCACATCTGCGTTTACTGCTTCGACCACACGCGTTTCATCAACGAGCGCAGGGTTCGTGAATATCACGAATGGAGGCGACACCACCCCATTTACTTCTGGTCACACGATTCAGTATAAAATTCAACCAGCGGATGCACTCGTTAACTTGCGTACATATTGGTGGCGCGTACGCGCAATTGATCCAAATGGAAGTCAGCAATACTCCTTCTATACCGATGCTGAAAGTATCACGGTTGATACCACTGTGACCGTCTCAACATGGTTCCAAACAACTGTTGATCAGTTTAATACCGATGCACTTTCTGGAACTTTGGCAGTATCCACCACTTCGATTACGGTCGCATCAACGTCACTCGAAAGTCTTATAGCATATGCAGAAGGAAATATTACGACACCTCGATACCGAGTATGGGACGGTACTGCATGGAGTGCTGAAGCAAACGCACTCGACGTGTATGCTCCGATCACATGGATAGTAACAAGAGCAGCTCCACGAGAAGGTGAGTATATTCTTGCAACGATGGGAACTGATGCTGATGTGAATGTGCAGGTGTATCGAAACGGTGAGTGGGAGAATAGTAGCAGTAGTCGTAAAGAAATTGTCACCTCAATCCCAAATACGGCTATGCGTGGTTTTGATGTTGCCTATGAACAGACATCGGGTGATGCAATGATAGTCTCATGCGATGGTAATGCGGATCCAATTTACTATATCTGGGATGGTACCACATGGACGAACGGCGGAGGTATCGGTCTTACGGGAGGAAATACCTGTGGTTGGGTTAAGCTCATTTCGGATCCTGCATCGGGCTCAGATGAGATTATTGCAGTAACGAGAGACACGGGCGGTATTGCCTATGAAGCGCGCGTATGGAATGGTTCTGCTTGGGGTAACTCAGCAGTATGGGGTTCTATGCAAAATACCGAAACAAACCACGAAGGTATTGCAGCTGAGTATGAGTACAGTGGGGGGCAGGCAATTGTGGCAGTATCTAACGGTGCAACGACAAACAACTATTCTTGGCGTTCATGGGGTGGTGCAACATGGACAGCAGCTGCTACGGTAGCAATTGGTGATGATTTTGAAGCAGGGTATATTGCGCGCGATGTGGGAACCGACAAATTGATTCTCTGTTAAATCGACCAAGATAGAGATATTGGCGTGGTGCGCTGGAACGGTGGTGCATGGGTTGGTCAAGCTGAGCTCTATACGACATGGGACAACACGGTGGCAACGATTTACAATGACCGACCGGTTGACTGTGCGTTTGAGGTGGGTGGTGCACGTGATGGAAACATTATGGTCACGTACGCAACGACTACAGCAATGGCGTATCAAGTGTGGACTGGAGCAGCATGGTCTACCGCTGCACGTGTTTCGACATTCGGCCCTTCACCACGTATTCAGATGCGCAGAACAAACGACAATTTGATTCAGGTAGCATCATATGCATCAACGACCGACCGATACGATTACGCATACTGGAATAGTTCGACTGCTCTGTGGAGCACACTTCAAACACTTGAGACAGACGGTGCATCAGGAGTAACGCCATACAAAGAGCCACTTATGATAGCGCCTAAAAATCCGGTAATCACCGCTACAGTGGTGGGTGACCCAGCGATTGATTTCTATGCAGGTTCTGGACCGTATTGGCAACAGATGTCGTGGACCGATACAGAATCAGGAGGTTCATCGATTTTGTATCAAGTTGAATATTTCAACGGTAGTTCTTGGGAACTTGTTCCAAACCTACTCATTCCTGGAAACGATGTGGGCACGACAACGAGTCCAATCAATCTCACTAATGTTCTCCCTGCTTCAACGTATAGATACCTTCGCCCGGTAGCAAACATGACCTGTGGCGCCTCTTGCCCAGTTCTCAGTGATTGGACACTGACGTGGTCAGCGGGTATTACTGCATCAGGAACCGTTCAACAGTTTAACCAGTCAACCAATGTCTCTACGGGAACCGTTGCAGTAGCGGTAAATGGTGTGCTCCAGGTTGGCAAGACTGGTAGCGTAAATGCGGGCACTTGGTCCATTTCAAACGTCAACGCTTCTCCAGGAGATATTCTCACGTTCTTTATGAGTAATGCTTCTGATACAAACGAAGCTGCTGCGATTGCACGCTACGATGGTGTGGGGAACATGGAAGGCATTAAGCTTTTTGAACAGCATGTTACGCTCGGTTCAAATGATGCAACGACCACACCGTTTACGAACGCGGATATTGGATACTACGATTACACACAAGATGAAGACCTCTTCTTCAATGGAACAGGTACGGCGCTTTCACTCTGTGTTGATGTTGGTTGTGCGAATGCGGAACTCTATATTATGGCAAGTTCAACCTTTGCACTCACTGACACTGTAAATCTTCCAAATATTGAAAACAATGGAACACTCAATCTTGGCACATATACCATGTATGTCAGTCGTTCTTGGGATAATAATGCGACGACCACCGCAGGAACTTCGAACGTAGTATTTACTGCGACATCAACATCAGAAACTATTGATGAAACAGGTGCTTTTGCTCCTTCGTTCTACAATCTTAGTTTTGGCACAACAACGGGGAATGCAACATGGACACCAGCTACCACACTCGATGTAAATGGAAACCTTACTGTCACACGAGGAACATTTGCACGAGGTACAACTTCAATTACGGTTGCGGGAAATCTGGTAAATAGCACAAACGGAATATGGACAGGTATCGGCACCACGACATTCGACGGTACGGGAACATCGAATTGGTCCGATGGTAATCCAACACTTCAAAACGTTGGTCGGGTTGTTATCGATGGTGGTTCAAAAACAGTTTTGCTCTCTGGTCATGTGCTCGCACAGTCGCTTCTTATTGGTGCAGATGATATTTTCGACGTTTCGGCGACCCCATTTAATATTACGGTGATGCGTGAGTGGACCGACCTTAACGCGAGCCCAAACAACTTTGATGCACGAGCGGGTACCGTATACTTTGCTGCAACAAGCACCAACCATACCATCACTGCTGGTGGAGATAATTTCTATAACATGAACTTCACTGGTGTCGGCTCATGGTTCTTTAGTGAAGCAGATTTGCTCATTAGTAATGATATTACGATTGCAACGGGTACCGTGACGATGCCGACCGGAACGACTACGGTGACTGGTTCATGGAATAGTGCTGGAGGTACATTTGCAAATAATGCAGCGACCGTACTCTTTAATTCAGGAAGTGCAGAAACTATTACGGCGAGTGGTACACCATTTGAAAATGCATTTTGGAACCTTCGTTTCAGTGGAAGTGGAAGCTGGGTGTTTAATGACAGTAGTGCCACAACCTCAAATGATTTGACGATTACGCAGGGAACAGTCACATTCCCAAGTAATACGCTTACCGTTGTGGGTAACTTTACCAATTCAGGAGGTAGCTTTAATCACAATACGGGTACGGTTAAATTCACGTCAGCATCTACCAAAGTCATTGATACCAACTCCTCGTTCTATTCAATGCATTTTGCAGGGACCGGGGAACAATCCTTTGTTGATACCAATATTACCGCTCTTGGTAATATCACACTCACGAGTGGAACGACCACGTTCCCGAGCGGAACAACGACGATTGGAGGTTCCTTTACTAATACGGCAACGGTTACTCCGAATGGTGGTACTTTGCTTTTCAATGCAACATCGAGTGGTAAGACAATCAGTACAGGTGCCTCGAGTCTCTATAACGTTACATTTAATAGTGTCACGGGAGGTTGGACGATTATCGGAAATGCCACTACGACAAACAATTTCACCCTTGCGACATCATCCCTATTTACACTCGGAGACGGGCTCATACTTTCTGTGGGTGGCATATTCCAAAATAGAGTCGGTGGAGCATCGACCACATGGGCGACAACGTCAATACTTTCTCTTGAGGCAGGGAACTACAGCATCAACTCGAAATACACGGGTGGTGATTCGTATGGAGTACTTCAGATTAAGCCGAACACGAATATTCAGATGTGGAACTCAACATCAGATACATACGCGATTCAAGCAACGAGCTCACTATACTCACAAGATCATAACGGTGCAGATGGGTATCTCTACATTTTTGGAAATTATGTCCGTACCTCAGGAACAGAGTATTGGAGTTCTGCAACTGACTTTGATGGTGCATCAACCTCACGACCAGTTAATGTTCGCTTTGATGCGGGCGCATCTGCGACCTTTGCTACCGGAACGGTACTTCAAATTATTGGTACATCGACTGCAACCACATCGATAAACAAGATATCAACTGGGTATTATGGCATTACTGCTTCCTCTGCAACGGTGAACGCACAGTACTATCAGTTCAAAGGTATGAATGCGACTGGATTTAACCTCACCGGTTCAACAACAATTGCGTCACTCGCAAATGGAGATTTTGAAGTATCGGCAGCGAGCGGAACCGCGATGACGGTTTCTTCAACAACGATTGATAAGAACCCAGCTCTTCCAATTTACCGAGTGAACTTCTCAACCACGCTGTCAACTTCAACACCTTCAGATTGGCTTGCAGGTTGGAGTTACCGAAAATCTCACACACTGACCGCAGCTGCGGGTGCTGGAACAAACTACCAAATGAAGATAACACTTCACTATGGTGCTGGTACCGATAGTGGTACCCATGTGTATCTTAATAGTAATGCAAAGACTGATTTCGGTGATGTTCGGTTTACATCAAGTAATGGCACTACAACTATTGACTATTGGGTTGCGTCGTCTACAAGTTCAACCGTTGCTGAAGTGTGGGTAGAAATACCCGCTGACCTCAGTACGACCAATCAAAGCATTTACGTGTACTACGGAAATACCGGAGCATCATATCCGTACTTGGCTTCTGAGCGAGCGCATGGTGACGCAACCTTCCTATTCTTTGATGACTTTACGGTCGACCTTTCACGTTGGCAGCGAGAAGTCATTACCGGTGTATATCCACAAATTTCAACAACAACATCACCAACCTATGTACGTAACGGTGGTGGAATCACGAGTGGTAACTATGGATTCACCTCACTCGGTTCTAATCCGACCTATAACGGATTTACCAACAACGCGATTGGGTATAAAGCGCGTAATGCGACAGACGGTATCGGTTCGGTCGCATTCCGTGGCAGTGCAACAACAACAGTTCCTCAGAGAGGGTATCAGGCCCGTGTTGACCAGCGTGCTGGTCAGGGACAGTCCTTCCTCAGACCACCATATAGTGGTTGGAATTTCTTGGGGAGTTGTACGGTGGATACTAACCGACCAACTGCTGATGTGTGGTACATCTATGATGTAACTGCCTCAACCTCTGATTTTAAAATCTATCGAAACGGAACACTCATGAAGAGTTGTAGCGATGCAACATATTCTTCTCCAGGTCAAATCTCACTTCAGAACCACTATGGTAGTTACGTAGACTACGATTGGGTATTCGTGAGAAAATTCAAAGGAACTGAACCAGCACACGGGTCATGGGGTACCGAAGAACTGATTCCACTGAGTAGCGGTACGAACGTCACCGCAGTCGGAACATCAACTTCGTATTGGAGGTTCTGGGAGCATACCGGGGCACTCTCTGGTGAAGCATATGACGTCGATCCCGGAGGAAACCCAGGATATATACGTTGGGATGATAGTACGCTCTTAATTACCCTCTCGGGTACTGTCTATAGTGACGATGGTGTCACTACTATGGGTTCATCGACCTGCAATGGTGTGACACCAAATGTCACCGTTATCATTAATCCTGGTACTGCAACATCAACGTGGTGTGCTTCATTAAACGGTGCATATAGTATTAATGTTCCCGTAGTTGGGGATGTGACCTTAACGACGTACCTCAATACGAATGGTGGGCAAAAGGGTGTGGTAGTCACTAAGACACCAACTGCAAATATCACGAATCATAATATTTATGCGAACCGCGTCATCACCAAGCACCAAGATGTGCTTCCACTCACCATTGCTGACATGGCAAGAGTCGATAATAGTGATGATTCTGATATTTCATTTACCGCAGCGACGGGAACGACGAACACGCTCGTGCTTCCATTCAATACCGAGCTTCATATCGCGTCGAGTACCACATTTGCGCCAGGGGGCAATATAACGATTAACGGAAACGCAAGTGGTACGAGTCAGGATGGCTCACTCCATATCGATGACAATGCAACCTTTACAGGGTCGGCGACGTCTACCTATACAATCGGTGGAAGTTTCACTATGGATGTAGGTGCAACATTCACTTCAGCTTCAACAACAGTGATTATGAATGCGACGACGTCAGGAAAAACTATCACAACAACTACTGGGCAAGAAATTTCATTCAATAATTTGCAGTTTACCGGTGCAAATGGTGGTTGGAATATAAACGGAAATATTCGTGCACAGGGGAATATTGATGTGGCAACAGGTACGGTTACCGGTACGGGTAATATCACACTCCCATACGGTTCATTCTCTGGAAATGGTACAGTCTCCCTCGGTAGCGGAACAACGACGATTGAACAAACAAACACACTTGGCGGTACGACTGCGTGGACTTTTGGTAACTTGGTTCTTGGAAATTCAGTTAATGTGGGTACTACGACACCTGCCACTAATGCAACTACAACGGTACTTGGCAAACTTACTGTTTCGAGTGCGCACTATCTTAATGCGGGAGGTTCCGGTTGGAATCTCCGTGGCTCGGGTACGGTCTTTGTAGTGAATGGAACCTTCCTCAAGGGGACGAGCACCGTGCAATATAGTGGCACACTCGATGCAAGCGTGCTCGGTACGAGTTACTATAATTTAAACTTCGATGCATTTGGTGGAGTACCAACCTACACCGCGACTGGTCTTGGTATTGTGGTGCAAAATAATTTGACGATAGGTAGTACAAATCCTACAACGGTTAACTTCAATACGTATAACACCGCACTTGATGTGGTTGGCAGTGTATACATTAGACCAAATGGTGTGCTTGTGGGGAGTAACAGTGGTCTCTTTACCGTTGAGGGAAGTTGGACAAATACCGGTTCATTTGTGCATTCAAATGGTAAGGTCATCTTTGATTCGACCGCACTCGGGAATGTAGTAAGTCCAGGAGGTTCGTCATTCTACGATGTTGACTTTAACAGTGCATCGGGTGGATGGACGGTTGGGCCAAGTATGCGTGCTGATAGAAATCTATCAATTCTCGATGCACAATCCTTCGTTGTTGCCACATCAACGTCGAGTGGCGGTGCAAATTGGTACGATATCGGTTGGTCATACCGAAAGAAAATAACGATTGATCACACGAAAGTCGCGAGTACATCGACGTCAACTCTCGTCAATTTCCCCGTACTCGTGAATACCACAAATACAAACTTCAAGTACACCGGAAGCGGTGGCAATGTCGGTAAATCAAATGGTGGAGATTTCCTCTTTACCTCATCTGACGGAACCACGAAGTTGTCACATGAGCTTGAAAAGTACTCTTCAACAACGGGGGAATTAGTGGCATGGGTACAAGTACCTGTTCTCGCAACAACCACCGACACGGAGTTGTACCTCTATTATGGTAATTCAAGTGCGAGTGACCAGTGGAATATTACCGGTACATGGAATGATGGAGGCAGTAACTATTTCAAGGGAATCTATCACATGAAGGAAGCAACGGGAACAAATCCTGCCGATTCTTCACCATCAGGGAATAATGGAACGCACGTTAACTCACCAGCACAAACAGCGGGACAGATTGACGGTAGCCTCTTACTTAATGGAACAAATCAAAATATTGATACCACCTACACGCAAAGTAACGTGACAAGCTACACCGTCGGGGCGTGGCTTAAGACTACTGATGCTGGAATCTCTAAAACTATCGTCCAAAACCGAGGAGGGGGAGCAGGTATGAGTCTCACACTCGGTATTGGTCAAACGGGTGGTGGTCACGGAACTGCCGGTCAGGTTGGGTTTGAAGTGGATAGCAATACTATCGACATCGGTATTTCTTCCGTTCAGACTGTTCATGATGGCAACTGGCACTACATTGTTGGTACATGGAGTGCTGCAACGGGGACCGCAGTGAATCCTTCACAATTCAAGATTTATATTGACGGTGCGCTTGCTGCAACAACATCAGGTTCTACTGGCTCAGCAACTTCGCCACTCACCGGACTCGGAGGAGCAAAGATTGGACGTCATGATCTCTGGGCTACAAACCTTGCGGGAACTGTTGATGAAGTACGTATGGCGACCGTGGTTCGCTCATCGGACTGGATTAAAACAGAGTATAACAACCAAAGTGCACCGGCTTCGTTCTACACACTCGGTAGCGAAGACACGACGGGTTCTGTGATTGAAGTGCGGGGAACATTCAATAACGCAGTTTTGGATTCACATACTACGTGGACCGGAGCTACACTTTACATTAATTCAGGTACAACACAGACCATAAATGTAAAGTCGAGTGGTGGAGATGTCTACGACACACTTCGTGTTGGCGCAAACACGCATGTGCGCATGTGGAACTCTTCTTCGGGAACCACATCTCCAACTACGACGGGAAGCGTCTATTCGCAAGATCATGCCGGAACTAATGGTGCACTCTATATATATGGAGGATACACGAATACCTCGGGTACTGACTATTGGAACTATGCAACTGACTTTGACGGAACAATTCTCACACCGGGAAATGAGCGAAAAGTCACCGTGTCATTCGCCTCAAGTACGAACGCACTCTATACAGGTGGTGGACTTAGTGTTATTGGTGACCCAACTGCATCAACTACACTCCAAAATCAGGGTGTGGGTGCATATGGACTACGTATTGGCGGAACGGCCTCAACAACCATGAATTATTATGAGGTTCGAAATACAAACGTAAGTGGAATTGTCTTTTCGGGGACACCAACGGTTGTATCACTTTCGTATGGTGATTTCATAGTGTCACAAGCAAGTGGGACGGCGATTACTGTGGGCGGTACCGCACTTCAGACGCGTAATTTCACGAACAACTATTTTGCGACGTCTTCTGGTGCCACTCCTGCATTCAATGTGACTGCAACAGGGACAACACTCAACTCTTGGAAATTCACAAATCATAGTGGTGGACTGGCTGGTGAGGGCTACGATATTGACCCAGGTCCTAGTGCTGGTGACCCAGGATACATTGTATGGGACAACAGCTCAACGTCGCTCTCTGTCTCAGGACGTGTATTTACTGCGGAAGGCACCGGAACTTCAACTGCGTGCGATGGCTCAAATGATATTAAACTTGTAGTTGGTGGGGTAACCCAGTATGTAACGAGTTGTAATGCAAGCACTGCGGTGTATACCTTTACCAATGTTTCGTTTAACCTCGGAGATTCATTTATTGTATACATCGATGGGAAGGCCGTTAAGGCTTCAACTGTTTCAGAGGATTCGGTTTCAACAATTAGTAACTTTGACCTTTATGAAAATCGAGTGATTGTCCGACACGAAGGTGTTGACCCAATATCGATTGCAGACATGGCACTCTGGGATTCTTCTGATGACCCTGGTGATATACCATTTACGGCAGTTGATGGAGGTTCTGATACGCTAACTCTTCCTCTAAACACGAAGCTCATTGTGTGGGGAGATAAAACGTTCCGCCCTGGAGGAAATGTGACCGTCTCAGGTGGTGGTGCTGGTGCTGCATACGACGGCACCGTTGAGCTCTATGCTAATGCAGTGTTTGATGCAACCGGTTCTGAAACGCACACCATTGGTGGAAGCCTTATAAGTGGTACGGGCGCTTCGATTGATGACGAAACTTCGACATTCATATTTACGACGACGGGTGCAGCCCGCACCATTGATACCAATGAGTATGCACTCTACAACATGACTTTGAATGGCTCAGGAAGTTGGACAGTAACAAATAGTGCACTCGATGTTCCAAATGATTTGACTATTACACAAGGTGCACTCACACTCCCTACAGGAACAACCACCATCGGAGGGTCACTCAGCAACACGGGAGGTTCGTTTGCGCAAAACGGAGGTCACATGCGCTTCACATCGTCAGCAGCTGAAACAATTCGTACGGGCGGTTCAAATTTTGGAACAACAACCTTTGCAGGTTCGGGAAGTTGGACATACCTCGACACCAATGCGACATCGACCGGCAACTTCACTATCCTCTCGGGTAGTGTTACTTCGGCAAGTGGTACGCTCACACTTAGTAAGAATTTCGTAAATGCGGGAACATTCACCCACAATAGCGGAACGCTCAGGTTTATTGCTACAACCTCATCGACAACCGTTCGTGCAAATGGTTCAGATCTGTCTTCAACGACATTTGCGGGCTTAAGTAACTTTGTCTTTACCGATACCAATGTGGCGCTCCGCGGAGCTATTTCAATTCAACAGGGTACCGTCACACTTGCAACAGGTACCATGTCGATTGCGGGTTCATTCCTCAACACAGGTGGAGCATTCAATCATGCGAGTGGTACCATTCTCTTTAACTCAACGGACACCGGTGAATCCATTAATCCGGGTAGCTCACTCTTTAACATTGTCTCTATTGCAGCACCGACTGGTGGTTACACAATTACAAATAGTGCAACAACAACGGGTAATTTCTCACTCACGAGTGCCTCATCGTTTACGCTCGCAAGCAGTACAACACTCACGGTAGGGGGTGTGTTCACAAATCTTGTCGGCGGAGGAAATACCACATGGAGCGGAAGCACGCTCAAAATTAACTCGGGTGTACCATATACCGTAAATAGCGCCTCACAGGGTGGTGATGCATATAATCTGCTCATTGTCTCAAATAATACTGACCTCCGTATGTGGAATAGTAGTGCAACCACAACGATGGGTGATTCACAGAGTTCACTGTACTCTCAAGATCATGGTGGTGTGAATGGAGAACTCAATATATACGGTAACTACGAACGAACTACAGGAACCGATTACTGGAGCTATGCAACCGACTTTGACGGTACAAGTCTTACAGGAATCGAGCGAGCGGTAAATGTACGTGTGGCGAGTGGTGCGACGACAACCTTCTCAGGTGGCTTACTTCAGATGATAGGTGCAAGTAATGGCACCACTACCATGACGAATCAGGGAGTTGGTACGTACAGCATGAACGTTACCGGAGGTACACTCTATGCACTCAATTATGCAATGCGTAACATGGACACAAACGGACTTTCACTTTCAGGAACAACGACAATTACGACAATTTCAAATGGTGATTATGAACTCGCGGTCTCAGGTGGCTCGCTCATTACGGTTAGCTCAACGACCCTAAACTATAACGCGACGCAGGTTATTAGCGGTATGCGCTTTGCAACAACTACCGCAATTACGGGGACGAACATAAAACTCACTGGAACAACAGGTTCGGCGTGGACACTCACGAGTCATCGAGGGAATCTCGCTGGTGAAGCATTCGACATCGATGGTGGAGATGCTTGTGGCTCAATTCAATGGGATGATAGCGCGTGTCTCCTTACCCGACAGTCTGCATACAGGTGGCGTAACGATGATGGTGGAGAAGGTGTTCCTGATAGTGAATGGTATGACACAAATTGGTCAAAGCGAAAGCGTGTGAAAATAACAAATAGTGATGTAACCACGTACACAAATGCAGTTATCGAAATTCCAGTCACCTGGGACAGCGATATGCAAAACGACTTTGACGATTTACGCTTTACAACACAAGGCGGAACAACGAGTATCGATTTCGTACGTGAAAAGTATGCAACAAGTACAAGTGCTACGGTATGGGTAGAAGTCCCGTCACTTGCTGCTTCAGCTGATACCGAGATATACATGTACTATGGCAATGGTGGAGCAACATATGCAGGTAATGGTACGAGTACATTCGCGGCGTACGATGACTTTGAATATGCAAGTATTGCAACGTACTACTCGGGGTATACCTCACTCTTTACGACCAGTGGAAGTTTTGCGTATCAAGGTTCGTATGGACTGAAGGCAGTGAGTCCAACCGACAGAACTGAATTTGGCGGCATATACCGACCAAGCGCAACCACCTCACGAGGACAAACGATACGCTACTTTGAGTATATTGATACGGGTGCAGGAAGTGGCGATGAGATTTGTACGCTCTTTGGTGTTCAGAACCCTGGTTCAAGTAATCAGAACTATGGTGTTTGTCTTGAACTTCTTGATACTGACCGCGTTTCGCTCGTACAGGATGCGATTGATAACGATACCAATGTACTCACGACGGTCCTGTCTTCGACAACTATTTCGTATACGACGGGATGGTATGAAGTTGAAGTTAGATGGGCGACAACCTCAATCGGTGTTTCAGTCTTTAAGAACGATGTTCTTGTTGCAACAACGAGTGCGACAGATAGTAGTTATACATCAGGACGAATTGGTTTTGGTTTCTGGTTCCAGAGTGGCGGTTGGGATTTCTACACCGCACGCCCACTCCTTGCGACTGAACCTACAACCACGACAGGATTCGAACAGGTTCGAGGCGGAGCCTCATGGATGGCTGCAAAAAATGTGAAGGCAAGTGGTGTGCAAACGGGTACGGTTGTGCGACCACGCTTTGTTATTGAAAATACCGGATTTTCAGTAAATGATCAGTACCGACTCATGTATGCGCCGAAGGGAGTATCGCCAAGTTGTGAATCAGTAGGTGCCGGTTCGTATGCAGCAGTCCCCGTTCAGTCTTCGTGCGGAACGTCACCTATCTGTATGCAAGCATCGTCACTAACCAATCAGGCATCGACGACGGATATCATTGGTGGCAGAGGCACATTCACATACGGTCAAACTATTGAAGAGAATTCAAACGTTACGCAAAGCCTCACACTCGGAAGTAATGTATATACTGAAGTTGAGTATGCAATTGCTGCAACCATTAATGCTTCAAGTTCAAACTATTGCCTTAAAGTGAATGATGATGCAACAAGTTTGGATTCATACATGCGTGTTGCCGAACTTGAACTCCTCTTTGTACCAAACATTACGTCAGTCTCTCTCAATGGAGGTAACAATATTATTCTTTTGCCCGGTGTTACCACCACAATCTATGCGACCGGTACGGTATCAGACCTAAATGGCTATACTGACCTTGATATCAATCGTGCAACAACAACCATATATCGTTCAGGAGTTACTGATGCATGTTCGAGAGATAACAACAATTGTTATATTGCAAGTGGGCCCACACAATGCTCCTTTAATAACTGTAATATGTTCACAAATTCATGTGACATTAGCTGTTCTGCTGACATTTACTACTTTGCTGATCCTACTGATACATTCAGTCCATATGATGGCGAAACATGGCGCGCTACACTCTCGATAAGTGATATGGGTGGCTCAATTGCGACGGGGAGCGCGCCATCAATAGATCTCACCACAATGCGCGCTATTTCAGTTGATAACAGTATTAGCTACCCACCACTCGAAGTGTACGGCAACTCGGGATCAACGAATCCGACAACCACCATCACAAACATTGGTAATATTGCACTTGATCTCTCACTCGAGGGAACCGACCTTACTGATGGAATTTCATCATATATTCCGGTAACGAACCAAAAATTTGCAACCTCATCGTTTACGTATGGTGGTTGCGGACTCGCATGTAAGCAACTTTCATCAACAACGCCAGTGAGTTTAGAAGCAGATCTTGGAAAACCAACATCAACTTCGACACCAATAGTTGATGAGCTCTTCTGGGGTATTCAAATCTCATACCCTGCCTCAAGTCGAGAGCATCGGGGTACTAATATGTTTACTGCAGTTCTCGACTAACGTCAGTGGTCTGTTAATAACAAATACATAATCTCGAAGAGTAAGGTGGTACACTTTACGTATATATGTTACGTTCGCTTGTCACAGCAACGCTCACGCTTTTTGTACTTGTGTACTATGTGCAGGTGCTTCCGATTGCGCGTGCTGCTGATGTGACGCCTCCCGATATTACCAATGTGCAAATAACTACGGTTAAGGAAGACAGTGTAACCATTACGTGGGAGACCGATGAAGATGCTGACTCGCTCGTAAACTATGGACTCCAAGAAAATTATGGCATTGTGCGCGTACCGGTCGCCGATAAGACAGCTCACTCCATTACGCTTGATGGACTTGAACCAGGGCGAACGTACTATTTTCGTGTTGTATCTTCTGATGAAACCGGTAACCAAGGAATTTCTGCTAACTACAAAGTAGTTACCGAAGGAACACCGCAAACGGGTGCTGCAGATGGGCAGGGTCAAAGCTCGCAGACTGAAACAAGTCAGACCGTGCAGAGTCAATCCCAGTCACAAACCGAATCACAGTCACAATCAACGACACAAGAAGTCGTACAGCAAATTCAGCAAATTGATTCGCCTGAAAAATTACAGGAAATTTTAAATGAAACGGTAAAGGCTATTAAAGGTATTACTGAAGACCTCACCATTGTTGGTCCACCAACAGTGATTGCTGAAACGACGAGCGCGATTGTAAAGTGGACGACCGACCGTGAAGCAAGTTCAGAAGTAATATTTTCACCGAGCGACTCATTTGTTACTGATCAGTATAGTTTTTCACAAGCAAGCACTGGTGGAATCACCAAAGAGCACGAAGTGCGACTTATTGGGCTTGAACCATACACTGAATACCATTTTAAGGTTCGCTCAAAAGACAGTTACAACATAAGCGGGGAGAGCCGTGACTATACCTTCAAAACAAAAGCTTCTCTTCCTGAAATTCGCAATCTGCGCATTGTGAAAGTTGAGGAAAACTCTGCAACACTTGCATGGGACACGACCGTTCCTGCAAAGGCTCTCATTGAGTACCAAGATCTCACAACCGGCTCACAAAACTCAATTGGTCGCCCAACACTCGCTTCAACGCACCAGATGCGCATTGCTGACCTTACTTTAGGAACTCGCTATGTTGCCTTTGTGATTGTTGAAAATGCTGGTGGTGACCGCGTTAAATCTAATCCTATTACTTTCATTACGGTCAAGGATATTGCTCCTCCAATAATTAGTAATGTCACCAATGAATCGACCCTTTTCCCGGGAGGTGAATCGCGCATTCAAACGATTGTTGAGTGGTCAACGGATGAACCTGCGTTTTGTAGCATGTCATACCGAGAGGGTATTGTTGGTGGTGTTGATCCAACGGTCATTGAATCAAAGGATGTGAGTTACAGCGAGGAACACGTTGAGGTTATTGTTGATTTCGCACCTGCAACCGTCTATCAATTCTGGCTCAGCTGTAAAGATGAAGCAGGGAATAAGGCCGATTCTGAAAACTACGTACTCTTCACACCAATTCAAGAGAAAAACATTATCGACATCATTATTGAAAACTTCCAGAGCACCTTCGGATGGGTTAAGAATATCGGCGGATAGTAAATCTAAAAAGTAAAATTTAAAAATGAAAAAGTTAAACAAACAACACGAAACACTACAAATGGGTATGTTGTTACGTTGTTACGTTTTTTTTAGTTTTTCACTTTTCCTTTTTAATTTGTAACATGGCTAAACCACTCATCGTTTGCAGAAATCTTGACATCACCTACAACAAGGGGAAGTCAAATGAGTTCAAGGCGCTTCAGGCGGTGAACACCGATATTTATGAGGGTGAATACATTATTCTCTTCGGTGCTTCGGGTTCAGGAAAATCAACACTCATGTATGCAATTCAAGGCTCTCTACCACCTGGCGACGGGACACTACTCATTCGTGGCGACGATATCTACTCATACCCACCACAGGAGCGTGTGTATTTTCAACGATATGTGATGGGAATTATCTTCCAGTCTTTCAACCTTATTGGTTCGCTCACGGTACTCGACAATGTGGCACTTCCGATGATTTTCTGTGATGCCGGAAAGGCAGTACGCGAACGGCGCGCACAGCACCTCCTCGATAGGTTTGGTGTGGGTATGGTGTCGCATAAAATCCCGTCGATGCTCTCGGGAGGTCAGCAACAGCGTGTCTCTGTAGCTCGTTCAATGGTTAACGACCCTCAGATTCTTCTTGCAGACGAACCGACTGGTAACCTCGACTCAGTTTCAACACAGCAAGTGATGGACAAAATTGATGAAATTAATACGTTTGACCAGCGCACGATTATTATGGTGTCTCATAATGCTGCACACCTTTCGTATGCACACCGTGTGTACTATCTCAAAGATGGATTCATTGTTCGCGAAGTGGTTAACCCACAACGTAAACAAATCAAACCGGTGAAAGAAGGGGAAACCATTGTGACCGAACTCGAACAGCTCGCGCGTCTTTTCCCCTATGATTCAGTTGATATGCTTCGCGTGAAAAGTCTCACCAACTTTTTGACACAGGATTATACATTCGATCAAATCGTCCGACTTGAAAAGGCAATCGGATTACTCATTCAAGGAAAAATTCACAAGAAGTTATTCGTAGAAACCCTTACGAGAAAATATGAAGAGGGAGGTCTCGGTATGGACAGACCTACAGCACGACGTATGTCTGATATTTCGGTGGCGATTGTGAAGCAGGCAGACGATGTGCGACGTTTTCGCTCAGATAATGACTCAGATGCTGCGTTCTTTGAGCAACACAAGTTTGCAGAACGAGTGCTCGAGTATCTCCTCATGCACCACAGTATTTCACTCACTAAGACTTCGCGTGAAAATCTCACTACATGTATTGCAGACAGACTTTCAGGGATAAATGGAAACGACGTTTTTCATGACCGACTCATGGAAAGTGAACGCACAGGAGGACTCGGCCTTAAAGAAAAGGTCGCAGACGATCTTGCTCGGTATATGGAAAAACTTATCGCTCTCGGCGTTGATGTGAGCTACAAAGCGTAAGCGTTGCATGGAGTTGTTAGCACGCACTTCTTTTTAAAATCATGAATCTTAATTATTATAGAGTTGTATGAAACTCGTTGATCTCGCAAGACTTTCAACTCGAGCATTTAAAACGAACCCACTGCGTACGTGGCTCACCATTCTTGGTATGGGAGTGGGAACTGGTGCTGTCGTCGTGCTCGTGGGACTTGGGTTTGGACTTCAACAAATTATTTTGGAACAGATTGTGTTCGGAGACAGTCTCCTCTCACTCGGTGTTTCAGCAACTGGGGCACGAAACCTCTCAATTACCGACGATGTTATTAAGGAGTTTGAAAAAGATCCAAATATTCAAGATGCTGCTCCTCTTGCACGCTATCCAGCACTTATTACCTACAAGGGCCTTACGGGAAATATCTTTTTACAGGGTGCAGAACCTGCATATCTGCGCTATTCGGGTATTACAGCATCTGCAGGAAATGTCTTCGTTGAAGAAGACATTGGTAATGGGAGCGAAGTAATGATTTCACCTGCAATTCTTAAGCTATTCGGCATTAAAGATGAAGATACCGAAGGATTTATTGGACAAGAGGTGTCATTTCGACTCCTTATTCCTGCAACAGATGGTACTGATGCTATCAGTGAGATTGTTATAGAGAAAAAGTTCAAAGTTAAGGGTGTGACAAAAGAGCAGGGGGTACTGAACGCACTCATCATGCTTCCGGAACTTCGTAATTATGTCGGTATTGAGGCGTATGACCGCGCTCAGGTCAAGGTTATTTCAAATGAATTTCTCGCAGTAACAGAGGAATCACTGATAAAAGCAGGCTATCGTGTTACGGCACTTTCAAAAACGGTTGAACAGGCTTCAAAGATTTTCCAAGGAGTCCAGGTTGTCCTCGCAACCTTTGGTGGTATCGCACTCCTTGTTTCTGCAATCGGTATGTTTAATACCATGACCGTGACCCTCCTTGAGCGAACAAAAGAGATTGGAATAATGCGCACTATCGGCGCTTCGCCTAGTGATATCAAGAGTCTCTTCGTCTCTGAGTCTATTGTTGTAGGGTTTCTAGGAGGCGTAAGTGGGATAGTGATGGGGGTAACCTTGGGATATGCTGTGAATATCCTGTTGAATATTGCAGCAAGTCAGTTTGGTGGACAGTCGGTAAGTCTCTTTTCTTTCCCTATTACATTTCTTGTCTTCATCGCCATATTCTCGGCTGCAGTGGGCTATTTAACAGGAATTTTCCCTGCACGACGAGCGTCACTTCTTAATCCACTTGATGCTATTCGTTATGAATAATCACCCTGTGTATAACTCCGAACATTTTTTGCGCGAATTAGTTACAATTGAGCTAACAAGTTTATAGTTCATATGTCATATAACACAGATAATTTACGTACGGCAGGTAAAATCACTGTGTACACTTCATTAATAGGAGTGCTCGTGTTTGCTGTCGTTTTCGTTTTCAACTTAGGTAGTCAAGATATTAAGCAGGTTGTTGCTCAAAGTGATTTGGCTTCAACTTCTGTAACAGTCTTGAACACACCTCCACAGTGGACAGCTTCTTCGACGGAATTAATTGAATCCTCTACAACCACACCTACAAATGCAGGCGATGTTGTAAGCTGGGTTGCAGTCGCAACAGATTCAAACAATGAACCATATTATCTTCTTATATGTAGTACCGATTCTGCACCAACAGCAACACCTTCTGGAGCGCCAAATTGTGCTGCAACATCTACACAATGGGCAGTTTCACCACAGACTCCAAGTGGCTCTCAGGCTACCGCAGCAACAACATCTCTTGATTCTTGGTATGAAACAAACGAATGGTATGCATGGATTTGTGATGATAATAACCTAACACCACGCTGTAACACTGTGTACACGCAAGGTACAAATGCAACTAATTCATCTCCATTTTCTATCAACCACCGACCTGACTTCAAGTTTATTTGGGACGACTCACCTAAAGAACCTGGTCAAATGGTAACATTTACGAGTACATCTACTGATAACGATGCATCAGGTACTCCCGATAGAGTTAGACTATTTGTTTGCTCTACACAGAGCTTCAACACTGTTACCGATACTTGTAGTGTAACAACACTTGCAAGTACAACTGCTCTTGCGGCAAACAACGCAACTGCGACATATACAATTGTTATTCCGACTCAAGACCAAAACTATGGAGCATATGGTTACGTTATTGATAGCCATGGTTTTGAAGCTACAACTACTCAAGGTACAGATTCAATTTTAAGTGTAAGCAATGTCGCCCCGTACGTTTCGAGTTCGACAATAGCACTTAATGGAGGTAATGATATGATTCTGTCTGTAGAAGCAGGACAAACAACTGGCTTTACATTGCAGTTTGCAGTTTCTGACTTCAATAGTTGCGATTCAATCGCTAGTACGACTCTGCTTGGTGATGAGATAACAAATTATCAACTTACTATTTATCGTGAGGGTTCTGGAGTAGGTTCAACTACATGTACACCAGGAAGCATCCTTAATCCAAACAATTGTTATCCAAGTACTGTTGCAACAACTTCTTGGAATCTAGTATGTACTGCATCAACAACAAGTTGTACAGGAGCAACAGACCGTGACAAAGTGTACGATTGTACCTTCCCTCTGTGGTATGTTGCAGACCCAACAGATGGTACCGCAACCTCAACTCAATTCTCGACAAACGACTGGCGTGCACAAGTATTAGGTGCAGATGAGGCTGCAACAGGAACACTTGCTCAAAGTAATGTTGCTGATATCGAAGTTACGAGCTTCCTTGCTTTCGCACTTAACACTCTTGAAATTCCTTATGGATCTCTTGAACCAGGTCAGAAAAATGAGATTCTCACTGCAACAAGTACCATTGCTGCAACTGGTAATGTTGGTCTCGATAAGGACGTACAAGGTGAGTCAATGTGTACAACATACACTGCTTCAACCAAGTGTCCCAATTCAGCTTCATCAACTATTTCTGAGTACAATCAAGTCTTTGCAACAAGTAGTGTAACCTACAACACAGCATCTAGCTCTGGTAACAAGCTTTCGTCAACAACTCCAAAACTCATTGATCTAAACGTACAGAAATCAACCTCAACTTCATCACCTGCAGTTAAAGACGCATACTGGGGTATCAACGTTCCAAATACGATTACCTACGCTGGCTCATACACAGGTCAGAACACGTTCACTGCTCGGGTAAGTAGTTCGACGCAATGGTAGCTGGTTAAACTCAAGTTTCTTATTTAAGAACCACCGTTATCCTACGGTGGTTCTTGCGTTTATGGCTTAACTCACCCATAATTATATAGCATCCGCAATTTGCGTCTGCAATTTGTATAATGAGATTTAGTCGCACTCTATTTTTGTTAAGTTTGCTTGTTTTTTCTGTGCATTCTACGGCTCAAGCTGGCTTTGGAATTACTCCACCCTATGTTACAAATCCTAGTCTTACACGCAACTCCGAATATGAGCAGATAATTTATCTTGTTCGTAGTGACCCAACCTCTGCACTTAAAGCAACCATAAGTATTGATGTGCCAGGTGTTAGTGATTGGTTTACTATCGTTGAAGGAAACGAGTTTCTTCTTCCTCAAGGTGAACAGAAAGTTCCAATGACCGTTAAAGTACTTGTTCCCGATGATGCTGATTTTAAACAATATAAAGGTAATATTCGCATCAAGACAGGCCCAGCTGACGATCAGGTAACAGGTGGTGCGGTAAGTATTTCGCTCGGTGCACAGATTGATGTAGATATATCTGTTATTGATAAAGAAATTAAAGATTTTAAGATTCGTAAAATTGGTATTTCTGATTTGAATGCTGGACATAAAGTTGCGTGGCTTTACTTCCCAGGAAAAATTCGATTTGAAATGCTTCTCGAAAACGTCGGTAATGTCCCAGTAGCTCCGAGTGATGTCGTTTTCAGAATCTACGATGCTTCAGGTCGAGTGCTCCTTGAGGAGACTCATAAAAAGGGAAAAATCGATACCGTTGATCCTTTTAAAATAGAAACTGTATACGCTGAGATTCCTACACGCTTGCCACAGGGAAGCTACATAGGTCGTTTTGAAATTTTAAATGATAAAGATATAAAGCAAAGTGGCGAGGTTAATGTAAGCATATTGCCGTATGGCACACTTCAAACTGCTGGCTTTGGTTTCAGTGGACTTTCATTA
Source organism: uncultured Candidatus Saccharibacteria bacterium (assembly GCA_964593375.1). GTDB lineage: Bacteria > Patescibacteriota > Minisyncoccia > Phycocordibacterales > UBA918 > Damh-18. The sequence goes on along the minus strand of CAZQIF010000004.1, from coordinate 11,666 downwards.
CCACATAAACTTTCAGTCATAGTACCTGTTCTCTTCTTTGTCATAGTACTAGGCTATGTTGTCTTGCGCACAAGTCGTGTACGAAAACGACCATCTCGTTAGTATGTCTTTGCAGAAATTTGCACAATTTTTTGCCTTAGGTCTCTTTGTAGTGTTTTTTTTGACGTATCCGTCATCGACTCACGCACAGGCACGTCTTTCGACTACCACACTCGTCATTAGCATCTGTGGTGACCTTATCGTAAATGCAGGTGAGGCCTGTGATATTCCAACTGATACTGGTGAGTACAGTACTACCATTTTAGGAAGACAGTGTACTGATGTGTGTCAGTGGGCACCTTACTGCGGTGATTCAATCTTACAAACCATTTATAATGAAGAGTGCGATGATGGAAACAATGTCAGTGATGACTTCTGTCACGAAGATTGTACAGAGGAAAAAGCTGATGCTGGGGGTGGCTCCAGCGGAGGAGGGGGTAGTTCATCTTCGGGTGGGCGTGATACGATTTTGGGTGATACGCAAGTCACGGTGCAAGGTAAAGCATATCCAAATGTGACTGTGCACGTTCTTATTGATGGAGAAGATGTCGGCACGGTTCGAACTAACAGTAAAGGGGAATTTCTGTTTAATACGGGTGCTGAACCAGGTACTGCATCACTCAGCTTTTGGGCCAATGATACAACCGGATTACGTTCTGCAACTTTCAATACAACGTTTGATATTACACAGGGTGCAGTTACGAATGTGAATGGTATTCTTATTCCACCAACTATTCGAACATCGAATGCAAATCCAAATCCTGGAGATGTGATAACACTGAGTGGTCAAACAATCCCCAACGCTGCTGTTGAAATATCGATTGATAATGGCAAAAAGACACTCACTACTACTGCGGACTCTTTTGGTAGTTGGAGTGTCATTTTTAACACAAGGGAAGTTACTGCCGATACGCACACTATTAAGGCGCGCTTTATAGAGGGAACGGGGGCACTTAAATCAGAAAGCACGTACGGTACGGCACTCTCCTTGTTTGTTGGTGTTGAGGGTAAACCAACGAGTAATTCAGACTTAAATAGGGATGGTAAAGTTAATCTTATTGACTTTTCTATTCTTATTTTTTGGTGGGGAACACCAGGTGGAAATTCAAATCCTCCCGCTGACATTAATCTAAATGCCCGTGTGGGTCTTGAGGACTTTTCTATCCTTCTCTTCAATTGGACCGGCTAAAGCTTGCATAGTTGGCTAATTTCGTCGTTAAACTGCAGTTTTTTCTTCACCATACGTCATGTATGGCTCAATCAAAAACTTTGTTTTGCCTCGAAATTAGCTCAACTCTGTAAGCTTTAGTTCTGTTCCACCATTATTACTTCTTAATTCAATTCTTCTTTTTTCATTCATAATTTCTCATTAAATATTTTCTATCCCATATTTTCTATTCTATATTTCATACTTTGTGCATAACTCAACCATTTAAAAATTTCTTCGCGTTACAATGTTGGTACAGTCACTGAAGGTATGCACTTCACACATGTGAGAAGTGAATATCTGTGATGGAGGTTTCGATCTTTACCACCAATGCTTACAGCCGAGCGTTGTTTGGTGATTGTAGTATGTTCGAATGTAAACTTTAGAGGGGTGGAGACTCTCGGGTTACGGGGTACTCCTTGCTGAAAGAGCACAGCATACATGTACCGCTCATTATTAGAGTCGACATACTGATTAATACAACGTAAAGCCTATGAAGTCCACGGCAAACACCGTGCGAATTCTTCAGGCTGTTGCGATGATTGTTGGAATAGCAGTATTCCTCTGGAGTACCGGACTTCCAACCCTCTTCCGCTTTGCGGAAGCGGCATCAATCACCTTCGCAAGTGATACTTTGTCAGTCTCAGCACCAGGTGTTGTGTCCAATCATACGATTGCGTTTACATCACCAAATGGGATGCTGGCAGGAGAAACAATTGAGATTACATTTCCAGCACAGTTTAACGTTACCGGAGTAGATTTCGATGATATCGATATTTCTGCTTCAGGAACAGATAAAACTGTTGCCGCAGCAAATGGTGCTGCGACATGGGGTGCTTCATTTGGAGGTAATGTTCTTACATTAACTTCACCAAGTGATGTACCACAAGCATCTGCTACACCATTCGTTATCAAAATTGGTAACCATGCAGCAGGTGGAAATAATCAAATTGTGAATCCGTCAGCAACGACATCGTATGCGATTGATATAGGTGGTACTATGCCCGACAGTGGGCAGGTTCGAGTGGCGATTATAGAAGAGGTTACCGTATCGGCAAGTGTTGATACATCCCTATCATTTACAATAACTGGCGTCGGAGCTAGTTCTACGGTAAACGGAAGTCCAACAACGACTTCGGGAACAACCACAAATCTATCACTCCCATTTGGAACTCTTGGTATCAACGTATCAAAAGTACTTGCGCAGGATCTTACGATCACGACAAACGCCACTCATGGCTATAGCGTGACCGTAGAGCAATCAGGAGCGTTGCAGTCTACAACAGGTGCAACTATCGATGGTTTCATCGATGGAGCCGACACAGCTTCGCCAGCAGCCTGGCAAGCCCCCGGAGCACTTCTTGCAAACCCAGCAACGTATGGTCATTGGGGCATTACCTCAAATGACGCTACAACTTCTCGCTTGGCACCAGATGAATTTGGTGTAGACGAGTGGATTGCGGGAACTACATCGCCTCGAGTGATTATGGGTCATACAGGACCTTCTGATGGTACAGAGCAGGGCTCAGGCTATGCTCGAATTGGCTATCAGATTCAAATCTCAGCATTGCAGGAAGCGGGTGACGACTATACGACGACACTTCGCTACATTGCAACGCCGGTGTTCTAGCAACAGTACAAGAGTTAAGAAAAACCTATCTCCCACCACGAGACGGGTTTTTCTTTTGCTTAGATTTTGTTATTTGCGAAGCAAATTAGAAAATCTTAGCCGTCGCCACATTGCTCTTAGCAATGCTTTGTGGCGACGCCGAGCTTTTAAATCCCGAAACCAGCCTCTTTTAATGTTAAAAATCTTAGCCGTGACCAGAAAATAACGAGCGCGGCGTGAGAAGCGAAAACAAGGTGAATTGTCGAAGACAAGAGAGGGTGCCCTGGGGTACTTGGAGCTTCGCAAGACTTGTTGAGATTTTATGAGGTTACGAATAAAATCCAACAAGTGGACAGTTCCTGTAAGGAATATAATTTTGGAGTCCGTGGCCAGAAATTACAGAGCGAAGCGACAATAATTTCTGAGTCTGTCACTTTTTCTTCAAACAAAGAAGAAAAAGTGACCAGCATTGCTTCATGCAATCCCTTACAGGGACTGTTCAGGTTGTATGATATTTTTTCAAAATATCGACAACCTTTTGAAACGTGACATTGAGTCACGTTTCAACTTTGCGCCGACGCCCTAGTCAAACGCTTAGTAACGGAGATATGTAGGATGATTGTATTTTTCGAGTCCGTGGCCAGAAATTCTTTACATAATGAATTTTGCGACGTTAGGAATAAACTCATACTTTCGATTTTTCAACATGTGGAGTAATGCTCGTGTTTTTGTGGTAATGAGTTGCTATACTAGGGGTACTTATGCGTGCAATTCGGGAGGTTCCTATATTTTCTGTGCGACACATTGTTTTGAGTGTGTTTTTGTTTCTTTGCGTATTTTCAAATGCTGACGCCGCACTTCTCTACATAGATCCAGACGCAGCTACACTGTATCGAGGTGACACAGTCACGCTTGGTGTGCGCATTGATACCGATGAAAATGAGTGTATCAACGTAGTTAATGGCGTTATCAAGTATAGTCCTGATATTCGCGCAGTCGATGTGTCAATAGGTGATTCTATTCTTAATGTTTGGCTTGAAGACCCTGTTATCAATGAAGAGGCACACACGATTACCTTTGTGGGCGGGTTACCGGGTGGGTACTGCGGACGAATTGCTGGAGACCCAAGCCTTACAAATATCCTTGTTGAGCTAGTTTTTCGTTCCCCAGGACTATCAATAGGTGCAAACGATAAGAATCCTCAAGTGTGGGTTGATGCATCTTCAGAGGTATTGCTCCATGATGGTCTTGGTACAAAAGCTCAGCTCAGAACTGAGGGTATTACGCTCACACTTCTCGATTCAGCAGGTGCTACTGTGGACGACTCGTGGAAAAATCGTGTTCAAGAAGACGATACACCTCCGTCAGATTTTTCAATCACACTCGCAAATCTTGATACTGCCTTTGACGGTCAATATTTTATTACATTCACAAGTCAAGATAAGCAATCGGGTATCGACCACTATGAAGTTATGGAGGAACCCTTTGCAGAATTTTATGCTTTCAAATGGGGAAGAGTTGATGCTCCATGGAAAACAACCGAGAGCCCGTATGTACTTGTCGACCAAACACTCAATAGCACCATTCGTGTAAAAGCAATTGACAAGGCTGGAAATGAAACTATTGCGGTATATGTCCCCGAAGAGGCAATGCGGAGCACTTCTGAAGCACGAATAATGCTCATGGTATCTGTTGGACTCGTTGTACTCATACTACTCGCCATTGTTGGATTTTTCATCTGGAGACGAAAGCAAAAACTCGTTCTGACCTATGATCATGAAACTTCACTCTAAAAGTACATTCACCTCAGCGTTTCTCTTTTCTGCTCTTTTCTTGTTTTCATTTTTCCATACTGTCGAAGCTGCGACACTACGCGTGAGCCCCGATACAGGCGTATATACCGCTGGGGGTGTATTTACCGCAAATGTAGTCATCAATACCCAAAGTAAACCCGTTAACGCTGCAGATGGACAACTTGGTTTTAATCCAAAAGAGCTTTCAGTGGTGAGTGTCTCACGAACCAATTCAATTTTTAATCTCTGGACGGAGGAGCCAAGTTTCTCAAATAGCGCAGGTACCATTTCGTTTGGTGGTGGGTCTCCAACAGGATACACCGGAAGCGCAGGTACGATACTTTCAATAACATTTCGCTCACTTGCTGCAGGGAGCCCAAAGGTGACCTTTAAAAGCGGTTCCGTACTCGCTGCTGACGGTCTTGGTACCAATGTGCTCACTGGAATGAACGGTGGGTCATATACTGTTACTGCTAAAACAGAAAATCCAGAACCTGAATATGTTGCACCAGCGAACACCCCAAAGGCTCCCGTTGTAACATCCACGACACACAATGATGATAAGGCTTGGTATAAAGCTACGACTGCTGAGCTCAAATGGGTGCTTCCAAATGATGTGACTGCAGTACGTACATTACTTGATGAGTCAGCGGGTACAATACCAACAATTGTCTATGACGAACCGATTTCTTCTCGAACACTTGATGAACTTCCACAGGGAGTATCGTATTTTCATATTCAGTTCAAAAATGCAGAAGGGTGGGGGAAAATTACGCACTACCGTCTCGGTGTAGATAGCGAGATTCCAGCCGATTTTGTGATTTCTGAAGCAGAGGACCAAGACCAAACAAATCCTGCACGCACACTCGAATTTCAGCTTCAAGACATTTCACCGATAACAACATACAAAGTTCAAATCGATGGTGGAGAACCAGTTGAATTTAAGGATGACAAAGAAACCAAACGCTACACACTTCCGGTGCTTCTTCCAGGACACCACACTGTTGTCGTAGAGGCTTTTGATAGTGCAGGAAACAGTGCAATTGCAAACTATACGTTCGACATAGCCTCATTCGAGCGACCTGTTTTCACTGAATATCCCACAAAACTTTCTGCAGGTGTCATCCCTGCCCTTAAAGGTTCGACTCGAGGAAAAGCTTCTCTAACCATTACAGTGAAACAAGTTGGTACAGATGCAAAAGAATATACCGTAGTTGCAGATGAAGCAGGACTCTTTACATTCATACCAGATGCACCACTTGGAGTCGGAGTATATGACATTATTGCCGTAGCAACTGACGCATATGGAGCTATGAGTGAACCTTCAGAATCAATTCGTATTGCAGTCGAGGAACCAGGATATATGCGCATCGGGTCATTCATGATTAGTGTTCTCTCTATTGTGGTACCACTTCTATCACTCCTTCTCCTCATGATTTTTGGATGCTGGTATCTCTGGCACCGTCTTGTTATCTGGAAGCGAAAGCTTGAGAAGGAAACAACTGAAGCCGAAGATACGCTCAAAATAGAGCTTGATGAAGTAATCACCAATCTCAATGTGAAAGTTGCAGAACTTAAAGAATCTCGTAAAGGCAAACTCACCCGACAAGAAACTGCACTCATTGAACAAATTGAGCTCGACCTTAATGATGCACGAGCAAAAGTGCGCAAAGAAATTGAAGATATTGAACACATAACACAATAATGTCATGAAAACTTTTCTTACCAAACACATCATGCTCAGTATCCACCTGCTCGTTGTAGCACTCGCTGTATCAATTGGCGCCTGGGTTTCGCATCATGACAAGCTCGTTGTTGTTCACTACATAGAGGATAGTATTGAAGAACAAACAAAGGTCATGATAGAGCTTGCAGAGGTTACTGGTCGTAACGGTGCTGATGAAGTTGTTGCACGAGTTATTGCTGATTGTTCACGCCGAGATGATTATGACAAAATGCTTGGAAACCTCGATACACTTTCTCCAAAAGAACTCATTACGATGCAACAATTATTTGAAAGTTGTGGAAGCTTTTTTCCTGAGCGAAAGGCACTTATGGTCTCACGACTAGAGCGTGAATATGAAGTGCTCAGAGATGATGTCTTGATGTTAAATCAACTTACGGGTACGACTGACACTAAGACACAACTTGAATCATGGAAAAACCTCATTGAACTTGAACGAAAACGAAGCGATGGACTTACTGAACTCACACGCATTCAGCGAGATATTATCAGTGCGCTTATACGTGCAACACCTGATTCACGTAAAGACATTCAAAAATTAGTTCAAGACGCGCAAGAACTCTCTCAGCTACTCGATGTTATGTACACGCAGGTTGAGGACTTACGTCAAACGTTATCACAATAGGTATGTTCAAAAAACTATGGAAAATATTATTTCCATCGTATGTGCCAACAAAGGGCAAGACTGTTCGGTATGCATTTCCGCTAGTCGTTCTTGCAACATTTTTTGCAAGCCTTGCATCTGTTATAACGCAAGACACGTCGTTTATCACGATTGAAACATCACCATCAACTGTTGCAGAAGGTGATTTATTCTATATTGAGGTTAAGGCAACAGCACATACCGCAGTGAATGCAGTAGATATCGTCCTTTCATACCCTGAAGACAAGATAAGTATTGATAACATCGATATCGGAACTTCGGTTATTACACTTTGGACAGAAGAGCCCTATGCAAAGGATGGAAAGATTTATTTGCGCGGAGGCACCTTTAAGCGGGGATTTATTGGCGAGCATACCATTGCACGTGTGCACGCAAAGGCCCTCACATCCGGTATTGCACATGTCACTACAAGTGACGCAACGTTCGTTGCAGGAGATGGAAAGGGAACTGAAGTTGATGTTTCTGATGCTGAATCAGATACCTCAAAGGTTTCTATTACCACTGTTGATGGTGCAATCGTTGCAACCGCTGAAGTTACGATTGTCACTGATCTCGATGGAAGTGGGAGCGTCGATTTGCGTGATGTCTCGGCATTTATGGCTGCATGGTTTACTAAAAGCAAAACTTTTGATTTTGATGGGGATGGACGAATGACTTTTAAGGATTTTTCTATTCTTTTAGCTGATTCATTTACACACTAGCAACATAGGTGCTGTTGATAAAGCTGTGGAGAACCGCTGAATATGTTGGTACTATTGTAGTACATGGTATTAGGTCAACATTGGGCCAATTCATGTGCGTAGAGTATATGAGAACACGGCAAAAATCTTTTATAAAACGTTCGGTTATTCGAAATCGGTTTTCTTATATTTCCCGACTATCTGCAGCTCTGCTTCTTATTATTTTGCTGAGTCAACCAGTGACTCCAATATTTGCTATGGAGCTCACTGATACACCGCCTCCCGCAGAGGAAGATACAAACTCGATCGGTACTTCAACTCACGTACCCGTATCAGACACTGAGCCTTTAGCTGAAAGTCCAGCTGAAGTTCCTGTTGTAGAAGAAGTTGCGGACGAACCAGATACTTTAGTAGGTGAAAGTGTACCTGTAGTAGAGAATGTTGATGACGTCGCAAATCAGAGTGGTGTAGATGAAAGCCAGCCTGATATTTCAAGTACTACAAATGAAGTTACTGATGAGTTAGCGTCGACAACTACCGACGAAACGCAAGTTATAACTGAAACGATAACGCCCGATGAATCAGTGGCAGAATCTGAAGAAGTTGTTTCTGATGAAGTTGTTGATGAAACACCTATACCACCAGCTGATGACACAGTGGCTCTCCAAACAATTGAGGATGTTGAACAAATCGATAGTAGTTCATCAACACTTGAAGCTGAGATACCTACTCCTGCTCTTGAAGAAACGAATGCGACCACAGGTGAAGCAGTAGTGATTGATCCTGTACCGGAAGGAATTCCTCCACCGAGCGAAACAATATTTTATGGTTCAGTTGTTAATAACACCAACCGATTTTCGTTTACTGTAGACGAATGTGTACCAATGGGCTCAGAGACTTTCTTCTGTTCAAAACAAAATCAACAATCAACGAATGGTGAAGTAACTGGGGTGCTCTCAATGCTGTCTAGTCAGGGCAATAAAGAAATTTTTATTGTGACTGATGATGCTACTAACGTACAAATAACCGATAACGTGTACGATGACGAAGCGCCATACTATGATGCTGTCTCTAACACGATTGTGTGGCACCGTTCAATTGATGGACGCTACCAGATTGTCGAGCATAGTATGGACGAAAGTGAGGAGCGGGTTCTTACAAATGGGGACTATAACAGTATGTACCCATCAAGGTATGGAGATACGATTGTTTGGCAAGGGTGGGTAGGCGAAAACTGGGAAATTTTTCTTGAGGATTCTGGTGATACCACTATGATTACAGAAAATTCAATTCAAGATGTTGCTCCTCGGATTAATGATAATTATGTTATATGGCAAGCATTTGAAGACGGCATATGGAAGGTCAAGGTATATGACCGAATTTCTAAGCAAACAGAAACCGTGGCTGATTCTGATGGAACATCAGCACAAAATCCTCGCTTTGTACTCGTATATGATGCAAAACACGAAAATGGGGATGTTGAAACACGTGGGTACGATTTGGTAGAGCGTACCAATGTTCCACTTAATTCAATGCCTGCACCACTTCCTAAAGATCTCCCTGCACCAGAGCAGACCGGAGAGGAGCGTGCACTCGTTAATCAGACTCCTCAGGTTAAAAATAAACTCGAAGCATCTTCCGACAACAGCAATGACCCAAATTCAAATGCCTCAAGCACCGATTCCACAGTAGTTGATGAGAACGTACTCATTGTTCCCCCATATGAAGCTTCAACTACTCCGGAAGTACTTGCTGACGAATCAGATACTGAAGTATCAACGACAACAAGTGAAAGTTTGATTGAAGAAGAGGTCATTTCTACGAGCACATCTACACCTATAACCACTGAAATAATTAGCGAACTGGACCAGTTTGATATCATCGTAACACCATTTGTTCCATCCGTTATTGAACCTACCGAAGAGAGTATATAAACAGTTACATAGTATGCCTGCAGTTCAGTTCTGAGCACAAAATCTGTGCACAAATACGGTACGTATTTCATCACTCTCCATCTATAATAGTAAATAGCTCTCGAGCTAATTTCTTTTTGTATGAGAGTTTTTTTCGGTGTACCAATCAATGAACGCAAAGTGTACGCGCGCTTGTTTTTGTGTGCATTTGGTCTCATCCTAATTGCTTCCTATCTGTATTCCGCATTTCTAGCCGAGCCAGCAACTCCTCGTCAAATAGAGACTGTCGAATACTCCCTCGGTAACTCTGGCACCACTACCATTGCTTCAGCGACGAATGTATACACCACTGACGTTGGCCAAGGTACCCAAACGGGGTGGTCAACCGTAGCACCCACGACTGCCTCACAGGGCTTCACCATAAAACTTGAAGGTACAAACATACGTGTAAAAACAGCATGGATAGAATTCCGCGCAGTCTCAAGCTCGACAGCGAGCAGTCTTTCTGATGTCTCTATGGGTCTCTCAACGTGCCCTGGCTCGGTCTCATCGTGTGCGAGTGCTCCTACGTATCGTGATATTCAGCTCTTCGGGATACCATCCACCATCTTCTACTTCGTCCAGTCAGGTGAAAACAATATCGCATACATGAAGGCCGATGCCTCTGGAGCATTTGATGGTATCTCGGATTCAGAGTGGGCTTCGGGAGTTGAGACTATTCTCAGGATGAGTGCCGTCGGTCCCACGCTCACGAACCATACTGCAAAGCTCTATATTACCTACGAATCTGATTACGACCCCAGTGCTCACTACGCCATTAAGACCGTCCGTTTTCCACTCCAAGCAACGACAACGGGGGATAGAGGCTCGAAGAGTGCCTCACTTGCCGCGGGAACCGCACAAGCATTCTTGTACAACGCAGACATACCTGATCTTCCTTCAGATGCCGATATTATGGATGTCCACTTCGAACTTCTCGGGCAATCATCTGCAGCAGCTCGTGGTACACTCACTGCACGCATTGGTACCGGCTCCACATCACCCACATACATCACCCAACCGCAGGTTGCAGGAGATACGCTCGACCTCTTTTCAATTTATCGTCCGCCGATAGACTCCACCAATTTCCAACCGAATGTAGCACAGAAAATATTCATTACCCCAGCCACAAACGCTATTCAGGTCGCCGGTGGCGAGCTCGTCGTTACCTACCGCTACTCAACGGATGCACCGGTACAAACCGAGACGGTGCGTTTTATGGTGGGTCAAAGTGTTACCTCTGGCTCTACCGCGTCTTCGACGTACGTCATAAATCCCACCATCTCAAACACCGGTCTCTCAGTGAAAAATATCTACCTGCGCGCACACGGTGCAAACACTGCTGCGACGACACTCCACCTCCGTACTGATATTGATGACACGGGAGGAGTTGCTGCACGTACCAACTCATACACGCTCTCATTCACCGGTACCGAACAGATTGGTACGAACCGTATCATTCGCGACCTTTCAGAGGACGCGGCATCGTTTGTCTCGGGCGGACCACTCCGCGTTGAATCACGGTGGGCGGGTGCCACAGGAAATCCCGTCTCTCTCGAACTCTTTGTAACGTTTACATGGTCGGGAGACCAGGGTGGTGCACAGACAAAGACGGTTGAATACTTTGAGCCAAACTCAAGACTCGGTGGTACCGCGGCGACGAACGTCGACCTTCAGCGTACGCATGTGCTTGAACTCTCATTCCCCGAAGCATACCCAAAGACACTTCGTTCCGCGTACGTTGAGAACATGATTATCTCCTCAGATGTGACCTCACCCGTTAACCTCAACATGGCATTCAATGCTGACACCATTACCGCAGGTGGTACTGGTTTCCAAGGTCACGTGAACACTGGTGAGGGTATGTCGTTTATTACCCTCAAGGGAGCGACAACAACCGTCGATGTCTCTCGTCCGTCACAGAAACTCAACTACTCACTCATTACCGACATGACGAATGCACACAGCGTGAAGTCGG
>CAZQIF010000003.1:0-76631 GCA_964593375.1 uncultured Candidatus Saccharibacteria bacterium | reverse complement strand
CTCCAATTACCCGTACGAGAGTCTCAAATGTGGTGGACCAATACATTTTGTTGACATATTTTTTATTTATGTGTATAATAAAAGTTGAAATTTCAGTTCCTCAAAACAAAAAGGGAGTCTAAATGACTTTGCAAGAAAGCCAAAGCCCGCACCATGGCACGCATAGGAAAACCTCAGTAAGGAAACATCCTCCGCCGGTTGACCCAACCCTCATTAGGATTATTTTCAACTGGGTCAGTACCATAAGCTGGCTGAATTGTTCACTCGCACCAAAAGAAGAACCCCACGAACTCATCCTGATTTTCTGGACACGTTGGGGGCTCATAAGTGAAGAGCAGCGTCAAATAATCCACGATGGCGTTGCCAAGTTGATTCGGGAACATGCCCCCGATCATCGAAGCAAACGGCGACATTGTGGAAAAACCCTGTCACCTGACGAGCGGTTGGCAATTCGTAGAAAGAAAACTTCAGACTGATTGCATACCAGTCGCCCGCCCGCACACTTGTGTGCGGGCTTTTCGTACTTTCCCCTTTCATCCCGCAGGTATTGCATTATTTCTCATATGCGCGTATAACTGGCGCAGTTGAAACGCAGGTCCTTTAGGACCTGCGTTTCTGTATCTCAAAATACCCTGTATTAGGTCGGTTTATCACCATCTTCCCTCGGGAAGGTGTTTCCCCAGATATAGCCGACCTAATACAGGGTGTTTTTGTTTTTAATTTTTAAATTGCTTTTGTTACCACTACAACACTTGACATAAAAAATATTAGTTTTGTGTTGATAACTTTCATTGACTTTTCATTGACAGTTTACGCAGCAGGAATATGATATATCTACTTTTCCTGTTTGGATGGGGAAACCAAACACAAAGAGGTATACCCTTTATGTGTTTAACCATTTCAAACATCGTTGTTTGTGAATTTAAAGCCGCTTTTTGGCCTGTGACCGAAAGCGGATTTTTTGTATCCCACACAAATCCGCCCTACTCAAGATTCTATAAAGCCCGCATATAAGCAGGTGATTCTCATAGTGTCCGTTCGTCTACTTATATGTGGACTGTAAAGAAGCTTTGCGGTCCACGGTCGAGTTCTTATTGTTGCTTTGCTCTAAGTAACAAACATATTACAAATTATTCAGTAATTAAGGTTCAATAACAATTATGTATAAACTAACTAAGACAAATATTGCAGCTTTCGTTACAGCAGTGCTCGCAGCAATTGTTGTGTTCGCTCTTGCAATGCCAGCTTCTGCATACTGGTCACCACGTTCATCTGGCGATGACAATGATATTAGGGTATCAGTTTCTAACGATGCAACAGTCACAAATACTGTTGAAGTAGAGGCTGAGACTGGAGACAATGAAGCTGCCGGTGGTGATGGTGAAGAGGGTGGAAACGGTGGTGAAGCTGAAGGATCAGGTGATAACACTGGCGGAAATGGAGGAAATGGAGGCAGTGGTGCACTTGGTGGACTCATCCAGACAGGAGATGCAGTTGCATTCTCTTCAGTCATGAATGATGTAAATTACAATGAAACTGTTGTAACTGATTCATGTGGATGTGATGAAGAGGAAGATGGTTGGATGCCTTTCTCCTTCAACAGACAATCTCGAGACAACGGAGGTGATGACAATGACATTCGTGTTCGCGTTTCAAATAGCGCAAATGTCATGAACGACGTTGAGGTTGAAGCTGAGACTGGAGACAATGAAGCTGACGGTGGTGATGGTGAAGAGGGTGGAAACGGTGGTGACGCTGAGAATGAAGGAAATCGAAGCTCACGCATGATGATGCCATTCTTCTCATTCTGGTCATCAGATAACAACGTCGGAGGAAATGGTGGTACGGGTGGCAATGGTGGTGTTGGTGGTGAAATCTACACAGGGAAAGCTACTTCAGGTTCTGAAGTGGTCAATGTGGTAAACCGAAACATTACTCGCGTTACTCGCTAACGCACCTTGAAGGTCGGGGATATACTATCCCCCCTTCGAATAAAGTCTTAAACATACGTTTGAGACTTTAGAGAAGGATATGAAAGAACACATTTTTATACATAAAAAAAGTGCACGAGGGAGTATTGTGGCGGTTGCCATACTGCTCAGTGTTTTCATCTTCCCCCTCGCGGTACATGCCGATACATCATCCATCATAAACTCAGTTTCTGTATCAAGTGATGGGACTGGAACAGCCCACACGAAAACTAAAACGATCATTAATGGAGTAACAGTCGAGGACAGTACAACGAACGAAACAGGAACATATATGAGCGTCATTACCCAAAATGGTGTAACAACATCAGTTGAAGCGACGACAGGAGAAGCGCAAAGTCGAGATGCACAGCTTCTCATGCTTATTCAGCAACTTAAGGTACTCATTCAATACTATGTATCACTACTTAATACAAAGTAATACGCGTAGAGTTGCCCACGGAGCGCTTTCAATGCTTGTGGTGGTATCACTTCTCTCTGCACCACTTTTACCTGCATTGGTGTATGCAGAAGAGATGCTCGCCGTGATGAGTGAGCCCTCTCCTCTTTTGCCGGAAGTGCCAGCGGAAATCGTCACCGGGGATGCGACCGCAGGGCTCGAGACTTTGAACATTGTAAATCTAAACGATACGGAAACTGGAGCTGATACTGCTTCTCAAGTCGATTCTGAAGAAACAGAAAAATCCGAAGAAGCATCGTCACAAATAACCGACAGTCCTACCGAAGAAATTCTCGAACTCTCACAAGAGATTGCGCCTGAAGACACAGAGGATGTAGGGGGCAATACCTCACCCGTCATTGCTTCAACAACTAATGAAGCGACCATCACAAATAGTACGGTTATTACTGCCGAAACCGGTGATAACACGGCACTGGGAGATAATTCCCTCATCTTAACCGGCGATGCAATCGCGTATGCAAACATCGTCAATATCGCGAACACTAATATTTTCAATTCAGACGGCCTGATTGGCTTCTTCAACGAAGTACTCGGGGTCGATCCCTTTGACCTACGTGATGCATTCAGTATTTTTGACACCATAGACACATCCGTATCAACACTTCCCTGTTCTCTTTCAGTGTGTGGTAGCGGAGCATCAACATTCACCCTGAACGCAACAAATACTGCAACGATTACTAATGATGTAACGGTAAACGCACAAAGTGGAGGTAACACAGGTGGGAGTGGGAGTCTGATTGGAACTGGCGATGCGTTTGCCGCAGCAAATATCTTTAATGTCGCAAATACCAACATTGTTGATTCAAACTACCTCCTCATTGCATTCAATAATTTTGGCGATTATGCGGCCGATATTGTGCTCCCTGGAGCTGATGCGCTCAGTTCTCTCTTTAACGCAGGGGGAGTGCCCGTCGGTTCAGCAGACTCAGACAATACAAATACTGCAACAATTGGAAATAACCTCGTAACAAATGCCGAAACAGGAGGCAACACTGCATCAAGTGGAATTATAGCGACTGGAGAGGCGTATGCCGATAGCTCAATTCAGAATATCGTAAACACGAATCTGTTTGGTGGCAGTGATTTTTTGCTCGTCCTTCGCATTCATGGAGATTGGAATGGTGACGTCTTTGGGCTCCCTCTTGGCATGGCGTGGCAAGAAACAGAAAACGGCATCGTCCTCTATAACACGAGCGGAGCGCAAGGCAGTGGGGCTATAGGTAATATTTCTTCCACAAACGCAAATATCGCGAATATACAGAACAATGTCTCAGTGTACGCACTCACGGGAGATAACAAAGTTGGAGATGACGGAGCAGTCAGCACTGGGGATGCCTATGCGTCCGCAAACGTCACCAATGTCACAAATACAAATATCCTTGGACAAAACTGGGCACTTCTCATCTTTGATATTTTCGGTAACTGGAGTGGTAACCTCGCATTCGGAAAGCCAGATCTTTGGATTGGTGGAAAGGCGACACCACATGCGAGTCCGATCATGCCAGGGACGGAAGTGACCTACACGTATACTGTAGTAAACAACGGAGACGCAACAGCAACTAATGTTAAACTCGACAATCACTTCAATGAGGGCGAGTTGGTGTCTGTACAAGGTGTTACACAAGTTGAACACGACAGCCGTGGTGCGCATGGTGTGTGGTCACTCGGTGACATTGCACCTCATGCAACAAAAGAGGTTTCCTTTACAACAATGATACACCGTGGCCTCCCAACATCGATGCGCGAAATTGTCACCGAAGCGACGGTTACTGCACTTGAACCTGATGCAGATACGAGCGATAACACCGAATACCTAAGCATTTACTCAGGAAAAAATCGCGGCAGTAGCCATCGTAGTAAGTCAACCCAACCTGCCGAAGTGGTTATATCGAAGTCTGCAAATGTTGCAACTGTAGAACCAGGTGGCTCAGTCGACTATACGATTACCGTCACGAATAATGGTGGCCCCATCTTGAAGTCAATGCTTCGTGATGTGCTCAAAAATGAAAATGGTGCAACCACCAGTGAACAATACTGGGACTTAGGAACCATTAAATCAAAAGAGACGCTCTCGGTTACCTACACCATGCAGTTCGCTGAGGACGCCACATATGGTACGTATACAAATACTGCTGACATTTTTGGTCTCCACCAGTCAAAAACAGAAAAGACAGGTAAATACTACGAATCTCCAAAGGCAACCCATACACTCACCATTGGCGATATAACCCCAGAAGTTCTTGGGGCCGAGGCAACGATGTGTGAACCTTACCTCAAAACATACATGCGGTACGGCATCCAAAATGACCCTGCGGAAGTCTTAAAACTACAACAGTTCCTCAAGCGACACATGGGAAGCAATGTCCCCATAAACGGAACATTTGACCTTCTCACTGAAATTGGTGTCCGTGACTTCCAGAAGCGATACGCTGATGAGGTACTCTATCCGTGGGGTCTCAAGCGTGATTCTGGATTTGTGTACTACACGACACAAAAGAAAATTAATGAAATTGAGTGTGACTACCGCGTAGTATTTCCACTCAATGCCACGCAGGGCGACGAAATACTTCGCTTCAGGAATTTTATGAATGGGTACAATGATTCGTCAACTGATCCTGTTCCACTCTTTGGGGAAACGCAGCAATCTGAACCAAATGTATCAATTGGTTCAACCCTTGAACCGGTAGTATTGAATGAGCGTATTCCGCTTATTGCACTGGGGAGCACTCAAACAACGACGCAAGAAAAAAATGCTCCGAGTATAGTCGGGCGAATGCTCGGTTCACTCCAAAAAATGTTACATTGGTTGGGTGATGTTGCAAGTCGGTAGAGAGCAACCCTAAATAAACAAGCGTGCGAAAATATTTCACCATAGAAAAAAAAGTTGGTGAAACTCCGCTTCAGGCGACGCTCCGTTTGCGTGAGCTTCATAAACTGAATTCAAGTATTCCACTTGCATATGCAGGAAGGCTCGACCCAATGGCTTCAGGAAAACTCCTTATTCTTGTGGGCGACGAATGTAAACGGCAAGAAAAATACCATTCGCTCGATAAAGAGTACATATTTGAAGTCCTCTTCGGAGTACACTCTGATACCGGTGATGTGCTTGGTATTATAGAGACCTGTGACACCAAAGCGATTGACGAGGAACAAGTTCAGGATGTGCTTCTGAGGTTTATTGGAAATATTACCCTTCCCTATCCACACTTCTCTGCAAAAACCGTAGGGGGGAAACCACTCCACATGTGGACACTTGAAAAGAGGCTTGATGAAATCGAAATCCCAGTGAAAGAATCACGTATTTACAAAATTGTGCTTAATAGTCTTCGAACGATTACACGTAGTGAGCTTTGCAAAAATGTACTCGAAAAAATAGAAACAATTCCTACAGTAACCGATGAACGAAAGGTACTCGGACGAGATTTCCGCCGAACTGAGGTACGAAAATGTTGGAATGATTTGGAAAGATCACCCGACAACAACACCGCATATTACATAGCGAACATTACCTGTGTCGCTTCATCTGGGACCTACATGCGCTCGCTCGCAGAAGTTATTGGGAAAAAATTTGGCACGTGTGGCCTTGCATACTCAATTCACCGCACCACAATCGGCAAGTACTTTCCTCTCGGAAAGCATTTTGGTTTTTGGCTCCGGAGATTCTGAGAGATTTTAATTTATATTATGATGTCCACGTGGACATCATAATATAAATTTGAAATAGTATATCTTCTTGAGCTGGTCTGACTTGAGCAACTTCGATTAAGAAGTATTAGGTTAGTTATCAGTAATCGGTTAACGGTTAACAGTTTACGAAAGACAAACGATTTGTTTCTGCATAAATCCGCGTGCTATCCGCGCCGTTCTGCGCTTGCCTCAGCAAGATTTATTTGAAGGTTGCAAGTTTCTTGAGATACTCATCTACCGTAATCACAAACTCGGAATGACTCCAAACGAGTGGCGCAGTCGAGAGGTGTTCGCCAGTGTACGGGTGAATCTGCTCGGGTAAAATTCCACTCTTTGTAGCACGATCATATACCCACTTCATGATATCGTGAGCTTTCTCCAGGTCTTTTTTATTTTTCGCACACATGATGTGGTACTGTGCTACCCACAAGGTGGTAATACACCATGCGTTTGGGGGTGCATCATTTCCTGTTTTGTAATACCTATCACCCTCATAGCGCATGTAACCACCGAATGAAGTAGGTACCTTGAGCTTTTCCTGTACTACTTTAAATGCACTCTGTACTCGCTTATCAAAAGAATCGAGAACACCAAACGCCACAATGCCGAAGAAACTACTCATGTCGGCTGTTTTATCATATGTGAGACCTCCGCGTTCGTGACGTACAAGTTTCACAAACATTCCAGAGGAAACATCATAGAGATGCGTAAGAATCGCACTTTTTACGAGCTCCGCGCGATCACGATACTTTTTCGCATTCTCACGCTTACCGAGTGTTGCCGAAAGCTCTGCTGCGGAGTTAAGCGCACCATAGACCGAAGCCGCCGTGTATGTCGAAGAGCCATATTTTTCTTCCCAAAGATCATACGAATCGACCGGAAGGCCAGTTTCTGGTTCGATGTACCCGCACATAAAATCGGCAGCGGGTTCAATGAAGGAGTTATAGAGTGATTCGATGAGCTCGAGGTCTTTCGCGTAGTGGTAATGCTGCGCGAGCATGTAGAGAACAGAAGCGGTTTCATCTTCTTGAATGGGCAATTTAAAAACACCATTTTGTACCCAGGGATGCCACGAGCTTCCGAGTACCCCATCGACACGGTACTTATGCATGAGGTATCCATCTGGTTCAAGTCGTTCGGCCATAAAGGTAAAGAAGCGTTGCGTCACATCGATATGCCCCGCTCTATCAAGTGCATTTGCGGTAAGCGCGGCGTCGCGTGGCCACACGTAGCTGTAGGTGTCTCGCCCTTGATTCAACATATCCGAATCAGAGGAAGCAATAATGCCACCGCGATTGTCCGTGTGTACACGAATGATGGCAAGGGATCGCTTGTAGAGATGCTGAAGATGTTTCTCAAGATGTGACAAGTCTCGGGATTCTTTTTCTGTCCACGCTTGCCAATAGCGCTCGGTTGAGGTGATGATTGTCTCAGGTTTTTCATCCTGAATATGGTGGTGGAGTTTGTGTGTCTCACTAATAGATTTTCCAACCACAACCCAATAATATACATCAATGCTTTCTTTCGGCTGAGCCTCGAACGTGACTCCGAGCACAGAATCAACCGAACCGTGTTCAATCGGATTTCGAGAAAGAATGCCATCTTCTGCATCGGTGTACGTTCCCTGCTTCCCTTCGATATTAAAAAGTCCAACGCAGTAATCGACAAATGGTGCGTCGTTCACAACAGCATGAACGAGAAACGCATTATGCCCTTTGTAATGCACAATGGCGCGCACGCGCGGATCATAAAAAGCAGTGTCGCCACGCCTTGATTCAGAAATGCGAAATTCTTGTCCAAAAAATACTTTTATTTCCCGTGTGTGGTCACGACTGTTTGTGACGCGCACTCGCCGAATAAAAATATTACGCTCGTTGTGCACCGCGTCGGTAATATGTAGTTCGACGCCAAGATCCTTATTGCGCGCATGAATATCACTTGTGCCGGTAAATTCGGTATACTCAATTTTGATATCCCACGATTCATCGGAGAGCCATTTGAGTGTTCCGTCTATCCACACGCCAACTCGATGAACATACGAACCACTCGCACCACTTACATGGTTTGAGTGCCCAACAAATGGAAAATAGAAATCACGAACCTGACCGCGGTGATCCAGGCCCACCAAAAGATTGCCATTCCCTAACGTAATCGCGCGGGACATGATTATTAAATGCTGTAGATACGGAGTCGGCTCACTACTACCTCGCGAGCAGTATTAGGCTTCTTTGACTTTCGAAATGCTGATGCAAGTTCTGCATCCTGAAGCACGTACTGAATCCAATCTGCAAAGTCATTTTTACCCTTTGCGACATGGTGTGAAAACACCGCTTCATCCATACTCTTAAGGGCATCACGGAGCTCGACAAGGTTTGCGAGCACCCTGCCATCAGTAGTCCAGAAACACTGCTCGCTTGGAGCACTGACTAAACTCTTCTTTCCCTTTTTTGCTGCTGGCTTCGCTCCTCCTACTTTTTTAACGGCCACTTTTTTTGTTGGCATAAGAACTAAATGAACAATTTACGACGCTCGAACTTTCAAACGTCTATTAATAAAAGGTACACGAACGAAAAGTTTTTTGAACCATGCACGGATGAATGCCCATACACGAGACCAAAAACCAATTCGAACTTGCACGCTTGTGCGTTCCATCCTCAGTACTTCCTGCACCCTTAATTGTAAATCACTTATCGCATTCATGAAAGCGATATACGCATCATATGGGGATTCGTACGGACTGAAGTATGCGTGCACGTCACCATCTTGAAACCACTTCGTGCACATATAGTAGAAGTGATCGGATGTCTGAAGCTTTCTCCATGTCATGATGAGGTCTGCATCTTTGGTAGCCATGACGTCATGTTCCATTCCATAAATGGTCGCAATCGCATCTCGCTGAATATCATTTCCCACCCATGCGGTAAGATCTCGATCGGTATCAGCCCACGTGAGAATGTGTGGTACATCAATTTCTCCCACCGATGGGTAGGACTGAATCGTTTCAGTTGGTGTTTTAAAACTCGTGTCGCCATGTGCAAGTAATTTTTCTGGAAGTGCGCGAAGAAAATTGAAGATGCCGGTATCTTCCCACTGGTGCTCACCAAACGTCTCAAAGTCCATAAAGAGATTGATGGTGTGTCCGTCGCCATGGTGCGCATGTACCCACTTTGCATAGGTCTCTGCACTGAGTGGCCAACTTGCCCATCCTTGGTTGCCAAAGCGAAAGGCAATGTCGTCAGAGAGTTTGTAGTTCTTGAGGAGTACCTTGATGTTCTGACACCCAACTGGCTGGTACACATAGTTTGGACTACGCCACCCGAGGACGGGGTCCCATCCTTCTGCCATGATGCCGAGGTAGCCGTGTTCATCACACCACTTCGCAAGATCGTTTGTGTATGAAAGTTCAGTGTTACGAAATACTTTTGGTGTCACACCGAAGAGCTCAAAAATTTTCTTCTGGTGCATCGAGACTTGCCGTTCAAATTCCGGTTTCGAGTAAAAGAACGCGAGTGAGTGAAAATAGGTATCAGCAAGAATTTCTACACGACCCGTTTTAACCAAGTCTTGGAATGCTTTAAGGACATGAGGTGCGTACGCTTCAAACTGATCGAGTACCGTACCAGAAAAAGAAAACGCAAAGCGAAACTCTGGATGTTTTGCAAGTAGTTCACCAAGTACACGCGTCGTTGGGATATACGACTTCTCTGCAACTTTGCGGAGTACTTTTGCGTTGTTGAGGTCAGTGTGATCACTCGCATTAAAATACTCACTATCGTTGCCAATATCAAAAACTTTGTATCGCTTGATACGATGCGGTTGGTGAACGTGAAAATATGGGCAAACAGTTAACATGACAGTATTCTACCTTTTCGATGAGACCCAATCCAGTAACCGCCTATACAGTGCTATAACCTTATGTGCTGCAACACGCCACGTGAGTCGCCTCAGCTCTTTTTGACTCTCTTCAACAAGTTGTCGATTCATGGTGCCATAGCGAAGCGCGGCAAGAATCTTATTCGACATCTCATCGATATCCCAGAAATCAACCTTGAGCACATGCGTGAGCACCTCAGATACTCCTGACTGCTTTGACACGAGTGCTGGGGTACCATGCTGAATTGCCTCAAGTGGAACAAGACCAAACGGCTCAGAAACAGAAGGCATCACGAGAAGGTCTGCCGCTTGATACATGCGGTCACGATCATCATCCCAGAGTGCACCCGCAAAGATGACATTGTTAGAAAGTCCAAGTGAACCCACGAGGTGCATAATTTGGTGCTCCATGTCTCCCCAGCCAGAAATAACGAACACGACGTTCGGATCAATGTCTACCACTCGGCGCGCAGCCCTAATGAAATAGTCGACACCTTTTTGAATCGTGATGCGTCCGTTGTAAAAAACAATTTTCTTTCCCTGCATCTTGAGTTCACGAAGCACCGGCGGAAGTCGTGGTGGCGTGAGGGGCTTGATGCCATTGTGCACAACCGTCACCTTGTTTGCATTAATTCCAAATTTATCAACAACAATATTTTTCGTGAAGTTGCTAATTGCAACGACTGAGTCTGCGGTATGAAACGCTCGGTGCTCAATCTCATAAATTGACGGGTCTACATTGGAACTTGCTGCCTGATCAAAGGAGGTTGCATGTACATGAAGGACGAGCGGTTTTTGACTTGCGAGTTTAGCCGCAACGCCCGCCATATATGATGTCCAGTCGTGTGCATGGATAAGATCAAAGTTTTCACGAAGTGCAATTTCACGCGCTGCTTCTGCATAGCGATACACCTCATCAATGATGCGGTGTGAGGCTCGTACCCGCTTTCCTCCGGGTGTGAAATATTCGATGAGTGACTGTGCATGCTGATATGGCAAGAGAGACGACTCAAACGCATACGTCTTTGTGGGTGGCACCTGGTTTGCAAAAACAAATTTTTGACTGCCAATGGTTGGCTGTTCACGTGGTAACACGAAAACAATCTCAAGACCTGCATCTATGAGTTCCTCGGTCAGGCCATGACACGCAACTCCGAGCCCACCGTTTTTCATGGGTGGATAATCCCACCCAAACGTCAATACTCGCATGTATGCATAAAACACTGTATTCTTTGTTCCAGAGAATTCTCGGTGAAAATACAGTTAGGTATATCGTATCATGAATAGGACTCTTTAAGCCCGAGGAATCAACACCTTTATGGTGCATAAGTCATAGATAATCGTCTATATATCAGCTCTTTCTTCCAAATCCGGCTTGGGTTGACCTTCCCCCGTAAATCTGGTAATATCGCCCTGCTATGTCACAAGATAAACTCATAAAATTGGTATCAGTTGGCGACTCAAAAGGTGTCGGCAAAGGCCATGTTTACTACACCCGCAAGAATAAACGAAAGCTCGCGGATAAGAAATTTGAATTTAAGAAGTTCAATCCAGTCGCCCAGAAGCATACCGTCTATAAAGAGAAAAAGTAACAAAAATTCCCGCCTGCTGGCGGGAATTTTTGATATTTAGGGCCTTATTTTGCAGGTTCGTATTTACCCTGCTGTGCAAACGCATTCATTCTGCAGTAATTGAGGAGAGTTTTCTGTGCAACTTGAATATTCTCCATCTTTCCCTGCCATGCAACGAGGAATGGCTCTTCAATTGCACGTGAATAAGAGAATGTAATCGGCCACGGCTGTGCCCCGAATTGGGCGATTGCTTGGAGATTCTCGGTGGCGCGCTTTGGGGTCTGTCCGCCCGAGAGGAATACAATACCTCCAACTTCTGGTGGTACCGAGAGTTGGAAGGTGCGGAGTGTTGCACTCGCAACCTCACTTGGCTTTGAAGGTGGGTTAAATGCATCCCCCGCGAGTACCATACTCGATTTAAGAATGACCGCCTTAAGGTCAACACGGTATTTTGCAAGCGCAGCAAACAGTATTTGAATCGTCTTTGTAGTGACTTCCTCCGCACGCTTTATTGAGTGCTTTCCGGCAAAAATTACCTCTGGCTCAACAATCGGAACAAATCCATTAGCCTGCGCGAGGAGCGCATACTGTGCAAACACAGACGCATTGAGCTCAAGACATTCAATCGATGGAATACTTTCTCCAATCGTAATGACCGCGCGCCACTTGGTAAATCGTGCACCCATTTTATAGTACTCACTGAGACGCTCACCGAGCTTATCGAGTCCCTGCGTCACTACTTCTCCTTCGAAATTTGGGAGTGATACCACACCTTGGTCAACTTTAATGCCGGGAATAATACCGCGGGCTGCGAGCACATCGGCAAATGGCACACCTTGGTCGGTTGTTTCGCGGAGCGTTGAGTCGTAGAGAATTACCCCTGAAAGGTACTCCTCAATCCCTGGCGCCGTAAACATGATTTCACGGAAGTCCTGTCGGTTTCCCTCTTGGTTAGGAAGATGGGCAATCAGAAGACGCTTTCCTGCCGTCGAATCGCTCTCGTCAGCTGCTAAAATTCCTTTTCCGGGCTGCATGAGCCCCGCTACAATTTTATAGAGATCGCTATTATCACGCATATGCGTAAAGTGTAGCACGGGAGAAAAGTGAAAATTTAAAAGTGAAAATTTAAAAGTGGAGAAACTAAGTGGTGTTGTTTCTTGTATTTTCAGAAATGCGTCGTCTAAATTCACTACTCATCATTCCGTTCTTGCTTCTAGTTTTAGTTTTTAGATTTTAGTTTTTAAATTGTGTTTTATGCTCTAATCCGCCAACCGATTTTAAAGAGATACATGGTGAGTGAGCCCAAGACGAGAATGAGCCCAATGATGACCGCGAGGCCAACACCCGCCTGTGCTTCAGAAAAACCAATCATGGAGTACCGAATACCATCGACAAAGTAGAAGAATGGATTCAGTTGTGTGAGAAAAGCTATGTTGTCGGGAAGCATGGAAATCGAATAGAAAATGCCCCCCAGATACGTGAACGGCGTGATAATAAATGTGTTGAGGACCGAAAGTTGCTCAAAGTTTTTTGCCCAGAGTCCAACGAGAATCCCGAGGAGTGCAAAAATAGTTGAGATACTCACGACATAAAATAGGAACAGGAATGGTGAGGTAATGGTGACCGCTTTGAAGATGAGACCAATGAAGAGTATCCCGACCGCAACAATGACCGCACGAATGACAGCAGAAAATGTGTAACTAAAGACAATTTCAAAATACGAAAACGGTGCAATAAGAATCTCCTCGATACTTTTTATAAAGCGAGCAAAATAAACTGAACTTGAGCTATGTGCAAACGCAGAGGCGATGATGTTAAGCATGAGAATGCCCGGGAACACGAAGGTGATGTATTTAACTCCCGCAATGAGATCAATTTTTGAGCCAACGACGAATCCAAAAATAAAGATGTAGAGCGTTGCTGAAATAAGTGGAGACACTACCGTTTGAATAAGCACGCGTGACATGCGCATTATTTCGCGACGGATAAACGTGTATATGCCAATCCAATTCATATAAAATCAATAATTTTAATACATTTCCGCTAAGCCTTAAAACGTCTCACCTTTCGTTATTTCTAAGTAACGCTGTTCGAGAGACTTTCCATCTTTGAGAAATTCTTCTTTCGTTCCTTCCGCAGCAATTTTTCCATTATTGATAATGGCGATATTTTTGCAAAGCAGTTCAATTTCCTCCAAATAGTGGGATGTAAGTATAATTGTCTTTCCTTCAGCACTCAGTTCGCGCAAATATCGCCAGAGCTCATGTCGTTGCTCAACATCAACACCAGCAGTCGGTTCATCCAGGATAAGGAGTTCAGGGTCATGCACGAGTGCGCGCGCAAGAATCATGCGACGCTTTAGTCCACCCGAAAGTTCTCGAAATGGCTTCTTACGATGTTCCCCAAGATGAAAACGTTCAATGAGCATTTCCACACGCTCTTTTCGAAGTGGATTTGGAATACCGTAATACCCTCCCATAAAATCCATAAGCTGTTCGACAGGTGCGAAAAAATCAACATTAAATTCCTGCGCCGAAACGCCAATATGCTTTCGCGCCTCTTTATACTCCTCTACAACATCATGACCTCCGACCAATATGGTGCCCGACGTAATGCGATTCACACCGGTAATACATCCAATCGTACTCGACTTCCCTGCACCATTGGGACCAAGAAACCCAAAAAAATCACCGCGCGTTATGGTGAGCGAGACATCGTTTACCGCTATTTTGTCATCGTATTTCTTAACGAGATGGTCGATGACTAAGATGTTATCTGGTTGCATGAGATATTGAGTTTATCATAAACAACGCGTATAGTCCGTTGCGTACAACCAAAATCCATACCTACTTCGTTGTCATCGTCACACCGACGTTCACCGTAGCATCTGTACGTTTTACGTCATTGTTCCTCGACGCCTCGTATCTATTGGATTTTGATTGTACGCTATACCTATGACACAAGATGAATCTTGGCTACTCAAGGAAAAATATAACGGCGAAAAAACCGAAGGTTTTTTCGCCGACTGCGTTCGTTTAAAGAACGGTGAACCGCTCGCCTATGTCATTGGTCACATTCCTTTCCTCGACACAAAAATTTTTCTCGCTCCCACTGAAGACGAAACTGGTGTTCGACCCCTCATACCACGAGTCGAGACTGAATACTGGGTGGAGAAAGTAATCGCCGAAATGCAGGCACGTGAAAAAAGAGACCTGAGGGTGCTCGACCTCTGTGCGGGCTCAGGATGCATTGGTATTGCCGTACTTACCGCGATTCCTAACGCGCGCGTTGATTTCGGAGAAATCGACGCGCGCCTGCATCCACTCATCGAAAAAAACGTTCGTGAAAACAGTATCGATACGTCACGCATGCATATATATGGTGGCAACCTCTTTGAAACTATCACCGGTACCTACGATTACATCCTGTCGAATCCACCCTATATCGACCCAGTATTAAATCGCACCGAGCAAAGTGTCCATACTCACGAGCCACACCTTGCGCTCTATGGTGGAAAAGACGGTCTCGAGCTCATTTTAAATATTATT
Organism: uncultured Candidatus Saccharibacteria bacterium; assembly: GCA_964593375.1. GTDB lineage: Bacteria > Patescibacteriota > Minisyncoccia > Phycocordibacterales > UBA918 > Damh-18. The sequence continues at coordinate 61,504 of CAZQIF010000003.1, read as the reverse complement.
GAACACGCACACCTACATATGTGTGCGCATAGTGTCCTCTATATCGAGCACGAACCAGAACAATCAGAAGCAATAGCCAAGCTCGGTGCCCAAAACGGCTTTGCTACAGAAACCAGAATGGACCAATTCGGTATACGGCGCTACACACGTCTCACTCGCACAGGCGACTAAAAGGTGCGAAAATAAAAGAGTCTATGAAAACCATCGACCCGCAAGCGTTACTCAGTATAGGTGTTGAAGGAGTTTTTTATGTGCTCGTTATCGCCTTTTCAGTACATGCAATTGTACTCGGCTTTCATTGGTTAAGTTATGGTGAGAAGCGTAGTGTGGCAGTCACTGCACTCGCAACCTATCTCACTGGCGGTGCACTTCTCCTCATTACCATTTCAAGTACTCTCTTTTTCATGTAACTATATGCTTCTCGAAAAAATACAACTTGAGCAAGATGAAGTGGTAGTCAGTCAGGTGCGCAAGCATTGGTTTATTCTCGCAGTTGAAGTCTTTGCTATTGTGGTTTCGGCCTTCTTCCCCTTCATCATTGTACTAGTCTTCTTTAACATTGACTCTACTCACGAACTTGCGGTGAAACTCAATATTCATACATCACTCCTTGTCGCACTGAGTGCCATGTGGCTTCTCATCATGTGGATGGTACTCTTTAATATTTGGACAAATTATTATCTCGACTTGTGGGTAATTACCACAAAACGTCTCATTGCAATCGACCAGCGCGGTCTCTTTCGACGTCGTGTTTCAAGTTTTCGCCTTGAACGTCTCCAAGACATGACGGTAGAAATCAACGGTCTCCTCGCAACACTCCTCGACTACGGTTCACTCCGTGCACAAACGGCTGGCGGTGATGGGAATGAATTTATCGCCACCGGACTTCCTCATCCTCGTGAACTTAAGGCACTCATACTACAAAATTCCGACACACTCATGGATAGGAGTAACTCAAATGATGAGCGAAAAATGGAGGTCTAACTCCACTTTCGCATACATTCACAATACGGTATTATAGAATCTACTCATCATTTTTCTTATGTCAAAAATCCTTGGAACTGAGCCCTATAAAGGAACCCGTGACTTCTATCCCGAAGACATGGCGATACAACGCTATATTTTTGACACCTGGGCAAAGACCGCAGAGTCCTTTGGCTACGAACGGTATGACGCATCGGTCCTTGAACCTTCTGAACTCTATAAGAGTAAGGGTGCTGAAAATGAGGAGCTTGTAAACGAACAAACATACACCTTCATTGACCGTGGCGACCGTGAAGTTACCATACGCCCCGAGATGACCCCAACCGTTGCACGTATGATTGCAGGCAAGCGTCGTGAACTCAGTTTCCCTGTGCGCTGGTACTCAATCCCAAATCTTTTCCGCTATGAACGCCCACAGCGTGGTCGCCTCCGCGAACACTGGCAGTTTAACTGTGACCTCTTCGGCTCAAACGACATTTCTGCTGATATTGAAATGATTGCACTTGCATACAACGTGCTTATTGATTTTGGAGCGACTCCCGAAATGTTTGAAATTCGGATTAATAACCGCTCCCACCTGAATCAATATTTAAGGGATTTTGGTTTCGACGATACTGAGTGCAAATCTCTGCTTGCACTTCTTGATCGTAAAGAAAAAATCAATAATTTTGATGAGGAAGTTAAAAAGATTACCGAAAAAGCCTTTACTATTCCATCGGAAGTCCCAGAGGAAAGTAATCTATCGAAAGTTATTGGTGGACTCTTAGAATTAGGCATTTCAAATGTAGGATTTTCACCTACAACTGTTCGTGGTTTCAACTACTACACGGGCACAGTCTTTGAAATCTTTGACAAATCTGGTGACAACAATCGTTCGATGCTCGGCGGAGGACGCTATGACAATCTCACGAGTCTTTTCGGTGGCGACCCAATTTCTGGTATTGGCTTTGGTATGGGAGATGTCATCATGCGCGACTTTTTAGAGACTCACAAGCTCCTTCCAAAAAATATTCATGTGACCGCTCCAACACTCGTCGTTATTCCTGCCGAAGAAGCACAGAATACTGAAGCACTTAAGATTGCCGATGCGTTCAGAAAATCAGGAGTAACCACAGCAACTGCTTTTGGCACCAAAAAACTCGCCAAAAAAATTAGTTCTGCGAGCGACGCGGGTTCGCGGTACATTCTTGTTGTTGGTGAAAATGAAGTTACATCACAGTCGTATACACTCAAAAAACTTTCAGATAAGTCTGAAACCAAAGGTTCAGTCTCGGAACTAACAAAACTTTCAGAATTGAGTGAATTTCGAGGCAAAACGGCAAGTTTTGAATAAGCCGTACATGGACGTACGGTGAAGAAAAACTTGCCGTTTTAACAAAGAAATTAACCAATTGTGAAAGTTTTATGCGATATGTAGTGTTTGATTTGGAGACGCAAAATACATTTCAGGATGCGGGCAGCAATGACCCTGTCGACCTCGATATTTCTGTAGGGTGCGCATACGATTCACTCACTGATACCTACACGACCGTCTCCATCGACGAGCTTCATAAACTTTGGCCAATTTTTGAAACTGCAGAAGTACTCGTTGGCTACAACAGCAATCACTTTGATATTCCACTCCTCAACAAATACTACCCCGGTGACCTCACGCAAATTAAAAGCATCGACCTCCTCGAAGACATTCGTATCTCGCTCGGGCGACGACTTCGTCTCGACTCAGTAGCGCAAGCAACAATTGGTGCAAAGAAGAGTGCGAATGGACTTCAGGCTATCAAGTGGTGGCGCGAAGGAAATATTGAAGACATCAAGAAATACTGCAAGCAAGATGTGAAAGTCACAAAAGGAATTTTTGAATATGCCCTCCTGAACAAGAAGGTTCTTTTCAAAGATGGTGCCCGCAAAAAAGAAATCCCACTCGACACGTCACACTGGTTCCCCCACGAGGACCAAAAAATGACGCATTCGTTGCCATTTTAAAATTAGCGATTAGCTTTTAGCACTTAGCTGTTAGCTTTGGAAAAACGGATTTCATGACTCTATTGAGATATATTAATGTTATTTGATTTTATGCTAATTTGTGGTATAATCTAAACAGGTTGTTCCGTCACCTGTAAGAAAGGGTCTCATAATGAGTTGGACGCTTGTGTTGGTCTTTCATGAACGAAACCAAGAAAAAGGAGTTACAGGGAAATCATTAAACATAACAAAAATCAAAGGTTTCTCGACCCAAGAAGCATGTAAAAATGCAGGCAGAAGTGTTTGGGAGAAAAACATGACCAAGCTTAGAATGGGTGAAGCCTGCTCTTATCATGTTGATTACTATTGCATTGAGGTAGTTTGATTGGAATGACTGGTACCATATTTAATGGCCCGGCAAACGCAAGTTCGCCGGGTTTTTCTTTTGCATGACTTCCCTATTCAAATAGCAAATTTAAATATTCAGAACTAAAAAGCATTTGGCTGAGCAAAGTTCGAGGAATGAGCTTGCTTTGACGTGCTTATTTCTAAATCGGATGTTTGAGTAGGGCGTCGACACAAAGCATTACGAAAAGCATTGTGTCGACGGACTCCGAAAATATAGTCGCCTTCGGCTCATTATTTTCGGGTCAGTTGAAAATGAATACGAATATGATAAAGGATGCAAGAATAATCCTATACCAAATAAACGGCCACAAAGTATATTTCTTCACGAACGAAATCATAAAGTGAATTGCGAGAAGTCCTACGATAAAAGCGCAGAGTGCTCCCATGCTAATGGGAAGCCACGCAACTGCAACATCGGATGAAATGAGTTCAATAAGTTTCTTAACCCCTGCCCCGAGAATTACTGGAACCGAAATAAGGAATGCAAAACGCGCCGCTTCCGCGCGCGTGAGTCCAAGGAGCATACCTCCCGCAATTGAAGCACCCGAGCGAGAAAATCCAGGAATGAGCGCGAGTGACTGAAAGAAACCAATTTTGAGTCCCATCCCCGCATCGATATCGCGACCAGCAGGAGTGTTCTGGTATTGATACTCAACGTACATGAAGAATACTGAACCAATCACAAGCACGATTGCTACGAGTATTGGATGACGAAAGACCGTTTCCATATATGACTCAAGCAGTAATCCGAGAATGACCGCTGGAACAGTAGCCGCAGCGATTGCTTTAACGATAGTCAAATCTTTTTCATTCACCGGAAGTCTGCCGAGCTTACGGAGGACCGTTTGTACCAGTATCAGTATTTCATCAAAATAATAGACAATCACTGCACCTGCGGTTGCAAGGTGTAGGAGTGCATCAAAAGCGAGTGAGTTCGCGTCTTCTATACCAAGCACCTCATGCATGAGCACAAGATGACCGGTTGAGGAAACGGGCAGAAATTCAGTGATTCCCTGAACACAACCCAAAATAATGGCAGAAAGTATATCCATCCCAAGCAGTATAGCATGTCAAAATGAGTGTGTATGGTATACTTGTCGATACAAAATAGTTTACAAGTAAAGACCGAAAGTAGTGAAACTAGAGTTCGTTCGTCACCAGAAAACATTATGGAAAGGGTATGGTCGATTTTTCTTCAATGAAGAAGAAAAATCGACAGACTCAGAAATTATAGTCATTTCATTCCTTAATTTCTGGCCACAGCTAAGATTTTCTAAATTCATTACAATCATTAATAAAATCTAAGCATTCTAAGCAAGCATGGAAGAAACACAAAACACATCAGCAGTTGCATCGAGAGCAAACAATCTCGGAATTCCAGTCGCCATCGTGATTGCCGCTGCGCTTATCGCGGGAGCAATCTACATGAGTGGCGTACAACAAACATCAAAAGATGTGGTGAAAGTTGGCGGAACAGGAAATGACCCTGCACAACAAGTTACTCCAGAGGTTGATGTTGCACCCGTTACCGAAGCTGATCACATCCGTGGCAATCCAAACGCACCAATCATGATTGTTGAGTATTCAGATATTGATTGTCCATTCTGTCGCCTCTTTCATGACACCATGAATAAGATTATGGCTGATTTTGGTTCTGATGGAAAAGTTGCGTGGGTTTTTCGTCAATTCCCGATTGTACAACTTCACCCAGACGCCCCTAAAATCGCCATGGCATCTGAGTGTGTGAGTGAACTTGGCGGAAATGAATCCTTTTGGAAATTCCTCGATGCTCTCAATGCCTCACGGAAAGTCGAGTACGATGCAAACGGTTCACTCAAAAGTGTTGAACCAACAAACGTAACTCGTCTCTCAGAGTTTGCAACAACCGCAGGTGTCGATAAGGGCAAATTCGAGCTCTGCCTCAATAGCGATAAGTATGCTGAAAAAATTCAGTCGGACATTGCCGCAGCGACAGCAGCAGGTGCGCAAGGAACGCCGTTCTCATATCTCATTGTAGGAAATGAACGAGTGCCGATAAATGGAGCCCAGCCCTACGAAACGGTAAAGCAAATCATTAATAATGCAATAAAATAATTTCTGATTATTTTCGAAGCCGTGCTACCAAATCACAATAGGTACACATGAGAGGATCACAAGGCGCGTCTAAAAACGCGCCTTTTCCGATTTCTAGGGCGATTCGAATAACTTCCGCTTTAAGTGTTTCAATTTCCTCATCCGTTATGGTAAAAGCTTCTTCGTGAATCTTTCCCTTTTCATCCGCTTCAACAAATGAGAGGAGGCCATCACGACACACAAGTCGCTCATCACTCTGGAGTGAGAGCATAAATGCATAAAATGTGAGTTGGCGCTTGTAGTCACCGGTTGAATCTTTTGTCGTTCCCTCGATGTATCCACGTGTCTTAGGTTTCCCTGATTTGTAGTCTACAACGCGCACTATGCGCCCTGCGGTATCAAAATCGAGACGGTCGAGTTTTCCCGTAAGACGCACTTCAGGAATTTCTGTATCACCCGTTTGGAGCACTGATTCGATACCATATTCTTCTTTCGTTTCGTGAGGAAGTGCGTTTTCTACATACCCGAGGTACGTCGTAAGGGCAACCAGTCCACGCTCATGGTGTCGCACATACTCGGTGTGGGTAATCGGAAGCTTTTTAAGTTCTCGCTCAAGAAAAGTCTTGAGTGTTGTAGTGTTCGGAAGTTCACCATGTTCACGTCTGTAGTGCATCACTGCACGGAGCGTATCATGGAGGGCAGTACCAAACTGTGCGCTCTCCTCCTGTACTTCGGGAATATGCAGTACGTTGCGAAAGAAATAATTCCACGGGTCACGCAAATAGTTATTGAGTGCCGTTGCAGAAAGCCCACGCTCGTGAAGTACGGTTTTAAGGAGCGTTGCATCAATCGGCATGCGCGTGTCTTTGTGCACCACAGAGTCAGTTGGATTAAAGGCACTTTCAAGTGGTGAGACATCAACTTCACCGATGGTCGATGCACCAACATCTTCAAGAAGTCGCGTCGGAAGAAGCGTGCGACCCTCAGCGCTCGTTTCACTCGAACTCATATAGAGACCGATTTTTGCGCGCGTCTGTGCAACATAGAGAAGCTTTCGCTCATCATCATTTTGGTCATGCTCCTCAGCGCCCTTATGGTGCGTAATCGGGATACGGAAATATTCAGTGCGTGTTTTTCCGCCCCACCGTGAATCAGTGAGGTGTGGAATAAATACATGGAGAAACTCGAGTCCTTTTGCTTTATGTGCTGTCATGACCTGCACCGCATGGCGATTGGCACGAATGTACGGTGCGTTAAGTGGCAATCCGTGGAGAATGCGGAGCTTAAACATCATACCAATATCCGCGAGCGTTTGTACTTCTTCGTGGCGAACCATTTCTTCAACTTCATCGTAGAGTCGACGAATCACGCGCCCGCCATCGTACGGGTCATAGGCAATTGCATGGTCAAGAAGCCCTGTTTCTCGGAGCATATACTCAAGCACGCGATGTGGTGCCTCAAGCGACATACGCTTACGTGCTTCCATTAGAACCTCCACAAGATGACTCACACGTGGAGCGTCGGTCACACCAAGTTCCTGCATTCCTTCGGTATCAGCAACAATTGCAGTGAGTGGTCGACTGTATGTGCGCGCACGCATGATGCGCACAATATCCTGAACCGCGATGCCACTATACCCACTCATGAGTACTCCCGCGAGCGCTCGCTCGTCTTCTGGATGAATAACTGCATCAATGAGTTCACGCACTGAAGTGGTAATCGGATGATAGAGAATATCACCATCAGCCGAAGCCTCCGCCGAAATACCGCGCTTTCTAAGAAGTGTTGCAAACTCTTCAACCTCACGGTTTGTTCGCAGTATAATCGCAATTTCCTCGAGTGGCGTACTATCCGCAATGAGCTTTTCTACTGCACTAATCACATACTCATGTTCAACTGCTTCATGACTAAACGCGCGTCGTTCGATGACTCCTGTCTCTTTCTTTATTGCGGTAAGCGGAACACGAAGTTCTGAAGCAGAACCTGCATCGACGACAATAAGCTCATGTGAAAGGTCGAGAATATTCTGTGCGGAACGATAATTAGCGGTGAGTGCAATTGTTTTGGTGTTCGGGAATTTTTCTTCAAAGTATAAAAAGTTTTCGAGTGAGGCTCCCTGAAATCGATAGATTGCTTGTTTTTCGTCCCCTACGACAAACATATTGGGGTTCTCATGGAATGACGCGAGGAGTTCGAGAATGCGGTTTTGACTTCCGTTCACGTCTTGGTGTTCATCGGCCAAAATGTACTGGTACGTTTCTTGGAGTGAACGTAGCATGTCCTCACTTCCCTCCATCGCTTTCACCGTCTCAAAAATCATGTCCTCAAAATCGTATTGCCCTTCTCCTTGAAGCGCTGACTCATACGCACGATAGATAAAAAGTAGTTCACGATTTTTGAGTAGATGCTTTTCACGGTCGATGTACTCGCTACGGACCTTTCCTTTATGTACACCTTTTTCATGAATCTTTGGTGTCTCGTTAAGTACTGCTTCTTGCTCGACAATAATTTCCGCTAAACGGTCAGGCGTAATGTACTCACGCTTCATGAGCGAGAGTGCGCTCATGATTGGCTTTACATAAAATTCGTGATTTCCGTGGGGGCGAAGTTGCTTAACATCAGGCGATGCAAGGAGCGACTCAATGAGCGTGATTTTCTCAAGGTCAGTAATCGGCTTTCCGCCCACCGCTCGCTCATAGGCTTCGGGGTAGGTACGAATGAGGATTCCGGCAAATTCATGGAATGTGTATATCGGAACACGGTATGCAGGCGCACCAATGTAGGATGCCAGGCGCTCGCGCATCGCGCGAGCGCCTGATTCGGTGAAGGTGAGCGCCAAAATATTCTCAGGGCGTGTATCCGTCTTAAGGAGTATGTTTGCAATGCGGAGGGTGAGAATCTGCGTCTTCCCTGTCCCCGGCCCCGCTATGACCATTACTGGCCCTTCTATGGTGTCTACAGCCTCTTTTTGGGCTGGATTAAGCCGTTTATATGCCTCATCAAAGAGTGAGTTTTGCATGTAGGCATTATACAGAAGATATTTACTTTCTCCACGACCGGAGTATCATTAAGGGGTATGCAGATAAAGGATATTGCAAAAGAGGCTGTCGTCATCAGTGAAAATGCAACCTTTCATGATGCGATTTCTACCATGGTCAAAAAGCAGACCAACTCTCTCCTTGTGGTTAATGATGAAGGTATACTCACCGGAGAAGTAAATGTATCTGATCTCCTCGATGCCATTGTTCCCGAATACCTCGACGGCGACAGTATTATGGAAGAATTCTCAACCGAAGAAGCCTTCAAGGAAGCAGTCAAAAACGCATCTGAAAAGACTGTCGCGGATTTTATGACCGTCGATATTCAACCCATTCATGTTGATGATAGTCTCATGAGTATTGCTGCGACTGCCATTGCAAATCAGACGGCTCATATTCCAATCGTTGACCATGATGATCGCCCAATTGGATTCGTCTCACGACGAGGTCTCAAGCATATTCTTGCAAAATTCCTCAACATCAGAGATACTGCATAGGTTCTCCGTATCTCTCTGGGGACACTTAAGCGTTATACGCTTTTTTTTGTTTTTTATTTTATTAGCTCAACATTTTTAACACCAAATTAATTCTTATGCTTACTGTAGAATCAGCACTCGCGATGTTCATCATGCTCGCGATTTCGAGTATTTCATTATTCCTTGCCCAGCGTGCAAAAATCCCCCACACAGTGATTCTTGTGCTCATTGGTGTGTTTCTTGGAGCACTCTCATTCACCTCAAAGTTTGGATTTATTGATGACCTCACGCTCACCCCGGAACTTCTCTTTTATATCTTCCTTCCGACACTCATATTTGAGTCGGCGTTCAGCATTCACATCAAGCGCCTCACGGACGATGCGGTCATCATCAGCGTACTCTCGGTCATAAGCCTCCTCGTTTCGGCAGTCGCGATTGCGTTTGGTCTTGATATTGCGTTTGGACTCATGCACCTCGACATTCCATTTATCTTCTCACTCCTCTTTGGGTCAATCATCTCCGCAACCGACCCAGTCGCAGTACTCGCACTCTTTAAAGAATATGGTGCTCCACGCAGACTCTCACTTATTTTTGAAGGAGAAAGTATTTTTAACGATGGAACGGGTGTTGCGCTCTTTCTCGTTGTCCTCGCCATTGCTGAATCAGGCCTCTATGGCGTAAGCGACATCGCACACGGCACACTCTCATTTATTTTCATGGTTATTGGCGGTATTATCTTCGGACTTGTTTCGGGTGGAATCTTTGCGAAGCTCGTTGGCTACACACGCTCAAACGAATATGCTGCAGTGACACTCACGATTGTGCTCGCGCACCTCACGTTTATTTGTACCGACCTCCTCTCACAACACCTCGTGATTGGTGGTATGGCCATCCACCTCTCACCCATTATTGCGACGGCGGTTGCTTCCCTCCTCATGGGAAATTATGGACGATACAAGCTCCCCGCACATGCAACTGAATTCGTTGAAAAGTACTGGAGTCAGTTCGCGTTCCTTGCCAACTCACTCATTTTTATTCTCATCGGGATGCTCGCGATTCAACTTCCGCGTGAGGCAATTGCACTCATCCCAGTAATTGTCATGACCATTCTCATAGTTGCAGGTTCACGTGCGCTCTCTATTTACCCTGTTGTCCGAGCGTTTAATTTCTTTACAACTGATGCACGAAAAATTCCAACCTCATGGCAACACGTACTCTCTTGGGGGAGTCTCCGAGGTGCACTCGCGGTCACGATGGTACTCATGATTCCAGACACACTCACTTTCCCCGGATGGACTTTCGAGCTCACTCCGAAAGAACTCATTCTTACCCTCACCATTAGCTGTGTCTTTGCAACGCTCTTCATCAAGGCGACTACGATTGGGTTCTTTATGAAGAAACTCAAGCTCGATACGCTCACACTCCTTGAGGAGATTAACTTCCGCGAGATGATTGTGTACGTATACAACACGACCATAAAAAAACTCGAGGATTCCTTCAAGAAAGGCTATGTCAATGAGGCTGCGTTCAAGGAACTAACCGAGGAGCAGCATACGCGCATTCGACTTGCGCTCGGTGACCTCAAGCTCCATACGAAGGAGCCAGAGACATTACGCAAGGTAATTAAACTCCACGCTATAGGTATCGAGCGAAAATACGTAAATGAACTTTTCGCATATAACGAAATCACTGAGGATATTATCAAGCGTGTCATGTCAAAACTCGAGTACCAGACACAAGCAATTGAACACGGTCAATATGAAGAAAATGAATACGAGTACGGTCGCTCACTTGATGTGTTTGAGATTCTCGCGCAGGGCTTACGCAATTTCACGAAGCCAAAGCCAGCCGAAGTCGACCTTTCACGTAATAAGTACCTCTACTATCGAGCCCTTGCAATTGTTTCTCGCAAAGTAACAAAAGAACTCAAGCAACTTGAAGACTGTTTCACTCCAGACTTCACCCTTCCCCATGAAATCATCCGTGAGACCATTGCGCTCTATGAGCACTATCGCGAAGGTTCTCTTTCAAAGATGGAAGCGCTCCGTGAAGAGAATCCCGTTATGTTTAGTCAGCTCGATGAATCGCTCGCGCGACTCTCTCTCTACAAAAATGAGACGATTCTCCTTGCGAAACTCCGTGACCGCAACATGGTAACTTCAAAAGTTTCCATCGCACTCACTGACCACTTTGAACGCGACAATGCCCGCGTGACTTCATAAGTTGTCCTCACTCTCCTGTCTACAAAAAATCCCTGAATATCCATTCAGGGATTTTTTGAGCAAATTGACTGAATATGAACTTAGGAGCATATTTAAAGTAGAAACTTGTAGGTTTGAGGGTTTAAATACATTGCTTCTAACAAGGAGAAAAACGTGCTCTTTTACAGTATTCTGCTTTTTGTTCTGATTGGATTGGGTCTTGGTGTCTTAATACCGTCCAATTTCTTTCAAATCCGCCAAGCCGCAAAACGGCTACATCTCCGAGATAAGGGCGAAGTTCAGAAAACAATTCATTCAGGTGGCACAGTTACTGGTCTGGCTCATCTCTTTTGCAGAACGCCAAACCGTATTGGTATCACCGAAGATGGCGAGGCGGTGCACTACTGCTGGCGGTGCGAGGAGATTCTAATCTACAATACATTAGCCGACTTAAAGCCTCAGAAAGAATTTCAATCCGAGGAGGCCCTGACCAAAAACAAAAACAACAGTGTTGTTCTTGATTTTAAACGTCGACACTAGATCAAAATCACCCCTCCCACACGGCTGCTCCCATCGAGCAGCCGTTTCTTAAATTCCCGAGGCAAGGCCTCGGGAATTTCAAGTAGAGTTAATAATGGCTACCGCAACATATTACTACTGACTAAAACTCATCCAATGCTTCGTCTATGAGGTCGAGCGCGTCTTCGATAAGGTCTTCCGCATCGTCTTCATTATCATCATCGAGTTCATCTTCAGCATCATTGAGGAGGTCTTCTGCATCTTCAAGGAGGTCTTCTGCATCATTTGTGTCTTCGTCGTCATCCTCCGCATCACTGAATTCATCCCATGCGTCGTTCCACTCATCCCATGCGTCGTCGAGCTGTTCATCAACGTCGTCATTGCGGTTGTTTGAGTCCCCCTCTGCTTCATCGAATGCATCTTCCGCACTATTCTGTGCATCATCTGCAAAATCTTCTGCGTCGTTAAAATCCATATCAAAATATGCGAGGAGTGCATCAAGAAGTTCTTCATATGCGTCCCAAAGCAGGTCTTCTGCTCGACTAATGTTCGCACCACTGTTTGCATCATCTATCTCGTCCTTTGCATTCTCAATCTCGTCAAAAGCGTCTTCAATCGCATTTTGTGCATTTGCTTCATCACCTGTCGTGAACCTATCATTTTCGTCAGAATCGTATATGACAAGCCCGTTATGTGGGAGCGCATGGTAGCGACTTCGTGAGAGTGGACCAAAACTACCTGTTACTGGACTGACCTTATTTGCTTGTTGCCACCACTGTACTGCCTGCTGTGTGTAGCCATCATATACGCCACTCGGTGTCCCGAGCGTATAGCCAATACCCGCAAGGTACTCTTCATTGAGGTACTGTTGAAGACAGCGTACATCTTCACCTGAATTTCCCATACGGAGGTCACGATAGAATGAACACACTGACGCTGCGTCAGCTATCTGTGGAATGAATTGTATGAATAATAACAAAGCGACGCCAACTATTCCGAGGAACGTGCCTTGGGAATGTGGCAGATAAAGAGGTTTCATATACTTAAATTCTACTCCTTTTCGGGGTTAATAAAAGTGGTTACCAATTACATACTTCGCTGCTTGGTTTCCACCTCCGGAGCTCGAAGCTAGGAGAACACGCACACCTTATGGGCGTCTCCCAATCCTACAATCCAGCCGTTTATACCCCACTTGCATTACACTCCACCCTAAAATTTCCAAACCTTCGGACTCTGAAACGAAATGTGATCCAAAATGTATCACGCCTTTGTTGTCGAACGACAACAAAGGCGTGATACCGTTGTGGATGGTATTACTTGAGTCGAAAATGCTTCTTGTATCGTTCTTCTTCAGAAATAGAGCGAACAACCATTACGACAACATGATTTTTGGCCACTGTATGACTCGCAATTACCTTTTCAAGTTCTTGTGAGTCAAACGGCGAAAGCCAAACGCTTTTTTGAATTTGCAAAAACTGAGCTTTTTCAAGCACATACCGCAGAGAGTTACGAACACTCCTTTCACCTTCAGGGAAATCATACGAAACCACTCGCCATAAACCATCCCATGAGGCCGGTTTTGTGTGCTGAGCATGCGCTTTTCGATACACTTCCCGCAAAGCCTGTTTTCCCGCTTTGGTAATGAAAAATGATGGTTGACCCGAGACCTCCCTTTCGGTCACATATCCCGATGCCTTAAGCTCCAAAATTGTTTTCTTGTTTTGATATCGCTCTTGAGCGCGTCGTCGCGCAACTTGGTACATAAGTTTGGTACTCCGAGCAGAAAGAAGAAATCCAACAAACATATCGCCTGCTGAAATCTCCTGCAGTACTCGATATGAACGCGATTGTTTGCGGAGTAAATCGATATGATTGAATTTTTTAGAAGAAAAATTACTCATACAGAAGTGTACTTTAAATATATCACAGCTTTGTTGTCGTTCGACAACAAAGCTGTGATATACGCGAAAACCCCAACGCAAAGCGTCGTGCCAAGATAGAATCAATTTGTAAGTGGGCTGTTTAACAAAAATCCCTGAACAGACGTTCAGGGATTTTTGATGGTTTTAAAATTTAATAGCTTTTGAGCCTTCTAGCTTTTTAGGAAATCAAGGAGCACGTAGTGTGACTATGATTTGCTTATGCAAACGCTTAACGCCTGCGACCACACGGGGAGCAGGCGTTTTAGCGTCTTGCCTCATGCTGTTAGTAGCTCTTTAAACGTCTAGCCTTCTCGTGCTGTCTAATCTTCTCGAGAGCCTTTGCTTCGATTTGGCGAATACGCTCGCGGGTAACCCCAAACTCCTTCCCCACCTCTTCGAGTGTGTGGTACGTACCATCGAGAAGTCCGTGACGCATTTCGAGAATCTTGCGTTCCTTTTCTGAAAGCGTATCAAGAATTTCTTGCATCTGGTCGGCGAGAATGCGATGTGCAACCTCTTGGTCTGGCGCCATAATCTTGTCGTCTGAAATAAAGTCTGAAAGTCGTGAGCGATCATCGTCGTCGCCGATTGGAAGTTCAAGTGAAATAGTATCCTGACTGATTTTTTCAATCTGGTAAATTTTTTCTACTTCAACACCCATCTCGGTCGCAATCTCTTCTGCCATTGGGTCACGGCCTAAGTCTTGTGCCAAGCGTCGTGAGACCTGCTTGTACTTTGCCATTGTTTCAACCATGTGTACCGGAATACGAATGGTGCGTGACTGGTCGGCGAGTGCACGGGTAATTGCCTGACGAATCCACCACGTTGCATACGTAGAAAACTTGAATCCTTTCGTGAAGTCGAACTTATCAACCGCTTTAAAGAGACCGAGGTTTCCTTCCTGAATAAGGTCGAGGAGTGTGAGGTCAGGGCTTCGTCCTACGTACTTCTTTGCAATAGAAACAACGAGGCGGAGGTTTGCGCGTGCGAGGAGATTACGTGCCTCTGCATCACCGTCCACAATACGCTTCGCGAGTGTGCGCTCTTCGTGTGCGGTAAGAAGTGGGTACTGGCCGATTTCACGTAGGTACATCTGAATAGAATCGTATCCGCTACTTTCGTTTCGGCGATATACATTGCGCTTGTCGAGCAGGTCTTCGTTCTCGTCGTTGCCGAGCATACCACCTGAGCCGAGCACATCAATACTCGCCGTCGCTAGACGTTCGTAGAGTGTCTCGAGAAAGTTGACGTTGTTTTCAATCTCAGGAAATTCCTTGAGAATTTCGTCATACGTAATGTATCCGCGTGTGCGTCCTGCGGTAAGAAGTACTGCTGCCTTACTCTCGAGGAGCAATTCTGCCTTCGTGAGCTTTACTGGCTTTGCTGGTTTTTTAACAACCGCTTTCTTTGCGACTTTTTTCGGAGCAACCTTCTTTGCCTTAACTACCTTCTTTGTAACTTTCTTTTTTGGTGTTACTTTCTTGGCTCCTTTTTTTGCTGACACCTTTTTTGTTTTCGGTGCAGACTTTTTTGCTTTTATAGACTTCTTGACCGGCTTTTTTGGAGCCGGCTTTTTTCCTTTTGTATTCTGTTTCTTGGTCTTTTTCAGAGCCATAATGTCCACAACTATACATTATATTATACGTTTGTCCACGGTTTTTCTTTCAATGTGAGGTGGGTTCCACCTACTCTGGCAAAGTGACCGGAGTTGCTTTTTGTAACCACGTTTCTGCCTTTTTTGTTTCCTCAACAAAGCGCATAACGAGACTTTCGTCCCCTGCCTCCTCGGCACGGCGGATATCCTCGCGCAATTTTGAAAGTCGCTCTTTGGCTATGAGTTCGGTGAGCTGTTTGAGGACATCATTTACCTCCTCGAGAATGTTCTTTTCGGTCAATCCTTCGAAGTGCTTTTCAACGACAAAAAGTGTCTTCTCCTCGGGAAGGGTTTTGAGTATGTCGGCGTCGAAAAGTATGACGAGTCGTTCTTCAATTTGGCGCGCAAGCGCTGGGCGCTCCCCTTCTTCAATGACTGCAATCGCGCGGAGGTATGAGGTGAGCTCAACACTTCGCTTCACCGCGGTCTTTACCGGTGGGCGCACTACACTGTCGTCTGGCCGTAGTTCGCGAACATGCTTTTCGGCGAGGCGCTCCATTTCGTAGTGAATGGCATTTTTGCGCGTCCCAATAGCGTCAGCAACCACTCCTTCGAAATGCTCGCGGTCAATGTGGTTTGGCATCACAAGGAGGAGCGGAAGAATTTCTTCACGCACGCGAAGCTTGTACGTACGCTCGTCTTTCATTCCCTCTTTGAGAACCCCGAGGAGAAAGTCGACGACGTGTACTGCGTTGCCGATGAACTTTTTAAATTCCTTTGGGTCTGCTTTGATGATGTCTGCCGGATCCTTTCCACCTTCCATGCGTGCTACTTTCACATCCATTCCACGCTCGAGCATAAGCCCCGCGGAGCGCTTCACCGCGGCGATACCGGCCCTATCTGAATCGAGTGCGAGGACCGCACGATTTGAGAGACGCTGGAGGAGCATGATGTGATGCTGAGTAAATGCAGTGCCTGAGACTGCCACGGTATTTGAGTACCCGGCTTGGTGCGCGAGCACAATATCAAACTGCCCTTCGACAATGAGCGAGAAGTCCATATGGCGGATGCCCTGCTTCGCGATGTCGTAGCCGTAGAGGATTTCAGACTTTTTGAAGAGGTCAGTTTCGGGTGAGTTCACGTACTTCGGGATACCGTCTTCTTTCTTGAGCGTGCGTCCTGAGAATGCAACGACGCGCCCAGAGACATCACGAATCGGAAACATGACGCGGTCGCGGAAGACGTCGTACGATTCTTTATTGGGGTCAGTTTTCTTGATGAGGCCAGCGTGGAGCATCTGCGCCTCGGTAAACTTTTTTTCGGTGAGGTGTGCTTTGAGTGCGCGCCACTCGTCGGGTGCGTAGCCAATGCGCCATGCGTAGATGGTCGTTCCACTCACTCCACGGTCAGCGATATATTCATCCACATGAGGGTGCACCTCACGCTGTTTGAAAAAAAATTGTGTTGCTTCTTCGAGGAGTGCATACTCGGTCTCGCGCTCATCGCGCGTTTTTGGATCTTCGGGGACGAGTTCAACGCCGGCTTTATCCGCAAGAATTTTGAGGGCACCCTTAAAATCAACACCTTCCATCTCTTCAATGAAGGTGAACATGTCGCCTCCTTTTTGGGACGAGAAACAAAAGTAGACACCACGGTCGGGAGAGACGAAGAATGACGGTGTTTTTTCAGTCGTAAACGGGGACTTTCCTTTGTAGCTCTTCCCTGCCTTTTGGAGTTCAACGTACATACCCACGACATCAAGAATTGAGAGTCGTTCCTTAATTTCTTCTACCAGGGTTCTCGCCATAATGCGTGTATTATACGGGATTTTTGTGCTTAGGGTGAGGTGTTGACGTTAGTGGAATTTTGTCGCGAGACGAAACAACTGCCGGATGCCAAAGGCATCCGGCAGTTGTTTGTTTTCATTTACCACATCCTAAACTTGTCTCAAAATGTTCCAGACCTCGTCACTCTAGAACTTACGGACACAGATGCAGTTCGAGAAGCACAAACAAAATAATTCGAGGCGTATAAAGATATACGATGAGAATTATTTTGTGATGTGCGACAAAGAAATGCGCTGTTTCCGTAAGTTCTATTACTCGTCGCCGTCTTTCTCTGCCACAGTCTGAATCAAATCAAACTTCTTACTTCCCTTGAAGCCCGTTCCTGCAGGAATGAGTCGACCAATAATGACGTTCTCCATGAGTCCGGTGAGCTTGTCTTCACTTCCGCGCACCGCTGCGTTGATGAGAACGCGTGTGGTGTTTTGGAATGAAGCTGCTGAGAGAAAACTCTTTCGTGAGAGTGAGGTCTCAGTGATTCCGAGAATAAGCTTGTCAGCCTTTGCTGGCTCTCCTCCCTTCTCCTTGATTTCGTTGTTGATGCGAACAAAGTTCCATTCCTCGACAACATCCCCTGTCGTGAAGTGACTGTCCCCACTGTTCGTAATCTTCACGCGTGAAAGCATCTGCTTTACGATGAGCTCAATGTGCTTGCGTGAAATCGTCACACCCTGGAGTTCGTAAATCTTGTTTGTTTCGTTAATGATGTATTCCTGTGTTGCTTGCTCGCCTGCGTACTTGAAGAGTTCAGGAAGACTTGCAGAACCATCCGTGAGGAATTGTCCCTGCTTTACTGCCTCCCCAACAATGACCGCCACGACGCGACGGAAGTGTACTGGGTACTCAATGTTGTCGTTCTTCTTTGTTGCGTACTTAGAGCCGAGTGTTGGTGCAACCACAATAATCTTTTCGCGTCCTTCAGTACGAATGTCAGTGACGACACCATCGGTGTGCGAAATAATTGCAGGAATCTTGGGAAGACGCTTTTCGAATACTTCTTCAACGCGAGGGAGACCCTGGGTCACGTCTCCACCGACTGACGCAGCTCCTCCGGCGTGCTTCGTGTTCATGGTGAGCTGTGTTCCTGGTTCACCAATCGCCTGTGCGGCAACGGTTCCTACCGCCTCTCCAATATCAACGAGTTTGTTTGTCGTGAGGTCGATTCCGTAACACTGCTGACATACTCCTTGGAGTGTCTTACAGGTCATCGGTGAACGCACGACAACTGATTCAACCTTACTTTCTTCGACAGTAAGTGAATCGAGTCGTGAAAGGAGGTGTCCTTTCTTGAAAAGTACAGTCCCGTCAGGGAGTACTGCATCTTCAGCGAGAATACGACCACGTGTCGCCTTACTGAATGCAATCTGAATTCCTGAAGAACTCGTGCGACCAATCGTCACACCCTCCTTTGTCTTACAGTTATCTTCAGTCACGATTGCGTCTTGGGCAACCACAAAGAGACGACGAGTGAGGTATCCAGCCTTCGCGGTTTGAAGCGCGGTGTCGGCGAGACCTTTTCGTGAACCGTGTGTCGTAATGAAGTATTCAATCGGGCTCATACCTTCCTTCATTGATGAAAGAATTGGGAACTCGAGTGTCTCCCCCCTTGTGTTGATGATGAGACCCTTCATACCGGCCATCTGTGCAATCTGTCCCATAGAACCGCGGGCGCCAGACTTCCACATATCGTAGACTGAGCCGTTCTTGTCGAGTGTACTTGGGAGGATTTCCTCAATCTCGGTCTTCGCCTTGTGCCAAATACCAATGATGAGGCGTCGTCGTTCTTCTCGTGAGAGGAGACCTTCGTCGAAATGTTCGAGAATCGTTTTTTCTGATGCGCGTGCCTTTGCGATTATGCCTTTCTTTTCTTCTGGCACGACCACGTCGTCAATTCCCCATGTCGTTCCTGACTTTGTCGCGTACTCGAATCCGAATCGCTTCATGCGGTCAACAATCTTTGGCACCGCACCAATTCCTTCATCGTCAATAATATCAACGACGATGCCAAAGAGTGCGCGCTGAGTAATCACATCGTTAATGAATGGGTGTTCGCTTGGAAGTACTGAGTTGAAGAGGAGTCGTCCAACCGTTGTCTCAAAAAGTTTTTCTTCAAACTGCGCGTATTTCGGTGTACTCGTTGCGAGTACCTTTACCTTTGCGCGAATGTCGATAACACCGAAGTCAAAGGCGAGAATCGCAGCGTTTGGTGACTGGAAGAACTTTCCTTCACCTTTTGCATTTTCGACAATCTTGGTCATCCAGAATGCACCAAGTGCCATATCGAGAAGTTTTTCAGAAACGACTGGTTCAGCAGATCCAGGCTTTAGGATGTTCTTGTTTGCAGAAATAATTTCTCGTGCTTCGAGCTGTGCCTCCACTGAAAGTGGTACGTGTACCGCCATCTGGTCTCCGTCGAAGTCGGCGTTGAACGCACGACAAACGAGTGGGTGAACCTGAATCGCGTTACCTTCAATGAGCACTGGGCGGAACGCCTGAATACCCTGACGGTGCAGTGTCGGTGCGCGGTTAAGAAGTACGTGTCGATCACGAATCACATTTTCAAGAATTGCCCAGACTTCTGGCACTCCGTCTTCAATCAAGCGTCCTGCACCACGAATGTTGTATGCAAGTTCTTGCTTTAAGAGTTCTGAAATGACGAATGGGCGGAAAAGCTCAAGTGCCATGTGCTTTGGCAGACCACACTGGTCGAGTGCGAGGTCTGGTCCAATAACAATCACCGAACGTCCTGAATAGTCGACGCGCTTACCGAGCAAGTTCTGACGGAAATAACCTTGCTTGCTCTTGAGGTAATCGGCGAGTGACTTAAGTGGTCGGCGCTGTGCCTGACTCATTGCTGAGTATGCAGTGTTGCCGTGACGAATTGAGTTGTCGATGAGTGCGTCTACCGCTTCTTGAAGAATACGCTTTTCGTTACGAAGAATAACGTCTGGCGCCATGATGTCGATGAGTTTCTTCAAGCGATTGTTTCGGTTAATAACACGCCTATAGAGGTCGTTAAGGTCTGATGACGCATGACGTCCTCCTTCGAGCGCAACCATAGGACGAAGCGCTGGTGGGATAACCGGAATACGGGTGAGGAACATCCACTCAGGCCTGACGCCCGCATGAATCATGCCGCGAATGAGTGAAAGTCGCTTGTCGAGCTTGGTACGCTCTGCAGCGCCCGCAGTCTCGCGCTCCTTTTCGAGTCGCTCGCGGAGCAAGACAAGGTCAAGCTTCTTGAAGAGTTGAAATATTGCCTCAGCACCAATCTCTGCCTCAAAGAGTACGCTGTACTTCATTGAGAATTTGTGGAAGTGCATCTCGTCAAGGATAGCTCCTTGGGTAATACCCTGAATCTCCTTCTTCATCTCTTCCATGCGATTCTTGAGTTCTTCACGTGCGAGGTCGCTCGTGAGTTCCTTGTGCTTCGTCTTGTATTCAGTATCAAGCTCGCGAAGGAGTCGAGTTCGTTCTTCTTCACTCACTTTCGTGACGATGTATCCTGCGAAGTACACAACTTTTTCAATTGACGCTGCTGATGTTCCTAAAATAAGCGCAATACGTGATGGAACACCACGAAGGAACCAAATGTGTGAGACGGGCACGCAGAGCTCAATGTGCCCCATGCGTTCGCGTCGTACGATTGAGCGGGTGATTTCAACACCACACTTCTCACAGGTAATTCCCTTGTAGCGGATGCCACGATACTTCTTGCAAGAACACTCGTAGTCCTCAACCGGACCGAATATCCTTTCATCAAAGAGACCGTGCTTTTCAGGACGCTGTGTGCGGTAGTTAATAGTCTCTGGCTTTGTGACTTCACCCTTTGACCATTCGAGGATTCGCTCAGGAGATGCGAGCTTGAGGCTCACTTCGCTGAACAATTGTGGTGCTTGATTTCTCATATTGTTATACAAAGTTAGTGACTATTAATTAATTTCTATCGACACCACCTTCTCGCTTCAAATCAACATCGAGTGAAAGACCGCGGAGTTGATTGACGAGCACGTTAAACGCTGCAGGTGTATGTGGGTGACTAATACGCTCTCCACGCACAATGGCGTCAAAAGCGGCTGAACGACCAACAATATCGTCTGACTTAATCGTGAGCATTTCACGGAGCGTGTATGCAGCACCGTATCCGAGAAGCGCCCAGACTTCCATTTCTCCAAATCGCTGTCCTCCCACCTGTGCCTTTCCGCCGAGTGGCTGTTGCGTAATGAGGGAGTACGGCCCAATTGAGCGCATGTGAATCTTGTCTTCAACCATGTGATGAAGTTTAAGAATGTACATGTACCCGACTGAGATGCGCTGTGCGAATGCTTCACCGGTTCGTCCATCGCGAAGTGGAATCTTTCCATCGGTTGGCAAACCTGCTGCCGCGAGTTCTGCCTTCACATCAGTTTCTGATGCTCCTGCAAATGGAGGAACGATTGCTTGGTAGCCGAGTGTATTTGCCGCCATACCAAGGTGAAGTTCAAGAATCTGTCCGAGGTTCATACGGCTTGGAACGCCGAGCGGTGTGAGAATCACATCAACCGGCTTTCCATCTTCTGTGTACGGCATATCTTCCTCAGGAAGAATACGTGAGATAACACCCTTGTTTCCGTGTCGTCCTGCGAGCTTATCACCCACTGATACGTTACGAACCTGTGCAACGGTAATGTGAATGCGCTTGATGACACCCGATTCGAGTTGGTCACCCTGCTCGCGTGAGAATACTTTCACGCCGATAATGCGACCGCGCTTTCCTGCTTCGAGACGAAGTGAAGTGTCCTTCACATCCTTTGCCTTCTCACCGAAGATTGAACGGAGAAGTCGTTCCTCAGGAGTGAGCTGTGTCTCTCCCTTTGGTGTAACTTTACCGACAAGAATATCGCCTGGGCGCACTTCTGCACCAACGCGAATGATTCCTTCTTCATCGAGGTTGCGAAGCTTTTGCTCTGAAACGTTTGGAATGTCTGGGGTAGTAACTTCAGGCCCAAGCTTGGTGTCGCGAACTGCCACTTCGAGTTCATCGAGGTGAATCGTTGCAAACTTACTATCCTTTACGAGACGCTCAGAAATAATGATGGCGTCCTCATAGTTTGCACCGCTCCAACTCATGAAGGCAACGAGTGCGTTTTGTCCAAGTGCGATTTGACCCGCTTCGGTTGAAGAGGTGTTTGCGAGTACGTCGCCACGCTTTACCTTATCGCCAACCGTAACTGATGTGCGGTGGTAGAACGCAGAGAAGTCGTTGGTGCGCTGGAATGTCGTGAGTGCATATTCATGCTTCTTTCCGTCTTTGTCTTTGAGGACGACATGCTTTGCATCAGCTTCAATAACTTCTCCTGCTTCATGCGCAACAATCATGCGTCCGGTGTCCCTAGCAGCCATTTCCTCAACGCCCGTTGCGACGAGTGGTGCTTCAGGCACGATACAAGGCGTAGCCTGCTTCTGCATATTTGAACCCATGAGTGCGCGGTTGGCGTCGTCGTGGTTAATGAATGGAATCATTGAGGTTGCAACAGAGAATGCCTGATTGGTTGCAATGTCGATGAAGTCAACTTCATTTGGGAGAACAACACGTGGGTCACCATTGTAGCGAGCCTCAACGTTTTCTGACTTAATCTTTCCCTTTTCATCAACTTCTACCGCAGCGTGTGCGATGTTGTAGTGCTCTTCTTCATGGGCATTAAGGTACACAATCTCGTCAGTCACGATTCCTTTATGCACCTTTGCATATGGTGTCTCGATGATACCGAATCGGTTTACGCGAGCGTACATTGAGAGACGGAGAATGAGACCAATGTTTGGACCTTCAGGTGTGTGAATCGGACAGAGTCGGCCGTAGTGACTCGTGTGTACGTCACGCACCTCAAAGCCAGCGCGCTCACGAGTGAGTCCACCCGGACCGAGTGCTGAGAGCGTACGGAGACCTTCGAGTTCTGCGAGCATGTTCTGCTGTGGCATGAACTGTGAAAGCTGGTTGGTGGTGAAAAATTCCTTAATCGCTGCTTGAAGTGGACGTGGGTTCACGAGTTGAATTGGAAGTGATGTCTCAGCTTCAATCGTTGACATACGGTCTTGTACGTTTCGCTTGACACGAGTCATACCAACACGGATACGCTGTTGGAGAAGTTCTCCAAAGTAGCGCACACGACGGAAACCGAGGTGGTCGATATCGTCAGCAATTGCTCCGGGGGTGTGATTCTGCGTGATGATGTTTTTGAGAATCGTCACAATGTCTTCTAGACCGACGGTGCGGACTGCAGTCGCTTTCGCATCAACAGGAAGTCCGAAACGTTGGTTAAAATGATGTCGTCCAATTTCTGAAAGGTCGTATCGCTCAGGAGCAAAGATTGAGTTCACAAACTCGCGCGCGTTTTCTACGGTCGCAAGGTCACCATCGCGGAGGCGACGATAAATTTCGATGTATGAGTCATCAACAGTCTTTGCAGGATCTTTAAGGAATGTTGCCTTAAGAAATTCCTCAGCAAATGGAACTCCCTTGAAGAGCGCTGCGACCGCTTTTTCATCTTTTGCACCAAGTACACGGAACAGTGATGAGACCGGGAACTTTCGCTTTCGGTCAATCTTTACGTAGATGGCACCATCGGCTTCAGATTCAATTTCAACCCACGCACCACGCGCTGGAATTATCTTCGCACCAAAGTAGGTTCGCCCCTTGGTTTCACTTGTAGTGAAAAAGATTCCGTATGAGCGTGCGAGCTGTGGCACAATAACGCGCTCAACACCGTTCACAATGAAGGTTCCGTTTTCAGTCATGACTGGAATGTCTGCCATGAAGATTTCCTGTTCTTTCTCTCCTGCAAACGTCTTGTTGCGCAATACTACTTGCGCGCGAAGTGGCGCTTCGTAGGTGAGCTTGTTTTCCTTTGCGTACTGAGGAGTCGTCTTTGGATTCCCCAGTTCATACTTCTTGAAAACGAGTTCAAACTTCTTTTCAGAATAGTCACCAATTGGTGAAAACTCTTTGAATACTTCTTTGAGACCGGTTTCAACAAACCACTTGAATGATTCTCGCTGTGGCTGGACGAGGTCAGGAAGTGATACGCGCGCATCACGATAGTGCTGGAAGTGCTTCTTTGGAAGCATGCCAACAGAAATCTCTCTGTCTTTTCGTGTGTTGTGAGTCATGCCTAGATTCTGTTATGAGCGTAGCGAATTAGAGAATCTTGGCCGTCTTTTCATTGCTGTTCCTAATGCTTTGAAAAGACGAACTAACTCTAAAATCACTATGCAGATTATTAATACCCCTCAACTCTCATGGGTGTATGCCGTGTACATTCACCCTTGTGAATAATGTGAGTAGAAAAAAGGAACACGCGTCACCTTTTCTTTAACGAAAAAGAAAAGGTGACAGACCTGAAGTTATAGTCGCTACATCTTACAGATGCTGTACACCTTTCGCAGAAACTGCTCAAGGTCTTGCGTTGCTGCGATTCCTCGCAACTCACTCTTTAACTTCACGCCAAAATCCGCGCTCAGTGCGCGTACAGTTCGTACACCCTTTTTACTCGGCTTGTAATTGGTGCATCACGTTTGTGTGCTCGAGACAAAGACTGTCTCTTTATTCTCCGCGTATGAAAATCTCACAACCGAAACTCATTCGAGACCGAATAGCGTATGGCGAGGAGTCTAACAGAGTTAGGAAAAGAAGTCAATGGCTTACCTGTGGTATTTCATGGATATTTTACCCTAAAACCATTACACCGCAGAGGTATTGTCTTTTTGGGAGTATTTCTGTGCGAGAGCCTCAATCGCATGGATAGCGAGCATTCCCACTTTTTCATTCACTTCCAGTTCCCCATGACCCTTCTTAATGGAATAAAATCCATCGACACCCAGGTCGTCTGCACTTCTCGGCGTGCCTGTCTCATCTCTTTGATATTCCTCCATAGGAAGCATCTTGTCTTCGACTCCCGAAATAATACTGATGCCGTGTCCTGAATTGTGGAGTTTTCTGACTTCATCACTAATTTCATATCTCCCAGGATTTGTTGCTTCAATAGCTCCTTTGAGCATACCCCGTTCCTTCACCCAAGATTTAATATCGTTATTCGAACGTTCGTAGCGTTCTTTTGCTTCTCTGTCCGCTTCACTCATCTCTTGATTAATCTGCATTTGATTCTGGATTCCGCGTTTAGCAATTTCGAGAAATGATTGTGTACCTGTGACTCCCGGTATAGCAACAAAAACAAAATGTCGAAACAGTTCAGGTGCCAATGATGCCGCAATGGTTGCATTCATTCCACCTTCGGAGTGACTCACGACGTCAACTTCTCCAACACGCTTCTCTTGAAGCACATGAAGTATTGCATATGCACGTTCTGCTTGTGCAGTCGGAATATTTTTCTTTTCTTCTCTAGTGAGTTCAACCTTATCTGTGGGTGCAGTCAAAGAAAGTACTCGTCGACCCGATTTGTATATCTCAAACAGCGCCTCTTTATAAGAACGTGGTGTTTTTCCAAAACCAGGCACAAATAACACGGGGACCGCTTCGGTAATTTCATCTGGGGTAAGGTCAATCACTTCTATACTCGACTCCCCCCATGGAATTGTTTCGAAATGAGAAAATTGTTCATCAAACTTTTCTCTGAGCAATGCTTCTTGTGTTTCATTTTTGCTCTCGTTGTTGATTCGAAATTCTTCCATATGCAGAATGATACCAATTACTTGAGAGCAGATTGAGTTTCCTTACTTTTCTTCCATTCCTCAATCTCCTTATGGTTTCCCCCCATAAGGACCTTCGGTACTTTGTAGTTCTTCTTCTTATATTCAAATGATTCTGGGCGTGTGTACATTTCCCCCGTTGAGACTCGCTCGTCTTCAAGGGATTCAAAGGTACCAAGGACGCCGGGAATATTTCGTGAGACCGCGTCGACAATCGTGAGCGCAGGAAGTTCGCCCCCCGTAAGCACGTACTCCCCTGTTGAAACTTCTTCAGCGCGCAAAATCTTTTTCGCTCGACTATCGATACCTTCGTATCGACCGGAGATGAGCACGAGGTTGGTATAATTCTTTGCAAATTTTTTCGCCATCACCTGATCAAATTTCTTTCCACGTGGCGACATAATAAGTACCTTAACTTTCTTTCGGTCTTTTTTGCCAAGAGCTTTTTCAACCGCTTTCACAATCGGAAGTGCGTACATCACCATGCCAGGCCCACCACCATATGGTCGGTCATCGGTCTTGTGATGCTTATCAGTCGTGAAGGTTCGGGGATTGTAGTATTTCACCTCAATCTGCTTTCCCTTTTGCTTTGCTCCCTTTCCCTTCTCTGTCTTCTGGGCACGACCAAGAACCGAGGCATCCGTGTATGTCTGACAGATTTCAGGGAAGAGTGTAATTATGTGGAATTTCATAAAAGTCCCAATCTAAAGCACCATCTACTTTGTCGTTTCCCTCACTCAAACATTCATCGTATGTATATACGCCTCACGTTCTCGTTCAGTCACTTCGCGTATCTGGTGCTTTATATTGAAACTTTAGTGTTGCACGAATTTATATTTCCTTCAACCAATTGTTTCCAGAATTGAACGGTACCTTATGAGCTCGTGTGGCAACTGAGAATGAAGTGGGGACGGAAGATTGTCTAAGGTAAACCATCCAATTTCATCGTGTTTATGTGGCTCAGCATTAATAACTTTATTTCTATCGAGCTGCACTTTGTATCGGATATCTACCCAATGTGTCTCAACCCCATCTTGATTCCTGAAAACCTCGTCAAATCCGATGAACTCACATTTTACTATCTCAGTTCCATATTCTTCTTTGACTTCTCTTGCCAAACATTCCTGAAAAGTTTCTCCAAATTTAAGCCCACCACCGCCAAAATCCCAACGTCCATGTTCGTCACGACAATTTTGATTGCGTTTATTTAAAACGAAGTTCCCCTGTCCATCATGACAATAGAAACATATTGCAATGCCAATATAGTCCTTTCCCTTTTCCATGTGGAGATGATATCACAAAACCCCGCGGCGCAGCCGGCGGGGTTTTGTGTTTGTTTTATTTTCAACTTGTTTGCTGCATAGAAATTGGAATGTCGGGCGAAGTTCGAGGAAGGACAAGGAAATAGTTTGAGGCGTACAAATCGTACGATGAAAATTATTTTTGCCGTCCTGACAAAGAAATTCGCCGACAGTACAATTTATATGCGCAAACCGTCGATAGCTTCGTCCAGTGATTTTGGAGCATCCGGAGTCTCATCAACACTCGTCACATCTGAGCTTGCATCTGCTGATGCTGCTGAACGAGTTCCTCCTTCTGGTTCGTTAATCTTAAGATTTACACGAGCTTCGTTCTTCATTCCAACAACGCGGAGCAGTGTACGAATCGCCTTTGCGGTGTTTCCTGAACGACCGATGATTTTGCCCATATCTGCAGCATGTACATCGAGTGTAAGGAGTACGCCCATCTCGTCTACCGTTCGGTTAATCTTCACTGATTCTGGATGGTCTACAAGCGCTGTTACAAGCTGCTCGAGAAACTGCTGGTCTAATTCCATACGAATTATATTAGAGAACTAATCTGATAACTGCCGTTTCATCCTTTCCGAAACGTGCTCATAGAATGGTAACAGTTTGAACCAATACGTCAACACGCGCTTGGGGCTCTGCCCCAAGCGCGTGTTGTTTTGAAATTCAAATTATTCTGCCTTTGCTTCCTCGGTTGGAGCAACTTCTGCAACCGGAGCCTCAACTTCTGGCTCTACTACCGCCTCAGCTGCTTTCGCTGCTTCTGCCTCCTTTGCTGCCTTTTCTGCCGCTTCTGCTTTAGCCTTCGCCTCTGCTTCCGCCTTTATCTTCGCTTCGTCGATAACGGGAGATTTCTTAGGAAGAACGTTAATTTTCTTACCCTCAATAATCTTTTGTGAAATGAGAAGATTGTGAACTGTTCCTGAAACCTGAGTTCCGTTCTTAATCCACTTCTTTGCTCGCTCTCCATCAATAACTACACGATTGAGCTTTGGACTAAAAGTACCAAGGAGATCAAGGTGCTTTCCACTCTTCGGACCTTGGCGGGAATCAACAACAACCACTCGGTATGAGGGGTCGTTTTTTCGGCCAATTCGTTGTAAACGCATCATTAACATAGTGCCGTGAAGAGTACCAGAAGTCACCAATTCGGTCAAGCTTTCTCTAATATATTGGGGATTGCATAAAAAGCATGGTTTGTACCCATATATTGTGATACTATCGAGACCACATGAACCAGAAACAATCAACTTTTCAAGGAGTCATCATGATTCGCGCCAAAGGCACGGGTTTTGTGTCTGTACCGGGGTATGAAGAAGATATTCTCATTCCACCTGAGGCGCTCTCCTTTGCCATTGATGGCGATATCGTTGAAATTGAGATTTTTAAGAAAGTCCCCGGAAAGCGCATTGAAGGAAAGGTGCTCCGCGTTGTCGAACCAAAAAACGCTGAGTTTGTTGGTAACGTTGAAATGAAGGCGGGAATCTATCGCCTCATTCCCGACAACCGTCGAATCCA
Source organism: uncultured Candidatus Saccharibacteria bacterium (assembly GCA_964593375.1). Lineage (GTDB taxonomy): Bacteria > Patescibacteriota > Minisyncoccia > Phycocordibacterales > UBA918 > Damh-18. Next base: position 32,979 of record CAZQIF010000003.1, on the reverse strand, counting down.
CATCCGCATACTTCTTTCTGACGCAACAAAGACTAACGAAGGAATGAAGGTCGTGGCGCGTATAACCGAATGGAAGAGCCCGCTTTCAGAACCACTTGGTGAGATTGTTGAGGTACTCGGGCCTGCCGGCGACCACGAAACAGAAATGCAGGCGATTATTCGGGGCGGCGGATTTTCAGAAAACTTTCCCGAGAAGATTGCTGAGGCGGGACAAGAACTGTACGCACGTAAGGAGCAAATTTTTAAAGACGCTGTCATTGCAACGCAAGGTCAAAACCCAACACGTCGCGATATGCGCGATGTTCCCACCTGCACCATCGACCCTGTCGATGCAAAAGATTTTGATGATGCCATTTCCCTTCGCACGCTCGAAAATGGAAATTTCGAAATTGGTATTCATATTGCCGACGTCTCACACTACGTTCGTGAGAATGACCCCATCGACAAAGAAGCTGTCGAACGTGGGACATCGATTTATCTCGTTGACCGTGTGATTCCGATGCTCCCTGAGGTACTCAGTAACGATCTCTGTTCTCTTCGCCCTAATGAAGACCGCCTCGGATTCTCGGCAGTCTTTGAGATGGATACAAACGGAAAAACATTGAACTCGTGGTTTGGACAAACCATCATTCACTCAAACAAGCGATTCAGCTATGAAGAAGCACAGGAAGTACTCGATACGAAACAAGGACCAATGTACGAGGAACTCAACACTCTCATGAACATTGGCCGAAAGCTTCGCGAACAGAGATACCGAGATGGTGCAATTGCCTTTGACCAACCGGAAGTAAAATTTGAAATCGATAAGGATGGAAAACCAATCCGTGCATACACCAAAGTGCGCACCGAGACTATGCTCATGATTGAAGACTTTATGCTCCTCGCAAACCGCCGCGTCGCGGAATACGTGTACGAACATGCAAAGAAGAACAATCGCGACGCAGCGTTCATCTACCGTGTGCATGATGTTCCGAATCCAGAAAAAATTGAGGACCTCGCTATCTTCCTCCACGCACTCGGTCACGAATTCAAAACACACAAGGGCACCGTTGATGCACGCGACATCAACAAGCTCCTCAAAGATATTGAAGGAACACCCGAAGAAAATCTCATTAAAACCGCAACCATTCGCTCAATGGCGAAAGCGCTCTATACGACAAAAAACATCGGTCACTTTGGTCTTGCGTTTAAATTCTATACACACTTTACCTCGCCAATTCGTCGCTACCCCGACTTAATGGCACATCGTATGCTCCGCCGATACCTAGACGGTCAAGTGATTTCAGGAAAAGAACTTGCCAAGTATGAAAAACTTTCGGTGCAGTGCTCAGAGCGCGAAATGACCGCAGTCACTGCCGAGCGCGATTCCATTAAATACAAGCAAGTTGAGTTTATGTGCGACCGCGTTGGTGAAGAATTTGATGGACTCATCACCGGTGTCACTGACTGGGGTCTCTATGTTGAAGAAAAGAATTCAAAGTCTGAAGGCATGGTGCGTCTCTCAAGTATCAAAGGCGACTTCTTCATTCACGAAGCAAAGAAGTATCGCATCAAAGGTCAGAAGACCGGAAAAATATATTCACTCGGGCAAGCGGTGCGTATCAAGCTCAAACGAGCTAGTATGGAGGAACGACAACTCGACTTTGAGATACTCTCTTAAATCAGATTTATCCAATCTACTTTGTTGCGCTTCGTCACTAAAATCTCATCGTACGATTTGTACGCCTCGCATTTAGTGTCTCGCCTCTTACAGACGCTGTACACCTTTCACAAAAACTGTTCAAGGTCTTGCGAAGCTCCACGTATTCGCTTCTCACGTCGCGTATCTTGCACAAATCTGAGTTAAGAGTTAGCTCTTAGTGATTTGCTTTTAGCTTTTAGCATTTGAAATCCCCGCGCCTATGGCGCGGGGATTTGTTACTTCGCAACTGCAACTGCTTCATCAAACTTAACGGAGAGTAACTTACTAACTCCGTCCCCTGCCATGGTGACGCCGTAAAGCACGCCGGCGCGACCCATGGTCTCGCGGTTATGCGTAATTAAAATAAGTTGTGAGCGTTCTGAAAGTGCGGTAATCATATCGCCGTAGCGGCGTGAGTTCGCCTCATCGAGCGCAGCATCGGTCTCATCGAGAATAACAAAGAGTGGTGGGTTGACCTGACTCATTGCAAAGATAAGTGCAATTGAGGTAAGCGCTCGCTCACCGCCTGAAAGCATATCGAGTCCACGCACGCGCTTATTCGGGAGTTTCACATCAATCTCAATCCCCTCTTCTACTTCTTCCTCCTCGGGCACTTCAAGTGATTCGAGTTCCTCGGGCAAAAGTTCTGCATCAATATCCTTCTTTGGAATCTTTGGCTTTACACGCAAAAGTGACGCCGTACCACCTCCAAACATGAGTGTGAAGAATTTACTAAACTCAACCCCAATCTTATCGATACCACTCACGAACTGCTCATTAAGTTCTTTGGTGAGGTCGGCAATAAGCACCTCAAGCTTTCCGACCGATGCGGTGAGGTCTTCAATTTCGTGCACCAAAAATTCATCACGCTCTTTCACGTCTTTGTATTCCTTGAGCACGTCATCATTGGAGCCAGTACCGAGTTCCTCAAGACGAATCTTCATCTTCTCAAGACTTCGTCTGCGCTCGTGCTGTTTGCTTCGTTCTTCACCGACAATGTCTTCCCCTCTGAGTGGCTTTCCGTTTTCGCCAATAATTTCGTAATCAAAATACATCGATGCGGAGCGCCCAAGGAGTGAGACGGCTTCCTGAAGTTCATCTTTAAATTCCACACGGTCGCGTTCGAGTCCACCAAGTTCTCTATCGAGATTACCAAGCTTATGCTCTATCTCGCGCTGTTCATTCATGATACTGAACACCTCGCGCTCAGCTTCACGGTTTTCTGAATGCTCGGCTTCGATTGAGGCCTTCAGTGCGTCGTACTGCTCTGCCTGCTCATGCTCTTCTTTTTCGAGCGCTTTGAGTTCAGTATCGTGATGTTCCTTTTGCTTCTCAAGTTCTTTAAGTTCATGTTCTTCCTCCTTTGAACCATTGTGACTCCCAATTTTGGTCGCAGTATGAAGAAGCGCACCGAGTGTATTTAAAATATCGCGGAGTGTTCGCTTGAGTACCGAAACATCATCATGCTGTGAAGCCTGTTGCACTGCCTTCTCAATTGAATCAGTCGCCTTTTTAAATTCATCGAAGGGAATTGGGTTCTCCACCGTCATTGCTTCGCGCTTCTTGATGTCTTCGATGCGACGCGTGAGAAAAATAATCTGCCCTTCGAGTTGCCCGAGTGCACGAACTGTCTCCTGTCGCTTAGAGCGGACAAGTGAAATATTTTTCTCAAGTGCGACGAGTTCAGAGCGTTTTTCGTCCTTTCCTTTCGTTGCTAGTTTTTGTTTTGCTGATTCGAGAAGTTCGAGAAGTTCTTTCCGCCTTGATTCTGGAACCTGCCTTTCCGCAGTGAGTCTGTCGGTATGGAATGCTATGTATGAATCTTCACGACGCAAATATTCTGCATAAAGTGTGGTGAGTTCTTTTTGGAGCTCAATTGAGCGTTCGAGTTTCTTTACCTGTTTTTCAAGAAACTTGAGATGTGGCGCAACTTCGCGTCGAAGCGATTCAACTTGCGCGATATTTTCTTTTGTCTTTGCGAGCTTACGTTCGCTCTCCGCTTTTTTGAATTGATATACCTTGAGCCCGAGTGCGTCCTCAATCATTTCTCTTCGCTCACGTGGACTTGCAGAAAGAATACGGTCTGCCTCACCTTGCGAAATAATATGGTGGCCTGTAGGGCCAATATTTGCCGACGCGAGGAGTTCCTGCACATCGCGAAGGCGCGTTGCAGAACCATTTATTAAATATTCATTCGTACCGTCGCGATGCACTACGCGCTCAACAGTGATTTGGTCAAAATCAATGGGGAAGACTTTCTTGCCATTCCGCTCTTTGTTTTCAAGGGTAATAGAAACCGATGCACGATTTGAACGTGAGACACTTTCAGAACCATTAAAGATGAGGTCTTCGCCACGCTTCCCACGCATTGACTTGATAGATTGTTCGCCGAGTACAAAACGAAAGGCCTCGGCAACGTTTGATTTACCCGAGCCGTTTGGTCCTACAATTGCGGTAATGGGAGTAGAAAATTCGAGCTCGCCTTTTTTGGCGAATGACTTAAAACCGTTAATCGTGAGCTCTTTAAGGTACATTGAAATAAAAACTACCAATTTGCCGCACCTGGTGAGAAAATTGAGCAGAACCAGAGTTCTCCAGTTCCCGCATCACGACCTGGGTATGGGTCATCAAACTTCTTCCCAGGTTCGCATTCAGAACCTTTCTCTGCAGCAAAATCAATAGCAAATTTGTAATCTGTCCCATTTGATCTGTAAAAGTATCCATGCACTGACCCTGAATCGTTGCAATTACTGGGGTCAACTGGAAGGACCGGAAGATACGTGGGGGCCAAATTAGGTATATATCCATTAGGACCTGTGATATCTCGTGCTGTTGGATCCGTTCCATTTGTGCAGACAGACCTTTGTTCATTATTCGTCGTAGGATACTCTCCGTTACTATCTTTATATAACCGAAGGGCAAGTTCTATATTAGACATATCAGAATATCGCTGTGCGTCACGAGACTTCTTTTTAATTTCCTGAATGCTCAGAATAACAACTGAAGCAAGCAGAGCAATAATAGCAACGGCGACTACAACCTCTATCATCGTAAAACCTTTGTGCTTTTGTGTATTATTAAAAAATCTCATGGCTGTATTTTACCATGAGTCTATAAACATCGATGCCCTATACTGGTGAAATCGCCTACGCTTGCGCTCTTTAACTTCTAGGCCATGGACTCAGAAATCACCTAATCATTACCTGACAAAGCGTTTGACTACGGCGTCGACACGAAGCATAGGGAAAGCACGTGTCGACGGACTCAGAAATTATAGTCATTACATTCCTTAATTTCTGGTCACCAATTTCTCGCTTCAATTGCTTTCAGGGCTGCCTCTTGTTCAGCCTCTTGTTTTGAACGGCCCTTTCCTTCTCCAATTTTTTCACTCCCTAAGAAGACGCCAACCGTGAAGACACGGTCATGATCGGGGCCAACCTGACTTATCATGTCGTAACTCGGCGTGATATTTGTATGCTCTTGCGCAAGTTCCTGAAAGCGACTCTTTGCATCTTGCCACAAGCGCTTTGCAACAATGGTATCGGTGAGATCGAAAAGCTCATCGCCAATAAAGTTTTTTGCAGATTCGTATCCCTGATCGAGATAGATTGCTCCGATGATAGCCTCGAAGGCATTTGCGAGAATGTACTGGCGCGCCCGTCCCGTATCGCGCTCCTCACCTTTTGAAAGGAGGAGGAAATCATTGATGCCAAGACGCACTCCGGCTTCAGAAATTGAAATAGTGTTCACGAGCGCAGCACGAACGGCAGTGAGTTCACCCTCGGGTTTCTCTGGGTATTTTTGAAAAAGGAAATCAGTCACCACGAGTTCAAGTACGGCGTCACCCAAAAACTCATAACGTTCATTGTGGTCTTGTTTTGCCTCGCGGTGCTCATTTAAATAGGAACGGTGTGTAATCGCCGTGAGGAGATGCTGAGGGTCAACAAAGGTCACCCCAAGCTTTTTTTGGAGATTTGTAAGAGATTGTTCGATGTCGCTCATATCGGTCATGGCGCTAGACTAACACAAAATTTAAAAATTAAAAATGAAAAGGTAAAAATATATGATATTGAATATGGAATATAGGATATGGGATATTGAATAATGAATATAGGTTATGGAATATAAAAAAGGTGAAACTAAGTGTAGAAACAATCTTGCAATACTTGAAAATTGCTAGAATTGCGAAAGATGCGAGGCGCACGAGGAACTGAGGCTGAGGCGTGGCCGGAAAATAATGAGCGCTAGCGATTATATTTTCCGAGTCCGTCTTCACAATGCTTTTCCTAATGCTTTGTGAAGACGCCATAATCAAACGCTTCGTAGAGTACCAGAAGAGATCAAAGTAATTGTCCTATTTCCTTGAAACTAACATGGTGACGGCTTTCGTGACGATAGGTAATATATCTTCATAAAAATTCAACTCCAAAATATCCGCCACACGGAACCACTGTGCCGCATCGAGACCACCTTTTTTCTCGAGTGTGAGTTCTTGGAACGGTGCTTTTGCGAGTACATATGAAACCTGCTTGCGAACCTTTCCAACTTCTGGCTGTGATGCAATGTACTCATTCTGTCCGAGCTCTGCATCAACGACAATCTCGAGACCAATTTCCTCTTTTATCTTTCGTGTGGCGCCCACTTTCAGTTCCTCAGTTGCTTCAATGCCACCTTTTGAAAGCGTCCAGTGACCAAAAATATCATGCACGAGTGCGAGGTAAATATCACCCTCATGCTCCGCATACACTACCGCACCTGCGAGGCGCTCGATTGGCATTTCTTCATACGGGACATCTTTTTTCTTTCGCTTCGAAACTTCTTCCTTCCCCGGTTCACCAATCTCCTTATAGACTGCGCCAAGGACACCATTTATGAATTTACTTGAATTTTCTCCACCAAACTGTTTAGCGAGTTCGATTGCTTCGTTAATTGCAACCTTTGCAGGAACTTCGCTTCGGTCTGAAAAAAGAAGCTCAAAAAGCCCGAGACGAAGAATATTTCTGTCTACCGGTGAGATACGATCAATCGGCCACTCAGGTGCGGCCTTTTCAATAATTAAGTCGAGCTCTGGTTGTTTTTGTAAAATACCGTCGAGGAGTTTTTCCATGAACGGTGAGTCTGCCTTATTGGGCGCGAACTCATCGACATTTCTACCAAGTACTTCACGTACTTGGCTTTTTTCTACACCATTTAAATCCCACTCAAAGAGTGATTGAAGAACAATTGATCTTGATAGATGCCTATTTGCCATGAAAATAATGAACTAACTTCGTCCTGCGTCTAGTGTATCAGAATTACTACGAGAAATCCCCGCTCTGCGGGGATTTCTATGTGGATTCCTAAATCTGAGATGACTTTGGTTCTGGCTTCGGCTTCCCCTCCTTGTTTTTTTCTTTTGCTTTCTTTGATTCGTTTTCGGTACTGACCGCTTCCTTAGTTTCGGCTGATTGTGCTGGGGTTGCACCTCCTGTTGATTCGACGCGGATACGCTCCTCCTTTTCTTTGATGCGTGCATCGCGCTTGGCTTTCTGTGCAGTCAAATCCATTACCTGTCGTCCATTGTAATAACCACATTCAAGACACATGTGATGAGGACGATGAGTCGCTCCACAGTGTGTACACTTCGAAAGTGTTGGCGCCTTGAGCGCGTGATGTGATCGGCGGTTTCCGGTGTGGGACCGCGTATGTCGCATTCGTATAACCATATAGTGGGCAGAACTATAGCAAATATCTAGAATTTATGCAATTGGCAATCTTCTTTGTAGAAATCCCTGTGCAAAAGCACAGGACCAGGGATTTATTCTAGCTAAAGAAGGCGCCTCCGCGCCTGCTAAAAAATAAGCCCCACTCATTTCGTGAATCAAAGATTCACGAAATTCTGTGGCAAAAACTAGTTAAAACATCTCCCTATGGTGTCAAAAAGTGAAATCCCCTATTTTTCCTCGTACTTTGTGCCTTTGAGTACTTTCCTCACAAAAGACCTGCGATGGGCCTTAGAGGGCCCATTTTGGCGTATTTTAGCCCTATGGAGGGCTGTTCCGTAGCCTTTATGGACCTCAAATGCATATGTTGGGTACTTTTCTGCCATTTTGCACATGTGAGCGTCTCGAGTCACTTTCGCCAGAATTGAGGCAAGACCGATAACCTTTTCTTTTGCGTCACCTTTAATGATGGTCTCTTGCTCCGTAAATTCAGTGGGTGCTTTGAGGAGTCCATCGAGCTTCACTTCAACCAATTTTGGATTTGGTCGAAGGGAACTGAGACATGTCTCAATTCCCTTCTGTACCGCTTTTGAAATGCCAATATTATCGATTATTTTTGCCGAAATAAGTGCAACTGCGTAGTCTAAAACACCTTGTTTTTTGAGGAGTTTGGCACGGCGAAAAATCGCTTCGCGATTTTTCGCCGATACCTTCTTCGAATCCCCAACACCAGGAATACGTTCAAAGTCAAAATCGACCGGCACGATGGCGACACCGACCGCAACAGGACCAGCTAATGGGCCTCGGCCTGCCTCATCTATTCCTATGACATGAGTAATTTTTCGGTCAATTTTCTTTTTCACCTACATACTATACAATGAATTTTACTATGCCAGATAGACAGGAACTCAGTGCCGATTTTATTCACTTGCATACTCATTCGCATTACTCACTTCTGAGTGCGATTCCTAAGCCAAAAGAACTTGCACAAAAAGCAAAAGAGTTTGGTATGCCCGCTCTTGCGCTTACCGATAACGGTGCCCTCTATGGTGCCATCGATTTTTATAAAGCCTGCACCAAGGAAGGTATAAAACCAATCATCGGCATCGATGCATATCTCGCACCACGCACGCGGAACGACAAAGACTCTGGTATTGATAAGCCTCGTGGTCGTGTCGTGCTTCTTGCACAAAATAATGATGGGTACGTGAACCTCATCAAGATGGTGACCGAATCATACGTGAATGGATTCTATTACCGACCACGCATCGACCATGATCTCCTCGCAGAATTTGGAAAAAATCTCGTCTGCATCATCCCTTCATTTAGTGGTGAACCAGTGCTTGCACTCAAAGACGGAGATGCGGAAAAAGCTGGAGCAAGTCTCGACTGGTACAAGAGCGTTTTTGGTGAACACTGTTACCTCGAGGTCACCCATCATCCAGAAATTCAGGAACATGAGGCACTCCAAGAAAAAATTATTGCGCTCGGAAAACGTTCAGGAACACCACTTGTTGCGGCGCATGATGTCTACTACCTAAATAAAACCGACCACCTCGCGCGTGAAGCAATGCTCAAAATTCAGCACGGTGGTATTCTCGACACCACTGATGATAGTGGTGAACTTGCCCCAAACTTTTCTTTTATTTCACAGGAAACTGCCAAAGAACTTTTTAAAGATACCCCCGAGGCTCTCGCAAATACGGTCAGAATTGCCGAAGCATGCACCGTCACGATGTCACCCGGAAAAAACTGGTATTTCCCCGACTACAAAATTGAGAGCAAGCGTGAACCTGATGATGAACTCCACCATACTGCGTATGAGGGTGTGGCGTGGCGCGGTCTCACGCTCGAAGACCCTATTGTGAAAGAGCGCCTCGACTACGAACTTTCAGTCATCAAGATGAAGGGTTATGCAAAATACTTTCTCGTCGTGGGTGACCTCATTCGTGAAGCACGCGAACGAAAAATTCTCACCACCATTCGAGGTTCGGTCGCGGGTTCACTCACAACCTACGTGCTCGGTATTACCAATGTAAATCCACTCGAGTACAAACTTCCCTTCGAACGTTTTCTTAATCCTGAACGACCATCCGCTCCCGATATCGACATGGACTATGCCGACAACCGCCGTGACGAAATCATCGACTATGCGCGCGCGAAATATGGCCAAGACCATGTTGCACAAATAGGTACCTTTGGAACCATGATGGCGCGCGCTGCGGTACGTGACGTCGCGCGCGCCCTCGGTCATCCATATTCAACCGGCGACCGCATTGCAAAACTCATTCCGATGGGAAGCCAAGGATTTCCAATGACCATCACGCATGCGATGGATATTGAACCCGACCTCATGGACCTCTACAAAAAAGATCCTGACACCAAGCAGGTCATTGACCTCGCGAAACAAATTGAAGGACGTGTGCGCCATGTGGGTGTGCACGCAGCGGGTGTCGTGATTGCACCGCGACCACTCACGGAGTTTGTACCACTCCAGCCCGACCCGAAAACCGGCAAACTCATCACGCAGTATGAAATGCACTCCGTTGGTGAAGACGGTGTGGGGCTTCTCAAGTTCGATTTTCTCGGTATTAAAAACCTCTCTATTCTTGCAGAGGCAGTGCGCCGCGTGCGTGTCATTCACAAAGTTGAAATCGATATTGAAAATATTCCACTCGACGATAAAAAAACTTTTGAGATGCTCGCACGCGGCGAAACCATGGGTCTCTTCCAATTGAACGGTTCCGGTATGACCGCATTTCTCAAGCAACTACGCCCGACTTCGATTCACGACATCAACGCGATGGTGGCCCTCTATCGCCCGGGGCCAATGGAATCGATTCCACAGTACATTGAACGCAAACACAATGCGAAACTCATTGCGTATCTTGATCCACGCCTTGAAAAAGTACTCGAGCGTTCCTATGGTGTCATCACATACCAAGATGACGTCATGATGATTGCGCGCGAGCTCGCGGGCTACTCATGGCTCGAAGCCGACATGCTCCGCAAAGCAATGGGAAAGAAAATTCCCGCGGTTATGGAAGCAGAAAAAGAAAAGCTTCTGAGGGGCTTTACTGAATTTGGAAAGCTCTCCCCCATGCTTGCTGAAAAACTTTGGAAACTCATCGAGCCATTTGCCGCCTACGGATTCAACAAGGCACACGCCGCGAGCTATGGTCGCGTCGCATACCAGACCGCATACATGAAGGCGAACTATCCGGTCGAGTATATGTCTGCAGTACTCACCGCAGACGCCGGCGACACCGAAAAAATTTCGGAAATTATTCACGAGTGTGAGCACATGCAGATTGAGGTGTTACCACCTGACATAAATGAGAGCTTCGGGCCCTTCTCAGTTGTTCCGGCGCACGACAAGGTGAATGCCGAAGGCAGAGAGAGTACCCTGGGGCACGACGTGCCCGCGAAAATCAGGTTTGGGCTGACCACAATCAAGAATTTTGGCGAAGGCATTTCCGAAGCCATAATCGAAGAGCGTAAGACTAACGGACCATTTGCATCGCTCTCAGATTTCCTCAAGAGAATCACAAATAGAAATTTAAATAAAAAGTCACTCGAGGCACTCATCATGTCGGGGGCCTTCGACCGATTTGAAGATCGTGGAAGAATGCTCGCAAATATTGACGTCCTCCTCGCGTACCACAAAGAACACGCATCAAGCAAAGAATCCTCTCAAGACTCACTCTTTGGACTTGTTCCCGATGTCGCATTCCACGAAGTGACTCTCGCCGAAGCTCCTCTGGCCACCAAAATCGAAAAACTCACGTGGGAAAAAGAACTTCTTGGCGTATATGTTTCCGGACACCCGCTCGATGAGTATGCAGAAGAACTTGCAAAACGCTCAACGATTACAAGCATCAAACGAGACAGCCGAAACGGCATTCCGGTTGTGACCGCTGGTATGATTGAAACCGTACGTGAGCTACTCACAAAAAAGGGAGAGAAAATGGCCTTCGTTCAGCTCGGTGACTATACCGACACCGTTGAACTCGTCGCATTCCCTGAAACGTATCGCGCGCACCAAAATCTCCTCATCCCCGGCACCTGCGTCGCCGTGAAAGGCCGCCTCTCAATCAGAAATGAAGAGCCAACAATTGCGCTTGAGAAGGTAAAAGCGCTTGGTGGTACAGAAGAAAAATCTCCTGAATAATCCAACAGGCCACGAAAAACTACCGCAACATGTGCGTGATGAGTGCAACCATTTGATCTTTTTTCTGTGCGTCACTTTCAGCAATAAGAAGGGTGAGTGCCGTAAGCGCTACGGGATTAATATTTCTACTTCCCTTCACGCCGGCTTTTCTGAGGAACCACACAAACGCAAAAGCACCTGAACGTTTATTGCCGTCAGTGAATGGGTGATTTTTAACCATGAAATAGAGAAGATGTGCCGCTTTTTCTTCGACAGTTGCGTACATGGGCTTTCCGCCAAATGACTGCATCACGTTACCAACAATTCCTTCAATGTTCCCTGCCTTACGCTCGGACGCAAACATATCAGTTGCCTCGCCCTTTCGCATGAGCTCTTTCTTAAGATCCATAATCGCAGTATGAAGATCAGCACTCACGAGTGTTACTCGCTTTTTGGTAATTCCTTTGAGTTCCAGAGACTCTTTATCGTATGCATCGAGCGACACCCATGTCGAAGCAAACTCCTTGATGAGTTCAAGGACTATTTTAGGGTCGAGTGTAACGTGTTCAGGTAAAAGATTTTGTATACCCTCAACATCCTTCATGAGTGCATCATAATTTTGAGCAATGCGCTTGCGGTTGATGGTATAACCTTTGGTGATGTGTTCGCGGAGTGTCTTCGTTGCCCACTGGCGAAATTCAACAGCTTTTTTTGAATTTGTTCTATAACCAACCGCAAGAATTACATCCAAATTATAGAACCTTACTTGGTATACTTTTCCATCCTCGGCAGTATGTGCAAAATTTGCACATACTGAATTTTCCTCAAGTTCTCCGTCCTTTAGAATGTTTCTTATATGTTTTGTAATAACTGAGCGTTCTGACTGAAACACCTCTGCAATCTGTGTCTGCGTTGCCCACAGAGTCTCTTTCTCGACATCACCACGCAACTCAAGAGCACCCGACTTTGTCTGGTAGATAACGAGTTGTTTTTCTTTCATTTTCTTGGCCATGGTGATTTATAGTTTAGCATATGACCCCCTTTCCACCTTGTGCAGTTAGCGTGCAAATTCAGGACGGAAGGATGTGCTGATATGGAGTTTTAACCCCCCTCATGCACTCTCATAACAAACAGAAACCGCCGTAGTGAGAGTGTCCCAAAGGGCGACTCTGCACTACGGCGGGTTATTTCAGGAGACGAGGACAGGATTACTTGCCGAAGTTCTTGATGCCGAGCTTTTCGGCAACGTCGTAGATCTCGCAGCAAAGATCGTAATGAACGCCAGGCTCGAAAGTGGCATATCCCCCCTCATCCACGAATTTCGAGTCCGCGATTGCCGCGAGAATTTTCTCGCAAAGAGGGTCTACGTCGGCCAACGAAAGACTGTACGTCTCGGTTAACTTGTCCTTGATCCACCAGCCGACCGCGTCCTCGAGAGCGGCCTTTTTGGTATCTCCGCAACCCGTGGCGACCTCGTTATCACCAAGCCAGCAAATGACTTTTTCCACGTTTATATTTTCCTCAAAAAGGGTGATTTGAAATCATAGGTCTTGCCAGGACCTTACTCCACTTCATGCCCCGTACTTCGAGCTCTGTAACTGCATAGGATTATAGCAACATAGTGCAATTATGTCAATAGCTGTATGCTCACTTAGAGAACCTGGAGTTCGACTCTTCTCCAATTTCGTGTACCACCTTCAAACTTGTTGACAATACCTAGTAACACGATACGATAACAGCTACATCAGAGATTGTGGTGGCTACCAACTACCAGTCCTATGCGACGCACTAATGTGCCTAATTTGATACCTAAAGTGCTGGGGCTTACGGCCTCAGAAGCTCGGTGGAACCGCGGTCAAAAGATCGTCCGAGTAAAAATGCGAATTATCGTATTTTTACTCGGACGTTTTTTAGTTTATAAGAATACTTAATAAAAACTCATATGGAAGACAAGCTCACCCAAAAACGACATACCCTTGCCCATCTTCTTGCAAAGGTCATCACAACGCAGTACCCACACGCAAAGCCAACCATAGGCCCATCAATCGAAAATGGGTTCTATTACGATTTTGATTTTAGCGGTGGGGAAGCGCCAACCACTGAAGATTTGAAGGGAATTGAGAAGCAGATGCGTAGAATCCTTCCCTCTTGGAAAGAATTTTCGCACAAGGAAGTCACGGCCCCCGAAGCCCGTGAGGCCTTCGCCGGAAACGTCTTCAAGACTGAGCTCATCAATGGCCTCGAAAAAGAAGGTGCAACTATCACCCTCTACACGGTCGGCTCAGGCGACCAAGCATTCACCGACCTCTGTCGTGGTGGCCATTCAGAAAAGCCAGCAGAAGAAATCGGGAGCGATTCGTTCACGCTCCACGCTGTCGCGGGTGCGTACTGGCGCGGGGATGAAAAAAATCCGATGCTCACCCGCATCTATGGGTACGCGTTTGACACCAAAGAAGAACTTGATGCGTACGTTAACCAAATTGAAGAAGCAAAGAAGCGAGACCATCGTAAACTTGGGAAAGAACTCGACCTCTTCACATTTTCAGAACTCGTCGGACCAGGACTTCCTCTCTGGACACCAAAAGGAACGCAAATTCGTCATCTCCTCGATAGCTTTGTGTGGGAACTTCGACTGAAGCATGGGTATGAGCGTGTGACCGTTCCGCATATCACAAAAAAGAATCTCTACGAAACATCAGGACACTGGGATAAATTTGCTGATGAGCTTTTCCGCATTACAACCCGTGAAGGAAAAGAGTATGCACTGAAGCCCATGAACTGCCCTCATCACACACAAATTTTTGACCGACAACCCCACAGTTACCGCAACATGCCACAACGATACGCTGAAACAACAATGGTCTATCGAGATGAACAATCGGGCGAGCTTGGCGGTCTCACGCGCGTCTTATCAATCACACAAGACGACTCGCATGTATTCTGCAGACACAATCAGGTGAAGCAAGAATTCTTCAAAATTTGGGACATCATAGACACCTTCTATGGAGCATTCGGCTTCAAACTTCGCGTACGACTTTCCTTCCATGATCCGCTCGAGTTCAAAAAGTATCTTGGTACACCAGAAATTTGGAGTAACGCGGAAAATGCACTCAGAGAAATTGCAAAAGAGCGAAATGCTGATTACTTTGAGGCACAAGGAGAAGCAGCGATGTACGGACCGAAGCTCGACTTCATGGCAAAAGATTCTCTCGGACGTGAGCATCAAGTTGCAACCATCCAGCTCGACATGAACATGCCCGAGCGCTTCGATCTTACCTGCGTCAATGAGCAAGGCGAAAAAGAACGCATTGTAATGATTCACTGCGCAATCATGGGTTCGATTGAACGTTTCTCTGCAGTACTTATTGAACACCTTGGTGGAAACTTCCCTCTCTGGCTTTCTCCAGAACAGGTACGTATTATTCCGGTTTCAGAAATCCATACCGAATACGCAAAGACAGTCTTTGATGAACTCAAGGCAGTGGGTATTCGCGCAACGCTCGACGATAGTAACGAATCGATGGGAAAGAAAATCCGCAATGCAAAAATAGATAAACTTCCCTACTTTGTTGTCGTTGGAGACAAGGAAGTTGCTGAGAAAAATGTCACGCTTGAGTCACGAAATGGTACGTCAGAGCAGATGTCGGTCTCAAAGCTTGGGAATCATCTCCTTACTGAGGTTGAGACGAAAACACTGTAGAATATAGGATATAGGATATAGAAATATTGAATATAGAATAGAAACACCCGCACAGCTTTGCTGTGCGGGTGTTTCTATATTTTCTATCTTCTATTCTCTATTTTATTTGAGTAGAGAAAGGGTTTTTTCTTTATTGACGATGACCCATCCGTTCTCTGAAGGATACTGCGCCTTTGCAAGACCAATAACCTTATCAAGAATTGCAAGCTGTTCCTCGACAAGCGCTGACTGCCCCGCAATGAAACGGAGCGCATCGCTCGACATGAGCACATGTGCGTCATGTGCATGTCCTTCAAGAAGTGCGGTGGTGTCTTCTACCTGCGGTTCAACGGTTGCTTCCTCAGTAACTTCTTCTTCAATTACCGAAGCGGGTGCAGTCGCGTAGAGCGACTCGTACCCAATAACCGGATTAACCGCTTTCCAAGTTTGTGGTGCTGTTGTCACGGTTGGTGCAACAAGCATTGTCGGAATGCGGTGGACAGGAGCTTCTTCCTTAATCATAGGTATTGACCGAATAGGCGTAAGAGTACTCAAAGAAAGAGTATTCTTGTTTCCCCTCAGCACGAGCACGTATGCGATACCAAGTCCCCAAAGTACAATGAGTGAATAGAAGACTGTCGTAAGGAATGGACCAGCGTCAAATCCAGTGTACGGAACCTGTGAAAGTGAGATACCCGCAACGAGTGGACGATTGCTTGAAACGGTCACATTCGACACATTGATATCAACAGTACAGTCACGCTTCTTGCTTCCCTTAATAACGGTAAGCGTATATGACGTTGATTTGGTTGGCTTTACCTTGATTGAATCTGCATCTTCATCAATCTTGCTGTCCTTCTTTGAATCAGCGAGCACGTTGCCACGATTATCCTTGAGCAGGATATCGTTTGTTCGAGTATTCTTCCACGTGAGGGTAACTTGTTCACCTGCCGAAATCTTCTTATCAGACGCGGTGAGCGTACAGCGTGGTGAACTTGACCCACCTCCGCCTCCTCCACCGCTTGATTTAATAGTGACTGTCGCTTGGCAACTATCAGATGCACTTCCATTTGTTGCGGTGAGTGTATAGGTCGTATCAGAATTTACCGTAACTGATGAATTGCCATCGACTGCAACAGTACCAACACCATTGTTGATCGAAACTGATGAAGCATTTGTGGTGGCCCATGTAAGTGTCGCTGTTTCACCCTTATTGAGAGATGATGGACTGACCGAGAACGCGTCACACTTAGGAACAATCACCGTAGGAGGTACAATGTTCACTTGCGTCTGACAGGTTACTGTTTTGTCACCATCGGTTGCGGTGAGGGTGTAGGTTGTATTTGCTTCCACAAAGACACTTTTTCCGCCATCTTCAGACACGGTACCAACACCGTTGTTAATTGAAACATTCGTTGCATTTGAAGTATTCCAAGTGAGTGTCGTGGTGCCAGCAGCAGTAAGCGTACTTGGCGAAGCGCTGAATGCATCGCACTTCACCGGATCGTCAACATGCGGTTCCTCAACAACGAGTGAAGCAACACAAGTCACGGTCTGATTTGCTTCACCGCGAGCCGTGAGAGTGTAGGTTGTGTTTTGTATTGGGTTCACTAAACGAGAATCAACCGCAGAAACAGTGCCGATGTTTTGATCAATTGATATCACACTCGCATTTCCAACTGTCCAGTTGAGTGTCGCCATACTTCCCTTTGTAATTTTGTTTGGACTTACCGTAAGTGAACATACTGGTGAGACAGGAACATACGGAGTAACCGTAATGGTCTTCGTGCAGGTTTGTGAACCACCAGCTCCGGTTACCACATAGGTGTATGTCGTTGTCGTTTCAGGGGTGTACACGCCACTTCCTGAGAGCGCGACATTTACGCCTTGAAGTGTACTTTGGTTCGCATTTGTTGAACTCCAGGTGAGTGTAACACTTTCACCAGCGGTAATTGCAGTCTTGTTTGCATTAAGCGCACACGTTGGCGCAACTGGCGGTTCATTCACCGCAAGTGTTGTTTTGCAGAGTACACTACCACCAGCGCCGACTGCAGATAGTTTATATTCAGTAGTCACCGTTGGTGAAACCGTATGTGTACCACTCAGGGAAACGGTGCCGATATTGTTGTCGATGACAACGGCGGTCGCATTTGTAGTGCTCCATGAAAGTATTGCGGAGTTACCACGTGTCATACTCTGAGGATTTACCGTAATCGTACAGGTTGGTGCAGGATTTGGTACTACCACAGTCACGGTCTTTGAACACGTAACGGTACCACCAGCGCCGTCAGCTGTAAGCGTGTACGTTTTTGTCGCACTTGGAGAAACACTCTTTGAACCATTCGTCGCCACTGCACCAATACCCTCGTTAAGGGTCACACTCGATGCATTTGTTGTTGTCCAACTGAGTGTTGAAGCACTTCCCTGATTGATTGATGTTGGAGACGCGGTAAGCGTACAGGTTGGAGCTGGGTTTGGTACTACTACAACCACCTGCTTTTCACAGGTCACCGTACCACCAGCACCGGTCGCAGTAAGCGTGTATGACGTAGTGTTTGATGGAGAAACACTCTTTGAGCCACTCGCACCAACAGCACCTACGCCTTGGTTAATTGAAACGGAAGTCGCATTTGAGGTTGTCCATGAAAGTGTCGACGCGCTTCCCTGATTGATTGACGCTGGAGACGCGGTGAGCGTACAGGTTGGTGCACTCGGTGTTGGAATAACCGTTACCGTTTTCGCACATGTCACACTACCCCCAGCACCGGTTGCGGTGAGGGTGTATGTTTTTGTTGCGCTTGGTGAAACGCTCTGTGAGCCACTCACACCAACAGCACCTACGCCTTGGTCAATCGAAATACTTGAGGCGTTTGAGGTTGTCCATGAGAGCGTTGACGCGCTTCCTTGATTTACTGAAGTTGGAGAAGCCGTGAGTGTACAGGTTGGTGCACTTGGAGTGACTGGAATAACCGTCACTGTAACTGAGCATGGTCGAACATTCGTCGGACTGAAATCTATGATATGACCAGTGTAGGTTGTCGTCACGCTCGGCGAAATAGTCATTGAGCCATTAAGTGGTGGCGTAACATAACCTATGCCACGATCAATCTCGAGTACATTGTATGATTGAAAATTACTTGTGTACCATGAAAGCGTTGTCTGTTGACCTGCAGTAATCGTTGACTGTGTCACAGCAAGAGAACATGTTGGTGTGCTTGGAGTTGGTGTCGGTGTTGGGGTTGGTGTAGGTGTAGGTGCCACACAATTACTGCCATTCCATGTCGTTCCAGAAGCACATACACCCGAGACTGAAACTGAACAGATGACTGGAGCAGAACCAGATTGTTCCTTAACGACAAAAGTCACGCCCGCATGATCAATCCATGGAGCCGACTGACTTCCACTATCGTCTGCAGCAAACTTTTGACCTGTTGACTGCACGAAAACTGCAGGGTTACTCATGTTCTCCGTCGACCATGAAATTGAGCTCGCACAAAGTGAATTAGCACCAAGTGTACAGGGGTTAGGGTTTGCAGAAATTGAACATGAAGGTTCAACTTCGACTGGGTTTGGTTCACAAGTATTGTATGAGAGTCCACAATACTGAGCATCATTTGCGCCACTTACGTTTTCTGCATGTGTCCCTGTTGGACACGAATAGATACAACTGTTCTGGTACCAGTAACCACCGCACCCGTTCCAAATGGGTGAACATGCTACTTCACCACCACCAGAATTTCCTGAATCGGTTGGTGTCCCGCCAGTATCACTACCACCGTCACCACAACAGCCGTCACCAGGTGTGCCAACTCCAGTTTCGCCTGAACCTGAGTCGCCAGTACCAGTTTCGCCTGAGCCGGTGTCGTCACCACAGCAACCATCGCCGGGTGTACCTGAGCCGGTGTCGCCTCCATCTGAGCTTCCTGAACCTGAGTCGCCAGTACCGCTGTCACCTGAACCGGAGTCTCCAGACCCTGAATCGCCACCGCCATCATCGGCGGTCACGAGGAGCGCAGAGAGCGAAGGACCACTCACGTGTGGATTAATATCTGAAATAAATGGGAGTACTGCAAAGAATGCAACCGTTGCGATAAGAAACGCAAAAATCGCATATTTGAATGCGTCTGTCTTTATAATTGTGGTAATTGTTTTCATATTAATGTTTCTTGCTTCTAAATACTCACACCTACACCCCTGTACGCGAGAGTATCGAAAGTTTGAAAAAGATCTTGTGACGGACACATATACTATGTGTCCGTCACGCAATCGGGTTTTGAAGAACTGGTTAGGCCGGTGCTTTGGCCTTGGTAACCACCGGCTTCGCCGGCGGTGTTGTATGCTTCGGCTACTCATTTTTTGCCGGAGCAACCTACTCGGCTTTGACGTTCTTCACGAACGCGAGAAGCACGAGCCTCGAGGGACCTCCTTCCTTGTCGGCAAATCGCTTGAATGCCGACTTGGTGAGCCAATGACCCTGATGGGTCCCCGACTCGTTAACCTTTCCGATCGGGTACACGCCCGTTTCATCCTGGTCACAGAAGAGAGCCGTGGTTTCCTTTGGGTCAATCCACTTCCACGGAATCTGGAAGATGACGCCCATTGGATCGTCACCCGCCGTTTCGATCTCAAGAACCAAAGATGGTGCACCGAGGTCGGTCTTTGGGTAGGACGCCGACTTGGTCACATCCTTAAACGGGACTGACTTGTACTTGTCGTTCCCATTGAGGCGATACACTTGTGCCCCCTGAGCGGAAGCGCCGTTGAGTTTCCAGAAGTATGCACGAAACTTACCGTGCGCACCCTGGAGTTGACCCTTCTTCCGAGCTTCTAAAAATTTCAGCTCGTTGACCGGGCCGTGCGCCGCCGCAAGTTCCGGCAACCCCTTCATGAGCGGGTGCTCCGACTTGTAGATGTAGGTCAAGAGCTCGAACTTCAGGCAATCTGCTTGCCCATAGCTCGTGCATTTGACCGACGTCGTCACCGACTCAATATTCTTGTCAGTGGTGTTTGCTGACTTCATTGGCACCGAACCGCAACCTGCGACAACGAACGCCGCAAGTACTACTGAAACGAATTTCAGCATTTCACTTCTCCTTTAGAATTTTGGCGAATGCACCCCGAGACTTTCGGAAGTTCGTTCACGTAGGTTTTCGAGTCCGGCCGCTTTGATGCGGCTGGCGCGTTTTGAATTGCTGTTGCCAAGTCCGGTGCAGCCGGTTTTGTTTCCGCCGCAGGTGCCGATGGCACCTGCGGTTTAGTAGCTCTTGCAACGGGCTTCTTCGGAACCGGCTTTTTGAGCCAGCCCGGAGGCGCCTTGCAGGACAACTCCGTTTTTGCTACCGGCACGCATGTGACCTGTGTCGGCAAATTCGTGCACTCAGCCTTGAGGGGCTGAGTGATGGTAACCGCGGGCTCACACACCGGACATACCGGGCAGAGATTCTGCGTAAACGCAGGTGCCGACCCATTAGCAGTCGATGTAACAAGACTCCCAAACCCAATCGGCCGAAGCCAATTGTATTTGGTGGCAAAGTGCCCAAAAACGGCACCAATGAGGAGTCCAATTAAAAGGACCCCCCACCAACTATTACTATCGCTTCGTCGCGCATTGGCCATGAGGCCCTCCTTATCTAATCAAAGAACATCACTCACAAGAGTGTGCCTCCGCGAAATTGCAGATGACTTACTGCACACAAGAGTGCAAAAAGCACGCTTTCGAACAAAAAGCCAACGACAATCGCTTAGATTTAGCCGAAAATATAGTGTGCTTGTTACATAAGCACAGTAGATTTCATGAAAATCAGTTACGACGTATATACACTTTTGAGTGAAGAATTACCAACACTCGTTATATCAAATACCGGATACGAGAGGAACTATTATTAACTATTTTACCGTAAAATCGTATTTCTGTCAATGTACCACGCAAAACCTAGTGTTTTCGCCTTTTTGTAGGATTTTAGAGTGAAAGCGCATGAGACTCAAGAAGAGATGCCTCCACCACAAAACGATCATCTTTAGTGCCAAATGAATCACAGGTTGCGAGCGTGAGACGTGACTCCCCTTCGTAAATTTTTACTTCCGCATCAGATGCTTTTGCCTCATATACGCGGTCAACGCGATACACATACTCGGTGTCCGCTGAGCGAAGTCGAATCGTGTCTCCCCACGCAAGTTTTTGAATACCATTGAACGCTTGGAAGTTTTTATTCATCACGTTAGGAAGGTAGCTCGAATGTCCAAGAAGAAAAATAGTTCCTTTTTGCTTAAAGTCTGCAGAGTCTGGATGTCGCACGACACCCTTAAGGAGTGCACTATCAAGTTCGGCAACCGTATCAGACTCTGGATTAAGAATAGTAACCTCACGCCCATCGAGGGTATCAAAAATAATTGCTATTGGAAGCGGGTCAATCGGCTTTGCTGTTTCTGTTTCTTCAGGCATTTGTATTTCGTTTATGGTACTCGTCTCCGTGAGTGCAGACTCAGTATTATTTTGTTCTGGTTTCTCAGGAAGAAAATCAATCATAAAGAAAAATCCGTACGTAAGTGAAAGCACGCCCATGAACACAAGCAAGAACACAATGCGTTGCTCGCGTTTGTTTGTATAAAGTTGATTGTTGTTTACTGATTCGTCGAGCATAGAACAAATATAAAATATGTGTGCCGAA
This sequence comes from uncultured Candidatus Saccharibacteria bacterium, assembly GCA_964593375.1. Classification (GTDB taxonomy): domain Bacteria; phylum Patescibacteriota; class Minisyncoccia; order Phycocordibacterales; family UBA918; genus Damh-18. Next base: position 11,099 of record CAZQIF010000003.1, on the reverse strand, counting down.
AATAATACATTACTTTAGGATTTTGTCAACTATGATTCCTCCTTGCGCCAGCATAGAATGCCTTACACAAGAAAAAGAGGTAGATTGACATCCTTTTATTTATATGGTATCATACTAGCATTATGACTGAAACTAAAAACTCAAAAACAGCTGCCATTAAAACGCTTGCAATTGTTGGCTTTTTTGCCACCATTGCAATTTTGGTGTGGCTTCTGATACAAGGACTTCGTGTAATGCCAGGGGCATTCACTTCCCTTGCGTCCCTTGCTGAAAGTCTACAGAACTATCAAGCTGGTGATGAACTATCTATTGCGACTGAAAAAAGTATCGTGGTCTCAGGAGAATCTTTCAAAGTTACATGGACCGACCTCCGTCGTGATGGTAACTATGAGTTTGCATACACCTGTACGAGTGGTATCACCGTTGAGATACGTGGTGGCGAAGGTGATCTCATCACCATTCCGTGTACCGAAACACTTTCGCTTCCCAAAGATGTTCAGGGACTATTCGTGAGTATTTCTTCAGATACTGCGCGGTTCGTTGATGTACCCTTCTCCGTTACCTTCAAGAAAAATAATGGTGACACGGTCACTGCAAGTGATGCGCTGGTTACGGTTGTGAATGCGACAATTCCTGTTGCCACGGAACCAGTAGCGACAACGACTCCAGAAAAACCAGTTGTAGCCGAAAAACCAAAGCCAGAAGTGAAACCAGTAGCACCTGTTACAAAACCTGTCGTGAAGCCAACCGCACCTGCACCAGTCGTTACCTATGTGGTCCCTCAGTCGAATCCAAATGGTTTCACTGATCTCAAGATGACATACCTAGGTGTGGGAGAGATGAATGGAAACACCTTTACCGCAAAGAACGTTTTTGACCGAAGTGAACGTTCTGGTCTTAAGTTTGAGGTAAAGAACATTGGCACCAAAACTTCGGGTACGTGGACGTTCACTACGGTGCTTCCGGATGATGTGGTCTATGAATCTCCTACTCAGATAGCACTAAAGCCAAATGAGCGAGTTGAGTTTACCCTTGGGTTTGATCTTGATAGCGAAACGAACGCAAAGACTGTTACGGTAAAGAGTACCGTCTTCACAAAGAACGACACAAACTCAAAGAACGATTCGTTCTCATGGGTTGTGGGAGTGGTGAGGTAACAGGGCTTGGTAATAGACCGAAATCATCATTTTTAAAACCACACATAAATCCAAAACGACCCGTCTTAAAGACGGGTCGTTTTGGATTTTGTTATGCTCACCGTGTGTCGGTTCCGCAATGCTTTTAAAAATGATGATTTCGGAAGAATGCATTGAATAGGAATTACGAGGAAAGCGACAAAGCGATTTCCCAAATTACCTAAGTTCGTAAAAAGCCACAAGATACGAGGCGTCAAGTTGCGAAAACATGAGGCGTACAAGACGTACGATGAATGTTTGAGCAACGTAGACAACAAAGTAGATTGTGGCTTTTTACGAACTTAGACGTCGAGGTTGGCCATGTGGGCATTGGACTGGATGAAAGACTTCCTACTCGACACATCCGTCCCCATCAAAATATCGAATACCTTATCTGCATCGAGTGCATCTTCTACCGTCACGCGCTTGAGGATACGATGCTCAGGGTTCATGGTTGTTTCCCACAACTCTTCAGGGTTCATTTCTCCAAGTCCCTTGTAGCGCTGAATACGAACTTTCGCAATTTTCTTGGTGTCCGTGGCTTCTGCCTCTCCTTCTTCCCCTTCTTCAATATCAACTTCTACTTCTACCGCTCCGCCCTCTTCGAGCACCGTTTCATCAATCGGCGCTTCCTTCCCAAGAATTTTCATCTTTTCTTCATCAGTGTATGCATACAGCACTTCCTTACCACGCTGAATTTTGTAGAGTGGTGGCTGTGCAATGTAGAGAAAACCACCATCAATAATTGGTTTGAAATATCTGTAGAAAAGTGTGAGAAGCAGTGTGCGAATGTGCGCACCGTCAACGTCAGCATCTGTTGCAATGATGATTTTATGGTAGCGAAGTTTTGAAATATCAAATACATCGCCAATTGCAGTACCGAGTGCGACGACGAGATTTTTCACCTGTTCAGAGGCGAGCATCTTATCGATGCGTGCCCGCTCAACGTTGAGAATCTTTCCACGGAGTGGAAGAATCGCCTGTGTACGACGGTCGCGTCCCATTTTCGCACTGTTGTGAACAAAAACTCCATCCGCGAGAGCAAAATTGTGTGTCTCAGGTACTTCAAAGTCATATACATCAATAAGTTCTGTAGATAGTACAACGGACACAATGCGGTGATTGTAGTTTTTTGCCGCCTCTGAAAGACGCGAGATATCACCTTCAAAGAATCTATCGGCAATAGTATTGAGTTTAATGAGAGATTTGTCACCAGTTTCCTTTCGTACAGATGCGTAGCGTTCAAAATCTACTACACCAGTTTGAGTGAAGATATCATGAAGTGTCCGGAGTGCTTTATTTAAGTACGTTTGATTATATGCCTCTTTACGTTTTGTTCGAAACTCGTCTGTCCATTGTTTTTTTGTCTCCTCGCTACGCCACGCACGAAGTGAAGGGTCACTCCATTGCGCTTGTGCAACCTTGGATAAAGCTTCTTTCTGTTCGGGATGCTCTTTGAAGAAAGCTGAAACGCGAACAGATTGTATTTCTCTATTAGTTTTCTCACCCCAATATGCCTTCTGTTCCTCATTAAGACGATTGTTGTTTAGTAGTCGATACTCCTCGTTACTGTTATAGAAACTGCGATATCGTTCGGTCATATAGGCTTTATACTCTGCGTTTTCCCATTGCAATCGAGCACGCTTTGAAAGCACTTCTCGCATTTTTGGTTCACTCATTATTTTTCGAACCTTCTCTCGGTATGCTGGGTCCTTATGTGCTTGACGCGCCTTTTCCTTTGCCTCTGGAGTATGAAGTGTCTTCTCTGCATGACGAGAATGAAGAGCCATATGGTCCTCACGCGTAAGTCTCACAAGATTACTTGGATCGTTGTTCCGTTTATTGAAGTCAGCATGGTGGACGGAGTCCCCATTTTCTTTTCGATACACTCCCTGATCAACATTATATCGATCAGCGAGAAGGTGGGTAAATATCCAGTGGTGACTCACTTGGTCGTATACCATTTCATACCCGTCTATGGTGATGCGTCCACCTACCTTCGAAACCTTTCGGTAGAGTGGCATAAGTGAATCGTTTGTAGTGAGGTCTTTTGCTTCTTTGTAGATCCCGTCACGAAGCATAAACTTATGATCAGGTGTACAAGTGATACTTGCTCCATTATCAAGTGTAACCGTAAGCACTTTGGCGCTATGTTTTGTGATACGAGGATGGAGTACTTCACCTATGACAACGTGACCTTGTGCATCGATTGTGTAGCAGTGATGTATGACGCCATTTTTTTGCTCTCTTGTAATATCTTTAAGTGAAAGGTCCCGTCCATCAGCAAGTGCAATTTTTGTTTCGCCAGAAAAACAACCTCCGGCACTATCGCCCTCAACAACAAACATCTCTGATTCCGAAGCGTCCTTTGTCTGACAGTCAGCGAGCTTTCCCGGAAGTGTCATACCTTCAAGTGCCCCTTTGCGTAGGACGGAATCCTTCGCGGCTTTCGCAGCCTTACGTGCCTTCACCGCAATCACCACCTTATTGAGAATTGCTTTTGCATCGTCAGGTTTCTCTTCGAGGTATTCACTAAATGCATCGCCAAACACCGTTTCAACCGCGCCACGCGCTTCAACCGAACCAAGCTTTGCTTTTGTTTGTCCTTCAAACTGAATGTCCGGCATCTTAATTGAAATGACTGCCGTGATTCCTTCGAGCACATCGTCGCCCGTGAATGCTTCATCCTTTTCTTTGATAAAGTTATTCTTGCGTGCGTAGTTGTTGAGTGTGCGTGTGAGTGCAGTCTTAAATCCGGTCACGTGCGTTCCATGTTCAGGAGTATAGATATTGTTTGCAAACGCGCTAATGCGTGGACTGATATCGTCAACATACTGGAGTGCGACCTCGACGGACATCACTGCCTTATCAATATCCTTTTTTTCAACGTAGAAGATGTTGTCATGAACAGGCTTCTGGTATTGATTATTGAATGCTACGAGCGACTTGAGTCCCCCTTCAAAATAGAAAGTTTCTTGTGGTACTTCGAGATGTAACTCTTCGAGGTATTGTCTCCCCTTGATATCAAGTTTTTGTTGTTCTTTTTCAGAAAGTTCTCGAGCATCCATGACGGTAATCTTCAAATCTTTCACCAGATATGCCTGTTGTCGCAAGTGAGTAATAATGCGCTTAAATTCGTATTTAATCTCGGGGAAGATTGTTTCGTCGGCCAAGAACGTGACAATTGTTCCCTGCAACTTTGAGGTGCCAACCTTTTTGACCTTTGCCTTAGGCTTTCCAATATTGTATTCCTGTATAAAGTATCCACCATCACGGTGTACTTCAGCAATCATGTGCTCAGAAAGCGCATTCACAACCGAAGCACCCACACCGTGAAGACCTCCAGAAACTTTGTACCCTTCTCCACCAAATTTTCCTCCCGCATGAAGGGTGGTGTATATAGTTTCAAGTGCAGATACTTTTGTCTGCTTGTGCATGTCGACAGGAACGCCACGACCATTGTCGGCAACACGAACATAATTTCCCGGAAGTAGTGCAACCTCAATATGGTTCGCAAAACCACCCATGGCTTCATCACGAGAGTTGTCGAAGATTTCGGTGATGAGATGATGGAGTCCATCAGGACCGGTTGTACCAATGTACATACCCGGGCGCTTTCGCACTGGCTCAAGTCCTTCAAGAACCTGAATCGAATCAGCGCTGTAACTTCCTTTTTTTGGTTTTGCTTCTTCTTTTTTTGCCATGCCTAGATTCTGTTATGAGCGTAGCGAATTAGAGAATCTTGGCCGTCGCTTCATTGCTTTTCCTAATGCTTTGAAGCGACGAACGAACCCCCAAACACCACGATTGATACGGACTTGAAACACTAATAAACAAAACGAGCACTAAGGCTCAATTACGCCTTATTATAGCATAAAGCAACCCATTCGTCTGCAAGCAAAATGGGCAAAATTACCGCACCTCCCAGCCCTTTTTAGCGACTCTTTCTACAATACTTGCCATAATTGGAGCAATTTCTTCATCAGTAAGCGTTTTTTCATATGACTGGAACACGAGGCGGAATGCATACGAAATACGACCGTCTTTTTTGAACTCATCAAATTGAGTAATGCGTATACAAAGAGAGCCGGCAGTATCCCTAATGAGTGTTTCAACTTCGAGAGCTTGTGTTGTTTCGGGGCCTACGACACCCTCTGGGACCCAGAGCGCAATATCGCGACTCACAAAAGGATACTGTGAAAACGGAACAAATGAAACATCAGTACTCTTGAATGGAACATAGCTGGTCGCTGCTGGCAATATCGCAAGAAGTGCACCAAGATCAAATTCAGCGACTCCTTCTTTTATTTCTGCGTGTACTGGAACACCAAGAATTTCAGAAAGCTTAGTGAGCGTTTCGGTAAGCAATGTGTCGTCTTTCGGTGAATACCCCTGTTGCTTTACACGTGCCCCGAGCGCAACAGAAAAATGTTCACGTACTCCCGCTTCCCCACCTTTTGTAAACACGGTGCCAATTTCAAATATCTTGAGTGTCGTGATTCCAAGCAAATCAATGTTTGGCATATTTTTATCAAGTGCTTCATTGAGATTTTGACGGAGTGAACTTCGGAGAGCACCTTTATCGCTTGCGAGCGCATTTGCGAGTGTGATTTCGTCTTTGTTTCGGAATGATGAAGTGATGACCTCAGAAAATCCCAGTTTAGTGAGTGTCTCACGAATTTTCTCGCTATATACTTGCCGTGCACTGATTTCAGTGAGGGGTACGGTAGGTGGTACCACCGAGGTAATGTGCGTAAGTCCATACACGCGACCGACTTCTGCAATCACATCTTCAGGAATCTGGATATCCCTGCGCTCAAACGGCGCGACCACAGTCCATCCTCCATCACATGGAGTTACCGCGAACGCTAATCTCTTTAGGATTGCTTCAACTTCTGACTCAATGAGTGAAAGACCGAGAAGCGCATTCGTCTGTGCAAGTGTTAGGGTGACCTCTGGGTTGATGACTGGCGTTGGATACACATCGACATATCCTTCGCAGGTACCCCCTGCAATATCCAAAATAAGCTTTACGACTTCAGTGAGCGCATATGGCACGACGTCACGTGAAATTTCATTTTCAAAACGTTTTGATGCATCAGTTTGAAGTTTTAGGAATTGCGATGCGCGACGCGTAAACACTGGTTCAAAGTTTGCAGCTTCAAGCAAAATAGTAGTAGTTGCATTCGTCACCTCTGCGTACTTCCCTCCCTTGATACCGGCGATACCCGCTGGGGCATCATTACTTGAATCAACAATGAGTTGCACGTTTGTATCGAGCTCATATTCGTCATTCGTAAGTGTGGTAATTTTTTCACCCGCACGTGCTCGTCGTACCCCAAAGTGCCACACGCCATCTCCGCCAGCTGGCGGATGAGGAAAAATATCTCCATCATACGCGTGAAGTGGCTGACCAAGCGCGAGCATGACAAAGTTCGTTGCATCAACCACGTTGTTAATAGAACGCTGTCCAAGTGCCTTGAGGCGTTCTTTGAGCCATTCGGGTGATTCTGTAATGGTTACTCCAATCATGAGTGCCATTCCAAATCGCCTGCAAAGAGCGGGGTCTTCAATCGACACCGTTATCTTTTCAGTTTTTGGTTCGAGCGTGCGTGCTTCACGAAAAGGGTCATACGCAAGCGGCTTTCCGGTAAGTACCGCAATCTCATGTGCAATACCACGGTGAGAAAGTGCATCACCTGAGCGGTCTGGAAGAACTTTCACATCAATGACATCCTGTTCACCCACCTTTTCAATGCCGTCAATTTCAAACGCATGGAATGTGAGCAAATCGTCAATTTCAGAGACAGACGGTGTGTTGTCGCCGAGGTAGTCTTTTAGCCAGCTGTGTAGAATTAACATAGAGAATAGAAGAATATTGAATATAAAAATAGTTACAACTTCGAACGAAGAGTCTTAATAGATGCCTGGAGAATATTTATGAGGGATTCATTCTCTTCACGCAGATATGAAAGTTCTTTTACTTTGTAGTCGTAGCGTTCGATAACTTGGATCCAATAACGAGTTTCCCGTGCTGACTTGAGAGCAATTTGAAAGTAATTTGCAAAATCCTTACGGGTTGCTGAACCTTGTGCTTCGTTAATGTTCGCACCTATCGAGGTCGCGCTTCGAATTATTTGATCACAGAGAGACCATAGAGTCGGATCTTTACGAAGCGTTTTGCACATCTTCATAACTGAAACAGAAAAATCAATAATTCGCATCTTGAATACTTCGTTTCGTGCCTGCTTTACCGCACCCGAACTCTCATCTTCTTTCTTTTCAATATTTTTATATTCCATATTCCATATGTTCCTAAAACTGGTTAACAAATCGCAAATCACCACTATAAAGCGTTCGCACATCATCAAACTCATATTTCATGAAGCCAAGGCGATCGAGCCCCATACCAAATGCAAACCCTGAGTATACTGTTGGGTCAATTCCAGAATCACGGAGTACATTGGGGTGTATCATGCCGGCACCCATAATCTCAATCCATTTGCCGACAAGCTTCGAATTGCCTGACTTGAGACGCATATCAACTTCAACACCCGGCTCAACGAACCCGAAGAAGCTCGGACGGAAACGCACCTCAACATCACCTTTAAAAAACTTTGCAAAGAAATGTTCGAGTGTTCCTTTGAGGTGCCCGAGGTGTACCCCCTTATCAATATAAAAACCTTCAAACTGATAGAACTGTGCTTCATGGGTCACATCAGTCGCCTCATTACGGAATACCTTCCCGAGCACAATCGCGCGCATGGGTGGCGTGTGTGATTCCATAAATCTTCCCTGCACCGCAGAGGTATGCGTGCGGAGTACCATCGGTTCCTTTGTATCACCCTGCCTAAACCAAAAGGTATCCTGCATATCCCGTGACGGATGGTCTTTCGGAACATTGAGTCTATCGAAGTTGTAGTATTCAAGTTCAGCCTCAGGACCTTCAGCAAACACAAAACCAAGTTCAGAAAAAATGGTATTTATTTCCGCAATCATCTGCGTGAGTGGGTGCTTGTGTCCTCTTTCTGTTCCTACTGCCATGAGTGTAGAAAATATTATTACTCTTCTAAAATAATTTGATAGATTAGCTTTCCATCATACACATAAATCTGCCCATTTGAAACGCGCATGGCGAGATTATCTCCGAGCACAAGCGGTTGTACGTTCTGCCATGAACGATCATCAATTTCTACCACATACACACCATCATCAAGTGACATGAGGACAAGGTCGATACTCCCCGGATAAAAATCGAAACTGCGAACGGTCTGTCCCTTACGGTCAATTTTGATTACCGGATCACACTGTGTGTCTACCGGGACGGTTTGTACCGGATGCATGAGGGCTTCAGTTTCACTATTGGGAAGTCCCGTCTTCGGTGGCGCTACCACCTCTTCTGGTATCGTACTTGTACTATATGGTGGAAACGCTTCTGAACAGTAATAGTATGGAACACTTCCTCGTGAATCAATCCACCGCGCATATACATCTGCTCCATCTTCGAAAAGTCGGACACCTCTCCACTCCTTGGTGGTCGTGGAAGCTTCTAAGGTTGTTGTGGCGGTTGTGGTTGCCGAAAAAAGATCTCCCACTCTTTTCAATGCTTGTTCACGAGCGGTCTGAGCTGATGATGTTGAAGTTGTGCTAAATAATGAAAGGAGTGATACGTACTCAGTGTTACGAACAAATGTGCTCGTGGCTTTCGTTGTCGTCGCAAGCATGTCACTCGTTGTAGAGGCGTGCATAAGAAGCGTGGTGGTGGGCGCTACAATCGCTGAACCGGTGGCACTCTGCCATGCTGAAATGACTCGAACCTCAGGTACGAGTGGAAGGCTAAATGCTTGCGCCTCTGTCACAAGATGCACAGACACGGGGAGTTCCTTCACCCATGTTTGATGTCCTACAATCTGTACGTGCACACGGTGGGTTCCCGGCTCAAGATTTTGCGCATAAAAGGCCCGTCTGAAGGCACGTGTCTCCTTTACAAGTTCTCCGTCAATATAAATTTCTGCGCCATTACTATCAACGGCAATGTACATTCCTCCGGTTCCAATAAAGTTTTTTGATTCATCGAGCGCAAAGCGGTAGCCGGTCGCATAGAGATATAAAAATGGGAGTGATGCAAGAAAAATAACCAAAAACAACGCAAACGTAAGACGTCGCTGTCTGCGGGGTAATGGTTGTACTTGTGGTTCAAGTGGTGTGTTCATACACGAAGTAATTCAGGTTTATGATAGCGTACCACCTTTCAGGGTTCTATGCTTTGGCGTTACCCAGAATCCCATGTACTTCCCAAACATGAGTCGTGTCTGTGCATCGAGGCCTGGAATGGCACTAAAAATGACCATGGTAACGGGGATGAGAATCCACTGAAATGCCATCACCACGTAAATGAGGCGTGACTTGTGCTCAGGTCGCTTTGGAATAAGCGTGAGAGAAATTATCGATGAAATAACGAGACCAAACATTGCGAGAATGAGGAGGTTACGAACCACAATCGGGAGATTATATGAGAGTACTGTTTCGTGAAAAACACGTCCACCGAGGAAGATGGGGGCCCACCCCAAAATGATGAGCATGATGGGATTGGTGACGAGTGACCAGTACCCCTCGGCTTGTTGAAGTGCAACCTTGATTCGCTTTCCAAGCGGAATGGTTTTATTTTTTGTGAAGTGATACATGATGTACACGAAGTTCTCAACGCCATAGGTCCATCGTCGATGCTGTTTGTATATATTTCTGACTGTTCCAAAGAAAGTAGCCGCGGCGTTTGCGTCCATTGAGACGGGGTACGAGAGTGGAATAACATCGTAATTACCATTATTCGCAATCATGAGATTCCAGTAAATACGTGAATCCTCACTCACCATGTTGGTTTGCCAATACCCCACTTCATAGAGCGCCTGAAAACTCACTGAATGCGATGAGAAGGTTGCCATACGTTCAGGTCGTTCCTGTTGCACCATTTCCCAAAACGTTGAGGACATAGCGACGACGCGTGCGAGTGCGGGCGCTTCCCACATGTTGTTATTGAAAATAGGAACTGGTTGGAATGAGCTCTTAAGTGGGTTTTCTGCAGTGAGAAAATGCCAGACCAAACAATTAAAATAATCGGGATACACTACGGTATCAATATCAAAAATAGATACGAGGGTGTGGTTGTATCGAATGCCATGCGGGTCAAGAATTTCTTTACGCACACGTTCAGCTGCCCAAGTTGCATTTGAACCCTTTCCTGCTATTTCTCCCACAATATCGTCGGGATGTTTCGTGACAATAAAATTTCCAAATATCTGACCGTACTTTTCTTTCATCTTCTCGGCTGTTTCTTCGGCCTCTTTACCTGCACGCTTCTCGCTTGCGAGTGCAATAATCATGCTCTTCTTATCGTACTTAATATTCGCAAGTGAGGAGAGTGTTGCATCAATCACTGTTTCTGATTCATTGTAGAAAGGAAGTATCACCACATGATAAAGGTGGCCGTAGTCAAAACGCTCAATCATTTTTACCCAGTCGATTGTCATGTGATGACGAAGACGCTTCCAGTTATATCTGAGGTGATATGAAAGAAACGCTGTCTTAAGTACCCAAAAAACTGAAAAGGCAATGATGAAGTACGCAGCGAGAAATGGTGTGTATATAGATGCAAGAATGACCGCCACGAGGGTTGTCCACGAAGCAAAGCCCGGGAGTATCTCGAGTGCGCGGTACAGGACTCTATCCTTACCGGTTAGTTCCGTAGCACGACCAACACGAAAATCCATCCGTTGTGCATATTCCAAAAGGTGTGAGTGCTTTGCCATAGGTACGTGAGAGTATAGCCCTATTTGGTCCATAAATAAAGCACATAGAGGCAGTAAAAAATAGTGCATAAGTTCAGAAACATATGAGACTCTCATAATTTGAGAGTGCATGAAAATT
>CAZQIF010000002.1:79499-83253 GCA_964593375.1 uncultured Candidatus Saccharibacteria bacterium | reverse complement strand
CTAGATGCCTTGGGCTGCACCCGTGATACAATGGGTAGTACAACGAGACGCAATGGCGCGAGCCGGAGCAAATCTTTATAAAACTACCCTCAATTCGGATTGAAGTCTGCAACTCGACTTCATGAAGTCGGAATCGCTAGTAATCGTGGATCAGCAACGCCACGGTGAATACGTTCCCGAGCCTTGTACTCACAATAAAAGCGCACAGCAGTGTATATATCTACGTGGTTAAAATCCACGCATCTATGCCCGTCATAGATGTAGCAAACCAATAGTCGGTATTCGCGAGGATGCCGGTGAAGGATTGGGGAGCAAAGAACAGCCTTTCTATTCAAACAGTTGACCGATCTGCTACCTTGTTAATACAGGGCGGTGAGGGCAGAGAAGGTCACTACGACGACTGAGACTGGATGCTCGGAACAGAAATATACATAACCTGTGGAGATCTGACGCTGATATCGCACAATGCGCGATATAATGAATCTGACGCAGCGTCAGAAGTCAGCTGAGTCATAGTATCTGCCAAACTGGTGGAAAAGGACTCACTCAATGAAAAATCTAAATCCGGCATATGTTGTAGGGTTAGTAGATGGTGAAGGAAGCTTCACTATCTACGTACGAAATCCTGATGTACCACACGTCGCAAAACGACGCGTGGTGGTTGAACCAAAATTCTATATCAAGCTCATCGAGCGCGATAAAGACATTTTGTATCAATTGCAGGAATTCTTTGGATGCGGGAGTGTCTATTTTCAAAAAGACTCTCGCCCCAATCACCAACAATGCTATCGGTATGAAGTCTTCCGGTGGGAAGAACTCCAATCGATTATTATCCCGTTTTTCAAAACGCACACACTCAAATTTGTGTCCAAGCGACATGACTTTGAACTGTTCTGCACGATGATGGACCTTCTAAACAAAGGTACACACAAAACGAATGACGGTTTACGAAAGTTGTTTGATTTGAAGCAACACATGCATTGAGCTCGCGTAGTGCGGGAAAACCGCGTGCTACGTGGGGATATCAATTCTTAGATTCAAGAAGATAATCGCCCGTCAAGTCAGGGGAGTCGGGAGTGCCCGAAGTCCGTGCTAGTCATGGCCTACGGTAAGCTCGATAACAAGGACTAAGTCGTAACAAGGCACGGCTAGCGGAAGCTGGTCGTGGATTAATTCCAATTGGACACGTCGTTGAGGAGGGGTGACCCGAATCGCATAACGGCTAATTGGTCGACATTTTGTGCCTCAATTGAGCACAAAATACGGAATGATACTCAACCTTCAAGATAGTATCTGTACTCTACGGAAAGACGTAGCCAGGATAAGACAAAAGAAAGTGAAAGAGCTTTTGTAGCTGATGAAAATTACTAAAACGCCACCCATAGGGGTGGCGTTTTAGTCCAATGACACAGTGCTGTACACATCTCTCTTTTCCTATTGTCCTCCAAAGTTGTATCCATTGTCAGGAATCGTACTTCCATCTTGAATATAGTCAGGAGTGATAGGATTTCCTCTGCCAAAATCAAACATCACCAGAAAAATATTAATAATTCCCCAAATGGCAACAATGAACACAATACCGAGGATGCCCCAAAGTGCAAGCGACTTTGCTTTTGCTTGTGACTCCTCATTTGCACCACCAATAATGAAGTAGCGAAGTACATTCATCAAAAAAAAGAGGAGTGCAAAAGCGAGAATAATCGGTATGAGTGAGTTATTGATGAAGTTACCGAACGCTGTGATGTATGCTTGGAGGCCCATAATTATTATTATTTAACTTAAAACCTTAGTCTGCTCCTATACCATCAATTCTACCGGATAGGGCGCTTAAAATAAGGCATTTCTGCACATTGACAAAAATGTGTGTTGTGCTATAATACAAGCTGATATACAGGTTCCAAATTCAAACTATCTGGAGGCTTTATGAAGTTGAGCAAAGTTGGAAAAGAAAACGTGCGAGTACTTGTGTTGGTCTGTGCCGTCTTCTTTATGGTCTCTGGGGTTCTCGCGATTTTTGGGGAACCGAAGAGTTCAGCACTGATGTATCTTCTGTTCCTCAAGGCAGGAGGAATCATCTCTTGTTTGCTCGGCTACCTGCTGTATAGGTGGTCAGGCGGAAAAGACTTCATTGACCATGATACCTTTCGAAAACTGAAAGGGTAGGGTCAGTATATTGGCCGGGACGCGATTCATTTCGCGACCGGCCTTTTTTAATGGGTAAAAGAAAGTAGCCCCGGCGCGTAGCGCCGGGGCAAGGGAATATGTTTCACCAAGTCGGGTATTACTTACTCTTTCTTGGCGGAACGTATCCAAGGTTCCACCAGTATTCAAAGACAGTCTTGACAAATTCGTGACAGGCCTGAGCCCAGCGGAGTGGGTTGTTGTTCGGGAACATTGCCGTTCTCCTACATAGAAAGGCAAGAGTGCCAAAACTAGTATGCGCTTATTTATGAAACTGTCACCCCCCATTATGCACCTCTGAATAAACAGACAACTTTGATCTATAAAATAAAAAACCTTCACCATACCATTTATATTATGATGTACACGTGTACATCATAATATAAATGATAAACGCATCATTTGTTGGTGAGTTTTGAATAAAAATGTTAAAGGCCGGGGTGGGTGACACCGCCGGCCGTTTGCACCTGTGGTTACTTCGGCTGGTAGGTGCGTTTTCCAGCCATTTCAGCCTTCTTTTGCATGCGTTTGTTGCGTCTCCGTTTGAGATTTTTTCCGACCTTTTCCCGTTCTGCGGCGGTCATTGGAAGAGGCTCTGGACCCTCGTATTCACGGGTTGTCCCGGAAGCGCGCGTACAACATTGACTCAAATGGAACAATTGGTTCTCCTTTTTCTTTTAGCTTCACGTCGAAGCCGTAAATACGATACTCCGAGGTCTCATTTTTTGCAATGTTCAAAGGTGTTATCCTATGGAACGTACAGAGCTATCATTGCCATGATATAATCATAGGTATGAATAAAGCTCTGAGAAAGAAGGCGGTCGAACTCAGAGTGAATAAGCGCATGAGCTATTCAGCAATTGGCAAAAAGCTGGCGGTATCAAAAAGTACCCTCAGCTATTGGCTCAAAGAATTCCCGCTTCGGGAGGAAGAAATTGTTGCACTTCGAAGAAAGGGGTGGGAAAAGGGAGAGGCTTCTCGTGAACGGTTTCGCAATACGATGCGAAAAAAACGTACTGTTGAGGCAGATGCTGTGTATATGGAGATTAAGAAAAAAATCAAAGATGAAACACTATCTCCAGTCTACAGCGCAGGACTTATGCTATATGCAGCCGAGGGCGCAAAAAAGGATGATTACAGAATCATCATTGCGAATACCGATGCACGCCTCATTAAGTTTTTTATGACTTGGTTAGAAACGTATCTCGAAGTTGCTATGCAAGATTTGCGGTTTCAGTTACACCTCTATGAAAATATGAATGTCCAAGCTGAAAAAAAGTACTGGCTACAAACACTTGGTATCACGCAAGGTCAGTTGTACAAGGTACAGATTCGGACACTTCGCCCACATAGCTTTAGTTACATAAGCAACGATGAAAATAGACATGGAACCTGCAGTTTGCAGTATAGTAGTCGAGAAAAGAAGCAGAGACTCATGATGGGGATTAAAGCCTTTCTCCACTTACATTCTTAGCATTTTTTTGGTATAGTGCTTTCCGTCCAATAGAAGCCATTATGCGAGTGTAGCTCAGGTGGCTAGAGCGCGCCCCTGATAAGGGCGAGGTCCCAGGTT
>CAZQIF010000002.1:5295-79399 GCA_964593375.1 uncultured Candidatus Saccharibacteria bacterium | reverse complement strand
CGAGTCCTGGCACTCGCACATATAAAAATACCCAGCTTTCTTGCCGGGTATTTTTGTATGTGCCCAGGACGAGAAAAGGTTGTCGACAGTTTCGACCGAATGGAAGAAACTGTCATACAACCTGAACAGAATTCGTAGAATTCGAGTCCTGGCACTCGCACATATAAAAATACCCAGCTTTCTTGCCGGGTATTTTTCATTTGTCTTATTGATTACTTTCTTCTAACCCTTTGCTTCTTCTGTTGCCGGAGCTCCGGGCTTATCCATCTCGTCAAGTCTCTGTTCAAGTCGCTCTATTCCCGAACCAATGTCATCAAGTTCTGTTTGGAGTCGAGTAGTCAGTGTATAGGTAAAGAGTGCGAATCCGATGACAAGCGCCCACGCAACATACGGAAAAAATTTGTACGATTCAAGTGTGTTGTGCATACAAAATAATTAAGCGACTGCAAGCGTACTCATTATTGCATTAGCCTCGATAGTGAGTGCGAGCGTAAAAATGGTAAATGATACTACTAAAAACCAAGCAACGTAGGGGAACGGTTTATATTCTTCAATTTTTTTCATATCTCACTATTGTACCGGTTTCTTTTGGTATTTGAGCTTTAGGTAGTGGATAAAATCTATTAGAAAAAATGTTCAAACATGCCAAGAAAACCGAGGGCATACAAAGTCTGATTGAGTACGGTACCAAGAAGAAGGGGCAGTGCGATGGTCCAATAATGGTATCCCATGAGACCGAGTGGAATGAGAATTGCTTCATTCGGGATTGGCATAAATGCTGAATAAAGAAAAATGCCCGGGATGATGAAATGGTGGTGACTTTTTTTGAAGGACACGAGCCAATCATGAAATTTTGGAAAATGGGTTGCCGTAGAGCGTTTACCCCAGCGACCAATTTGGTATCCGAGGAGGTCGGCAAGAATAGTCCCTGCTACGAGGCAGGTGATGATGGTGAGGAGTGAAAAGTGAGCAGCTACGAACACGGGGGTGAGCGATGCAGCGGGAACAGGTACTGCAAGGTTGAGACCACCAACGAATGCAAGCGCAATCATTCCCAAAACACCGAACTGTTCTACGAGTGTACGAGTGGCATCATTCGTGCTGATGTAGTCTGCAAGATAAAATGCACTTGTGATAACACTCACAATGAGACCAATGAGCGTGATGAGTTCAACCGCACGCTTTATTTTTGACACCTATCTAGTTTATCATGGATGTGTTTGAGGAGCAGAGATTCGATGATATGATGCGATTTAACAATGCGAGATTTTAGTGAATATTTCAAAGGGAAGAAGGTGACTGTTATGGGTCTCGGACTCCTCGGCCGCGGCATTGGTGATGCTCTTTTTTTAGCTGAGTGTGGTGCAGAAGTTTTGGTGACCGATTTGAAAAGTGAAGAAATTTTAAAAGATTCGGTGGTGCAGTTTGCTAATGTGAGTAATGTGTCATTTGTACTTGGACAACACCGAGAAGAAGATTTTAAAGGCCGTGACCTTATCCTTGTGGCTGCTGGCGTGCCGATGGAGTCACCATATCTCACCATTGCCCGCACAGAAGGAACGGAGTGTGCGATGAGTGGTGCGCTTTTTGCAAAACTGTCCGCTATACCGATTATCGGCGTGACGGGCACGCGGGGGAAGTCGACGGTTACGCATATGATTCACCACGTACTTACACAAGCGACTGAGGGAGCTCTAGTACTCTTGGGAGGGAATGTGCGCGGAGTATCAAATTTGCAACTTCTGAGGGAAGTACAAGAAGATTCGCTTTGTGTCATGGAGCTCGATTCATGGCAACTGCAAGGATTTGGATGGGCAGGCATCAGCCCACAGATTGCGGTCTTTACCTCGTTCATGGAGGACCATATGAACTACTATCATGGGAATATGGACACGTATTTTGCTGACAAGGCACAGATTTTTTTGCATCAGGAAGACTCGGGTGTATTCGTGACGACGACTGATGTATTTGAGCGTGCGCGTATCTTTGCAAGTGGAAAGGGTATTACACTTGGGCAAGAAGTGATTCTTACCGATGCCTCAGCACTTCCTGATGATTGTCTTCTTGCAATGCCGGGAGAGCATAATCGTCTCAATGCGGCGCTTGCGTATGAAGCACTCAAAGCAACAGGACTCACTGATGAAGAAATTTTTGACGGCTTTGCTACATTCCCCGGAGTTCCCGGCCGACTTGAGTATCTTGGCGAAAAAGAGGGTGTGAAAATATATAACGACAACAACGCGACGACACCGACCGCAACACGAGCGGGTATAAAGGCGGTTGCGAATCCTGAAGGTCAAAAAAATGTGATTCTCATTATGGGAGGGGCAGGGAAGGAACTCGATATGACACCGCTTCAGGAAACGATTCCAAAATATTGCAAAAAAGTCGTGATGATTCCCGGAACCGGGACGGACACTGTGAAAGATAAAATTGAGAAGGGAGTAATGGTGAAAAATCTTGAGGAGGCGGTAACGACTGCACTTGACTCAAGTGAAGCGGGTGATGTGGTTCTTTTTAGTCCTGCATTCGCATCATTTGGGATGTTTAAAAATGAATATGACCGCAATGACCAGTTCGTCGACGCAGTGCGTCAACTACTTTGATCATTGCGGTCATGGCGCTCTGCGAGTGGTCAGATGAAGAAGGCAAGACATCCTCCGCAGAAAAGAACAACAACGGTTGCGAGCATTACCAGTATTCCTTCAAAACACCGGTGTCGGTCTTCGTGATTCTGTACATCCGCAGGTTCAAAAACACGTGCTTGTGACATGTGCCCCCCATACGTTTGTGTGCAATTTACCCAAATATAACTGTACATCAGATTCTTTTATGAGTCAATAAATGCTGTTGATATTTTTGTAATAGAAAACCGCGGCGAGTGAAACTCGCCGCGGAAATGATCGAAAAACTTCAAGGCTTCAGGTGCACGATGACCATGTTGTGACCACCCCGTCCCGCACGTAGGCTTGCAAGACGGGGGTCACCATAGGTGTCGAGACCATCGTGCCCGATATTTTCTCGTAGGATACCAGCCTCCTCGAGTTGTCTCAAAATGAGCTCCTCAAGATTGATAGTATGATGTTCGCTATCTGGCACGACACTTTCCCCCCAGTATTTTCTGAGTGCCTCAGTAATTTCTGGGTAGCGTTCATTGGTGAAATATCGTGCTCGAATACCCATCGTGATGAGTCCTCGAATGGTTTCTATTTCTACCCCAGACTCGATTGCTTTTCGAATTGCATTACCTATGACACTTTCAGTGGCGTTTCCTCCAGCCACGTTATGAAGCTGGTCGCGTCCACAATGTAGCACAAGTACGCATGGCTGATTTTCGCGAAGAAACCACAAGATGAGGTAGGGGCAGTCACGCGAGGTGAGCGCTACTGCGGTACCCCTTTGTGAGACGCATACACCATCTGCAGGTTCGTCGTTCATTACCACCCATCCACGCAAGTGCTGTTTCGTTTCGGCGCTGAGCGTAAGGATTCGACGCGCATGCTTTGGGTGCCGTATACCCGGCAGCCGTTGCCAAAAGGTACGTTTTGGTCTCTGTGCTTCTTTGAGTGAACGCCAAAAACTTCCTATTGCTTGGTGTACGTGTATGAGACCGGGCATTTCTGCGCTAGGCTCATAGTCAACGTAATTACCGAGACTATACATCGAAACAGTGTCGGTGTGATACTCGAATACGCAACGTTTCATAGCTACCCCCAAAAGTTGGTTGAAGTGCAAGTTCCTTTTCTACCAATCAAATACCACGTAGGAATGGGGATGTCAACGATTTAGAAAGGCGCGCGAAAAACAAAACAACCGCGACGTGAGGAATTGGCAATTTCTGCCAATACCAAAACGTCGCGGTCGCATTCTAGGAGAAGAGTCGAATCCACGGCAAATGCATGGGCAATCCTTGCATGACTCCGGTGACGAAGTCATACGTCATGTAGAGCACTGCCACCGAAACAAGCATGGCGGCGACTGCGGGGACAATTCCACCCTCGTCGTGTTGATTGTTTTGCATAGCTCCTCCTGTCTATGACAAATTGAAGAACATGATACTCTATACAGCAATATACAGTATGCCACATTCTAAAACAAAACACCTCTCTGACTTCAACAGCATCCATTTTATAGGAATTGGAGGTATTGGTATGTCCGCGCTTGCGCGGCTTTGTCTCACTGAAGGAAAAAAGGTGAGTGGTTCTGATCGTTCACCTTCCGATATTACCCGAGCACTTGAGCTTGAGGGAGCAAAAGTATTTGGTAGTCACGCAAAAGAAAATATCGGCGATGAAACTCAGGTTGTGGTGTACACCGAAGCGGTGAATGAAAAAACGGAAGGCTATGAAGAACTCCTTAGGGCACGAGAGAAAGGTATCGTGACGATGAATTATTTTGATGCGCTCGGGATGGTGGCAAATGAGTACTATCTCATTGCCGTTGCAGGAGCTCATGGGAAAACGACCACAACTGCAATGCTCATCGATATTTTTGAAGAAGCTGGACTCGATCCCTCTGCGGTTGTTGGCTCACTTCGTGCAAAAACCAAAAGCAACTACCGAAGAGGGAAGAGCAAGTATTTTATTGTGGAGGCTTGTGAATACAAACGCGATTTCCTTTCACTTGAACCCGATGTGCTCATCATTACGAACATTGAGCATGAGCATGTCGATTACTACAAAAATCTCGACGGCGTACAGCAGGCATTCCGTGAACTCGCCGAAAAAGTTTCTCCTGATGGCGTGGTCATTGCGAATCTTTCTGACCAGAATGTCCGTACCGTGTACGAGGGACTTTCATGTGCGGTGATTGACTATGGAAAGTATTTTGACCCAGTACAGAGACTCAAAGTCCCTGGGGTACATAACCAAATGAATGCCGCGGCGGCCAGAGCCGCCGCTGAGTACGTCGGCATCAAATCAAACATTATCCGGAATGCACTTCAAGAATTCAAAGGCACATGGCGACGCTTTGAATATAAAGGGGAGTGTAACGGTGCGCCGGTATATGACGATTACGGACACCATCCTACCGAAATTAAAGCAACACTCGAGGGTGCACGAGAACTGTATCCTGACAAAAAAATCACCCTCGTATTTCAGCCGCATACCTACTCGCGCGTTGCAGGACTTTTTAATGATTTTGTATCAGCGCTCAGTAGCGCTGACCATGTGTTTGTGCTTCCGATTTATGCAGCGCGTGAAGAAAACACGACAGGTGTCTCAAGTGAAGGACTCGTGACAGCAATCGGAAAAACTGAGAAGGAGGCAAAATTTGTAGAAACATTTGATGAGGTTATTGCACTTGTTAAAGAATCGGTAAGCAAAGATGATGTTGTGGTGGTAATGGGAGCTGGAGATATTACTCAGATAGCACGTGCATTGACAGAAAATAAGAAAGTAGTAAAGTAAGAATTATGAAAACGACCGAAAAAATTCAAAGGGTTACGAGCAAGGGACAGATTACACTCCCTGTTTCGTGGCGTCGAAAAATGGGTAACATGCAGTCTGTTGTTGTCCGCATTGAGGAAGGAGAGCTTCGCATTGCCCCTCTCTATACCGAAGATGAACGTGAGGAAGAGTGGGTAACGCTTTTTGACGCGGTACGCGACAATGGCGGTAAGGGAATACCTGCAAAAAAGTTTGCGCGCATGATTCGAAGGTCCCTTAAAAATCATGAACGAAACTGAAAAGTTGCTTCGCAAAGCCTCAAAATTCGATCGTGAAGTACTTCTTCGCATCATTGATTCACTCGATGATCCAAAAGCACGAGAACAGTTTTCACCGATTAAACTAACCGGAACAGAACTTTATCGTATTCGGAAGGGAAAGTTTCGGATTATATTCCATATTGAGAAAGGTCGTGGAGTTGTTGACGCTGTACGATTTCGAAATGAGAAAACATACAAATTCTGAAGTATACGAAACATGACAGGAAAACTTTCAGTCGTCGCAACCCCAATAGGGAACCTTGAGGACATCTCACTTCGGGCGCTTCGTGTGCTTAAAGAAGCTGATTACATCCTCTCAGAAGATACGCGTGTGACGGGGAAACTTCTCAAACACTATGAGATTCCTACAAAAACAAAACGATATGATGCGCACGCATCTGAAAAAGTGCATGAGGATATTCTTCGTGACCTTGAGGAAGGGAAGCATATTGCGCTCGTTTCAGATGCGGGGACACCGGGGGTCAGTGACCCAGGGGTGCTTCTTATACAAAAAGTGCGCGAAGCAAACGGGCGCCTGCCGGAGGACAAGCAGGCGCGCATCGACGCAATCCCTGGCGCCTCAGCCCTTACGGCAGCATTTTCAATTTCAGGCATTGTTGGAAATGAGTTCACCTTCAAAGGATTTGTCCCCCATAAGAAAGGACGACAGACATTTTTTGCTGAAGTACATGATGAAGAACGACCGGTTATTTTCTACGAATCACCACACCGGATTATGAAAACACTTGAATCTTTAAAAGACATACTCACCGAGAATCATGTGGTTATGATTGGACGAGAACTTACCAAAATGCACGAAGAACTCGTTCGGGGCACAGCAATAGAAGTTTTCACCTATTTCGTCGAAAATCCTGACCATGTCCGAGGCGAGTTTGTGGTGCTTGTTGACGGAAAATGATGACGTTTTCCACATTTTCGCAAAGTTGAGGTTGTACGCTATACTAGCGATATGTCACGAGAATCATTCGTTTTTGTTTTAGGCTTCATAATTTTCTTTACTTCGTTTCTCGGTGTGCCAGGGGACTGGAAGGAAAAAATTTTTATTGTAGGCGGTGTCCTCCTTATGTTTGTCGGATACAATTTGCGTCGCACCGCATTCCTCCGCTCACTTGAGCAAGGGGTCGGCGAACGAAAAGGGGATGCTTTTGTTGAAAGTGTACGCATTACTCAAATCGAGGAGTCTTCCCAGGTAATGGAATAAGCTATACCATCTGTATGCACCGCTACGTGGCAGTCGGACTCATCACAACAAGCTTTTTGGTTGTGTCACACTTTGCACTCTCGCGAGTGAACACCGTTGAGTACGTCATTGATGAAACCTCTCTAAAAGAGAAGGAAGCGACGAGTACAGTCGAGGCCGCTCCTCCACCAGTTGATACGCGAGAAGTTATTACGCATGTACCCCTCCCCAAGCAGGTGAAAGCAATCTACATGACCTCCTGTGTTGCAGGGACAACTGACTTTAGAAACCGTCTCGTAAAGCTTATTGATGAAACAGAAATTAATGCAGTGGTGATTGATGTGAAGGATTATTCAGGAACCATTTCATTCCCTCCCGCATCCCCAACATGGCAACCGGCGTGGGAAAGTGCACGGTGTGGGACGAGGGACATGCAGGCTTTCATTAAAACACTTCATGAGAAGAATATTTTTGTAATCGCACGTATCACTGTGTTCCAAGACCCATTCTATGCAGAACTCCATCCAGAACTCGCAGTCGCAAAATCATCTGACGGGTCAATATGGCGTGATGGAAAAGGACTCTCATTTATAGATGTAGGTTCACAACCATATTGGGACCATATCATAGAACTCTCCGCTAACGCATACAACATTGGATTTGATGAACTCAACTTCGATTACGTGCGGTATCCGTCTGACGGAAACATGAAGGACATTGCATTCCCGAATAGTATGAAGAGTGAATACGGAGCCGACAAACAAGCTAACCTTGAAGCATTCTTCAAATATCTCAACGAAAAACTCGATGATGAAACGCTCTTCACTTCCGTGCGCCACGAAAACACCGGTCGGCCTTCAACTACACCATGGACATCGGTGGATCTTTTTGGCATGACTGCTACCAATTTTGACGATCTCTCAATTGGTCAGGTCCAAGATCGTGCCGCACCGTACTTTGATTTTGTGGCGCCCATGGTCTATCCATCCCATTATCCGAAATCATTCCTCGGTCTCGGCAACCCAAATGACTATCCATACAAGGTAGTGAACTATGCGATGAGTGCGGGAGTGAAGCGCATGATGTCTTCTACAACGCCGATGCAAGGTTTTCTTCATGAACGAATCGGAACAACGACGCCAGCGGTCTACTCAAAGCCGGTCTTTACCGGCGACCGACTTCGTACGTGGATACAAGATTTTGATTATGGAGGAGATTACGATGCGACCGATGTGCGTGCAGAAATTCAAGCAAGCTATGATGCGGGAGTTAATTCGTGGATGATCTGGGCACCGTCAAATATTTATACGAGAGAGGCATTGCTTCCTGCTGAATAAATTCCCACTATCGTTAATCATTCATCGTGCTTTGTCTGTTATACTTTTGGTATGGCATTTGATCCTAACAAGATTACGTTCTTTGCGCGTACCGATGCACGCGGGCGCGATGTTGCCTTTGGTATCAAAGCGAAAGATCGCCAGCGCCATGTCTACGTAATTGGTAAGACGGGCATGGGTAAGTCGACACTCCTTGAGAACATGGCGGTGCAGGATATTCAGAATGGGGAAGGTTTAGCCTTCATTGACCCACATGGTTCTGCCGCAGAAACACTCCTTAACTATGTCCCCGAACATCGGGTGAATGATGTGCTCTATTTTGCACCATTTGATACGGGGTTTCCGGTCTCATTTAACATCATGGAAGACGTGGGGCCTGATAAGCGACACCTTGTGGTTTCAGGACTCATGTCGGTATTCAAAAAAATATGGATTGATGCATGGTCTGCCCGCATGGAATATATTCTCCAGAACACGCTCATGGCACTTCTCGAGTACCCAGATTCAACACTCCTCGGGGTGAACCGCATGCTCTCCGACAAAGACTATCGCAAGAAGGTCGTCGACAATCTCAAAGACCCTGGGGTGAAATCTTTTTGGGTTGATGAATTTGCAAAATACAACGAACGGTACATGCAAGAGGCGGGGGACGCCATCAAAAATAAGATTGGACAATTTACGGCAAACCCTATCATCCGCAATATTGTTGGCCAGCCCAAATCGAGTTTTGATATCCGCGAGATGATGGATCAAAAAAAGATTCTCATTGTAAACCTTTCTAAGGGGCTCATTGGAGAATCAAATGCGAACCTCCTTGGTTCAATGCTCACTACGCGTATCTATCTTGCTGCAATGAGTCGCGCAGACTTAAGTCCTGAGAAGATGCGCGATATGCCAAATTTCTATTTCTATGTTGATGAATTTCAATCGTTTGCAAACGCGACTTTTGCGAACATCCTCTCAGAGGCGCGTAAGTATCATCTCAATCTCACGATTGCTCATCAGTACATTACTCAGATGGAGGAGGAGGTTCGTGACGCGGTGTTTGGAAACGTGGGCACCATTATTTCTTTCAGAGTAGGTCCGCTTGATGCGGAACTCCTTGAAACAATATTTTCGCCACAATTTTTAGCGACCGATATTGTGAATCTCGGATTTGCGCAAGTGTATCTTACCCTCATGATTGATGGCATTGGCTCACCACCATTTTCTGCAACAACACTTCCAAAGATTGAGCCTCCGGTCGTCTCCTGCAAAGATATGGTCATCGCGTCGAGTCGGAAGCAGTTTTCACATTTGCGACACGATGTTGAGATACAGATTCATAAGTTCCATGAGCCAGTGAACCCACCCAAGCCACTGCGCACAGAGGCGAGTAACCCCGAACCTAAAAAAGAGCAGGGAGAAACACGAGAGACGAAAGATATCCGGGTAACACCGAGAGAAACTTTTGAAAGAAAAGTTCCGCAAGCTCCGGTAAGTGAACGAGTACCGGCTAGGGCAGAAACGTCGACTCAAGCGCCACAAGCAAATGTTACTTCACAAACTGCACAGCCAGCTACTCCACCAGCACCAAAGCCAACAGAACCAGAGCGAAACCTGAGAGGAGGGGAAGAGCGAAAACAAAACTTTGTTAAACGAGAAGAGCGACCTCCGCATCAGCAAGGAGGTGCACGACCACCTCAGTCTAAAGGGCAAGAACCAGCCCGACCACACCATTCAAGAGAAGAGAATCTAAATGAACTGCGTTCAGTGCTCAAAAATATTGTGAGTGCTGAAGCGACGAAAGAGCAGACGGGAGTTCCTGACAAACGTCATCTCGAAAAAGAGCAGAAGTTTAAGGAGTCGCGTGGTGAGCTTCAAAATCTGCTCGCAAACGCACTGCATACAGAAAAGGAAGAAACCGTTGCGGTTGCAGAAACACCCAATGTTGCACCTGTTGTTTCTCCGGTGAAAGTAGTAGAACAGCCGGGAGCTCCACAGCCGACACGACCGGTAGAGCCAGCACAACAACCGTCACGAAATGTTATTACCGCGAAAGAACTTGAGCGGATGATGAGGGTTAATTTACACGATAAACCACCACTGTAATTTTTATGAGACCAGCACAACTGATCGTAGTTTTAATGATACTTTTTTTCTTCCCACACGCTTCCGAGGCAGCAATACTTATCAATGAAGTTGCATGGATGGGGACGACCGTTGGCCCCAATGAAGAGTGGATTGAGCTCTATAACGATGGCGGGGAGGATGTGCCGGTTGATGGTTGGGTACTTAGTGATAATGTATCTCTCAATATTCCACTCGCCGGTTCCATTAGTGCCGGCGAGTACGCTGTCCTTGAACGCACCGATGATGACACGGTTTCTGGAACCGCCTTTTTAATATATACGGGAGCGCTCAGTAACGACGGTCGAACGCTCACCTTGCGTCGCAGTGACGCTTCAATCGAAGACCAAGTTGCGGGAGGGGAAGAGTGGTCAAACATCGGGGGCGATAATACAACGAAAGACACCGCACAGCGAACGCAGAGCGGATGGATTACCGGAGTGCCAACGCCAGGGGAAACGAACACCACCACCAGTGTTCCTCCACCAGATACCAATAATGAAAACGAAAATACAAACAATGAGGACACAAACAGCACTGGAAGTGCACCTCAAGTCACAGCATCAAAATCAAGCGGGGGGTCAAAAAAAGTCACCCTTGTTCCCGAGAAGAAAGTGTTCACGCTCAGTATCAAAGCTCCTACGATTGCCTATGTGAATCAGGAAGTGACATTTGAAGTGACACCGAGTGGTCTCGGCGAAACACTCATGAACTCCCTCGTGTATGCGTGGAGCTTTGGCGATAGCTTTGCCGGAGCGGGGAAAAAAGTAACGCATACCTTCACGTATCCGGGTGAGTACGTGGTTATCGTTGAAGGAGAGTTTGCAAAAAACAAAACCTTCACCCGTCATGAAATCACCGTTCTTCCCGTCACGTTTTCACTCACGCGTACCGATACGGGCAATATCCAAATTCACAATAATGCAAAGTACGAAATTGATCTTTCAGGTTTTACGCTTCGTGGTACGAGTGATGTCGTGATTCCTACTCACACGCTTCTTCTCCCCAATAGTACGATTACCATTCATCATGACCGCTTCCTGAAAGGCTCGGCGCAAAACGTGGCACTCTACGATACGCAGAACATAGTTGTTGCCGCAGTTGTTTCTGGAACACAAACACAGTCTCAAAACCTTGCCACAGTGGTCACTCAAAAAAAAGTGGTTGCACGTTCTCTAGTTCAAAAGGAACATGAAGTTGCAATGGTGGAAGAAAACAATCCAGAAGTACTTGGAACTTCCACGACACTTGAATCAACCACAACCGATACGGTCATTCCAATTGGAAAGCAAGAAGTGAGTGATGTTGGGGAAGTGAAAGCGGGAGCGCTCACGAGTAAATTACCCCAATTTGGACTCCTTCTAATTATTGCGCTCGGTATTGTTGCTCTTTATACACGCCGAGGAAAGAGTTTGACTTAGAACTTGAAGCGTGTTCTAATACACTCAGATTAAATCCACTTCTGGAGACATAAGATGTCTAAAAATGTTCTCGCTGGTGTTAACTCTTGTTCACAACTCAAGGAGGGTGAGACAGTTACAGAAAATTTCACCTTCAGTCCTGAGTGGTGTGAGTCATTTCTCCGCATCTCGGGAGATTCAAATTTTGACCTGCACTCGATGGAGGGTTTGCAGATAGTGCAGGGGACGGCGATTATTACGTCGCTTTCACCGATATTCTGTAAGTATCTTTCAAAATTTGGACTTGTCGGATTCGAATCCTTCTACCCGAAGGCAAAGATTTATATCGGGGATACGGTCACAATACAGATTCGGCGACTTGATGAAAAGACACGGCTTACAAGGGTTGAAGTTGTCGTTTTGAGAGGGGATAAGGAACTGGTAAAAACAGTAGTTCGTATGATTAACAAAAAGTACCTCAAAGGACGGGAATAGAGGAGAATTCAAAGGTCGCGAGGCGCACAGTGTGCCCCGCGACCTTTTTCAGTATATATTTGTTATTATAGGGAATTATGACTGAGCAAAAAATTATCATCGTAACGGGAGGGGCGGGCCTGCCCGCCCCGGCCACTAGCAAATCACCAAATCAATCTACCCTATGAATACTGAGAATTTATCCAAGACAGTCGTAGTTACCGGAGGGGCGGGATTCATAGGCTCACATCTTTGTGAGCGTCTTGTTAAAGAGGGCCACCGCGTGATTTCACTCGACAACTACTTCACCGGTTCGGCAGAAAATCATGTTGAAGGTGTTGAATATCGAACAGGGCACACTAAAGACATCGCGACACTTATCTCTGAAACACCCGATGTCATTTATCATCTTGGTGAGTATTCTCGTGTAGCAAAGAGTTTGGAAGAGCCTGAACTCGTTTTTGATCTTAATATCCTTGGCACGTTTGGAGTGCTTGAATTTTGGCGCGCGAAAAAATGTAAGCTCGTCTACGCGGGGTCGTCGACAAAACATGTTGGTGAACGAGAAGATGGAGTCGCTGGTCGCGATCTCTCCCCGTACACATGGATGAAAGCAGCGAACTCAGAACTTGTGGTGAATTATGGACGGTGGTATGACCTCAAATACGCCGTTGTGTATTTTTACAACGTATATGGCCCCCGTGAACGTTCAATCGAAGAGTACGGAACAGTCATAGAAACATGGCGTCGTCGCAAGCTTGAGGGGAAGTCACTTCAAGTCCGTGAACCAGGGACGCAAATGCGCGCGTTCACACATGTACTCGATACCGTAGAGGGAATCGTGCTTGCGGGTGAAAAGGGCGAAGGCGATAATTTTGGTATTGGCACCGACGAAGCTTTTTCATTACTTGAAGTAGCGAATATGTTTGGTGGAGAAATCGAGATGCTCCCGCAGACTGAGTCATCGCGCACTTCACCCGACGCTGATTCAGAAAAAGTACGGGCACTGGGATGGGTGCCACAACACCATATCCAAGACTATATTAAAGAGAATATAGAAAATAGAATATAGAAAATGGCAAAGCGCATTCTCATCTTCTCACTCGATTATTTGCCCGGAACTATTTCGGGTGCCGAAGCGGCGATTCAAGAAATTACTGACCGCATGAGCCCTGAAGAGTTTGAGTTTCATATGGTGACCCTCTACTACGATAGTGCGGTGCCACGAGTCGGGAAAATCGGAAATGTGATCATTCATCGCGTTGGTCTTTTTGGAAAACCCAATGCTTCTCTTCTGGAGCGTCGTAAGTTTCCGCTCCACTACAACAAACATTTTTTCCAGATTGCAGCCAGTATCAAGGCGTATTTTTTGCATCGTAAGTATCACTATGATGGCGCATGGGCAGTAATGGCACATGGAACGGGTGTGCCCGTATCGATTTTTAATCTGCTCACACAGGTACCATACGCGCTCACGCTTCAAGAAGGTGACCCACCCGAGTACATTGAACGAATCATGAAACCGGTGTGGCCACTCTTTAAACGCGCGTTTACACATGCGACGGTGGTACAGCCTATATCAGCATTTCTCGGCGCGTGGGCAAGACGTATGGGCTATCGGGGTGATACTCAAATTATACGGAACGGTGCCAACCCAGAGTCGATTAAACCAACATTTGACCCCAGAGAGGTTGAGACACTCAAACAAAAAATTGGTAAAAAAGAGGGTGATATTTTCCTTGTGAACACCGCACGACTCGTACATCAGAAAGGCTTCGATACAACTATTCGTGCACTACTCCTTCTACCGATGAATATTAAATTGCTCGTTGTGGGTGGTGGGCCGGAAGAAGAACCACTTAAGAACTTGGCGCGAGAATTACAGCTTGAAGAACGGGTCATTTTCACCGGTCAGATTGATCGGAGTGAAGTTACAAAATATCGCTTTGCGGGAGATATTTTTGTGGGCCCATCGCGTTCTGAGGGGCTTGGGAATGCGTTTCTTTCGGCGATGGCGTGCCGTATGCCGGTTGTTGCCACACAGGCTGGTGGCATTGCTGATTTTCTTTTTGATGCAAAGCGAAACCCTGAAAAGGGCACCACAGGTTGGGCTGTTGATATTGATAGCCCTGAACAAATAAAAGATGCCGTCCTCGATATTTTGGCACATCCTGAGGTAGTGAAAGAAGTAACCGAGCGCGCACGAAAAATGGTTGAAGAAGAATACGACTGGGATATTGTCGTTGAAAAAATGCGCACGCGGATATTTGATCGAATCACAGAAACAAATTAACTACCATAATAAAATGGGGTAAATCTTGGCCTAGCGGCCCCGAGCGCCCCTTTTTAGTGTGGTAGTTAGTCTTGTGGTGAAATTCTAGTGGAGACCCTTTTGGCGATTTCTTTCGTCTTCACTGCGAAGCGAGTCACGCAGATTTTTGTATGCACCGATAACCGCTATGGGAACTTCTTCTTCTCGTAGAACGTACGATAACACCTGCGTCCAAAAATATACGCGCGCGGTATTGAGTGCATGGAGATTATCGGTACTGAGTTCGAGTGTGCGAGCGTAGTACCACATAATTTCCCCGAGGCGGTAGATGCGCATCATGCGGAGCGCAATAGACTCTTCCATAGTCCGATTTTCTCGCACGTATTGCTCGAGGGCTCTTTGGAGCGGAGGATTATAGAGCGTCATGAAATTAATGAAGCGCGCCCAACCTTCATACTTGTTGCCAAAGGTGAGTGATGAGTGGTCGAGGAGGAATATCGTGTCTCCTTTGATACGAATGTTGTGGGGGACAAAGTCGGTATGGGTGAGAAAGCCAGTGTACTGCTCGATGATTAGTTGGTGGTTCATGAGCATTTCCTCGCCACTTTTGAGGAGTGCATGTATTTCAGCTTCCTCGGGGAGTGCTTTAGCAATATTTTTTGAAAAGGTGCGGAACGAATGCAAGTAGGTTCTTGAGTCGCGCATGCCGTACGTATTACGAATGAGGTGTTGATGTTTGAAAGTGGTGGCATGTGCGCTCTCTTGTGCTTTAAAGGCCGTGAGGGCAAGCGCAAATTGCTCATCAATTGGGCGCTCAAGGAAACTCTGTGTTTGCTCGATGAAGCATTGTGCTGAAATAACAAACCCATTTTCTTCGAGGAAGGCTATTTCCTCGGGTGTATGAAACACTTCTCCCGCGAAATCAATTTCCTCAAGTACCTGACGACAGATACGCTCGTGCTTGAGTTCTTTAATTCCTGCGCGATCTCGTGTCGCTTTGATGACCACATTCGTTCCCGTACTATCATGTCCGAGTAGGATAAGTTTTTTCCCGCTCGTGGTCGTGACCGCGTTCATGAGGTAGCGTTCACCCTTAAGGTGCGGTTGACTATCATAGAGTTTGAAACCATTCGCATTTAGAATTGGCGTGAGGAGTGCGAGTTCACTCGTGCAGTAGGTCTCCCAAGAAATTTTTGGATCAATAGTATTTTTCATGAAGCAAAGAAAGAAATCAAACTTTGTATATGCAGTTGCCACGATGACTCATAGGCAATAAATGCTTCCGTGGGGTGAGGGGCGAACGGGAGTATTTCTGGGCGCGCGAGGGGTCGATCAAGGTCAATGAACTTTCGTAGATGACTTTGAAAAGGTGCGGTATACGCACTTGTTTTCGAGTGAATAACCACGCTCTCTGCATGATGTATTGCACTTTTGAGTAACATACGAAATAGAAAATGTTCTGATGCTTGCCTGAGTGCGGTCTCATCCCCAAGGTGGAGTATGTATGGTCTGCGTGCGAAGAGTGCAACAAGCAATGACGGGAGCTCTGTCGAGGGGCCATTTTGGACGTAGACGATGTCAGCACTGCGGGAATCTTTCCATAAGGTCCACGCGAACCGCATGAGTCGAATAGAAAGGGGAAGATGTTTTTGAATTGTTCTGCAAAAGACCCCATCCATTTCTTCGGGAATGTAGTTGTAACTGAGCACCGTTACTTCGTGGTTTTCCTTGATACGAGATGCAAGCTCCTTAACATACGGAGCAGGCGGAGCAATATCGGGTGGATAGAGTGGGGTTACAAGAAGAATGCGCATAGAGATAGTGTACTATATCAGGCTTAAAAATGGCGAATAAGTACTGAAACTGTGTAATAGGAATGTTTGTTCTACTATACGAGCAGTAAGAATAGACAGGGGATTTTTTGCGTATTAGTATGGGACACATGCGACCAGCCATCATTCTTGACGGACAGCTTAAAAGCGCGCTTTCTGCGGTGCGCTCTTTGGGGAAACGAGAAATTTTTGTATCGGTTGGTGCAGAGCGAAAAAGTGGTATGGCGCTTCACTCAAAGTATGCTGGTGCACGGTTCACCTATCCCTCTCCATACACTGATGTGGAAGGATTTGTGCGTGCCATACGCGCGGAGGCGATACGACAGGGCGGGAAGCCCGTTGTGTATGCGTTTAGCGATGCAACATACCTTGCGCTCTACGCAAAGCGCGAAATGCTGAGTGAAGATATGACGCTCATGTTTCCGGACTCCAAGTCTGTTGAAATTGCATTTGATAAAGCGGGCACGAATTCACTCGCGCGCGTGTCGGGAGTGCCAACCATTACGACGTACACACCCGAACTTAAAGAGGAGGTTGAACATCTCGCGAAGTCACTCACGTATCCTGCTGTGGTGAAGACTCGTCGCAGTGTGACGTGGAAAGATGGCGTGGGTGTATTTGGGAGTGCCTCATTTGTACACGGAGGAGAAGAACTGGTGCAGAAATTTTTGACACTTAAAGAAACGCTTGGAGAGTCGCCACTTATACAGGATTTGCTTGTGGGAGAGGAGTACGGTGTTGAAATGATTGCAAAGAAAGGGAAGGCGATTGCGATTGTTACTCATCATCGTCTCCGCTCACTTTCGCCGAGCGGTGGCGCATCAGTGCTTAAAGAAACGGTCGGAGGGGGAGAACTCAAAAATACCCTTGAAGCATACGCGACAAAACTGATTCAGAAACTCGGTTGGACAGGACCCGTCATGGTTGAGTTTAAAGTCGACAGTGACACGCGTGAACCGAAGCTCATGGAGATTAATGGACGTTTCTGGGGTTCGCTCCCGCTCTCAGTTGCTGCGGGAGTTGATATGCCATATCTCTATTATCAACTCGTGACTGGAGAGAGTCTTCCGAGTATGGTAGTAACCGCGCGGGAAGGAGTTACCACGCGACATTTTCTTGGGGACTGCATGCATCTCCTCCGTGTATTTTTTGAGCGTGATAGGATGCGTGGAGTACTCTATCCAAAACGTACCAAAGCACTCCGAGATTTCCTTTTTCTCCCAAAGGGTACACAGAGTGACGTATGGTCGTGGAGCGATCCAAAGCCCGCATTTTTTGAAGTCATTGATGCTCTAAAAAAACGATTTTAAATTGTGTTTTCGTGTGGAAACGCAATCAATTACACACACGTTTCTGTCCAATTGACTTGTCTAATAGAATATTACCTTTATACTCTGCTATAGCAGAGTATAAAGGTAAACTCAATAATCTATGAAACAATTTGAAATTGAAAAGTTTCGATCAGGCAGTAGAGTAAATATTGAGGGCGTCATTTTAAAGTCACTCGCAGTTCTGGGAGTTCTCGGTGTCGTTACCGTTGCAGTTCTTGCACCGAATGCATTACAAATGATTGCGTATTTTGATAAAGAACGAAGACGCAAGAAAAATCCGAAGTATGTTGTTACTGAGGCCATCACTCGTCTTGAGCGAAAAGGACTCATTAAAAAAGCAAAAAATGGGCAATTCAGGTTATCAAAAGAAGGTGCACGAAGGCTCCATTTGATTGAATATGGAACCTATCCACCCCCTACAGAGAAGTGGGATAAAAAATGGAGAATTGTTTCGTTTGATGTCGGTGAGGAGCGAAAAAGAAGTAGGGAACAACTTCGTCTCCTTCTCCAACAGGTCGGTTTCGTGCGACTGCAAGATAGCGTTTGGGTATATCCATATGATGTAGAGGAAGTAATTGATCTTATTAAAACGGCAAATTTTCTTGATAAAGAAGTGTTATACATGACGGTGTCCACAACAGGGAAAGATGTTGAATTAAAGAAAAAATTTGAATTAACATAATTACCTTTATCTCATGCTATAGCATGAGATAAAGGTAATTATGAATATCAATCTTTGGGTTCTAATCCCTCGCCTTCAGGCGATCCTTTCAAGATCCAAAAGGAACCCTGTTAACCTGCTTGTACAAAGAGTATATGTCGCACATGTACGTTTCGTCGTTCGTTTATTTCGGGTTTCAACTCGAGTCCATTCTACCGGCTTCTAGCCGGTAGTAGTTGAATAATCAAAGTAGCTTGATTTATTATGAGTAGGGTAGAAAATAGTGTATCGTATATATTCAATAATATGGAGGTAAAAGCAATACTGCATACACATTCGACTTATTCGTATGATGCGAAGTTATCGCTTCCTGAGTTAAAGTCGCTCCTTCAACAAAACGGGGTGAGTGTTGCTTGCATGACCGAACATACCGATGAGCTCACAAAGGAGCGTGCACGAATATTTGTTGAGGAGTGTGAAAGGTTATCGGACGATACATTCATGTTTATTCCGGGGTTTGAAATTCCGTATCGGCGAACACATATTTTGCTCGTGGGAATGCGCGAGTTTTTTGGAAGCTACGCACCTGAACTTCCGGCACTCCATCTCTCTACGCGCAAAGCATCGTTTGTGGTATTGGCGCATCCGGTCCGAAACGCATTTTCAGTTGAAGACGGCTTACTGGAACAAATCGATGCACTTGAGGTGTGGAACCAACAGTATGACGGAAAGCGCGTACCTCGTACGCGCTCACTCAGATTGCTCGAAAAGCTTCGAGCAAAAAAGCCAACACTTCTCGCAACCGGTGGTGTTGATTTTCACCGGAAGGAACACTTTGGTGCGCCGATTGTCACACTTTCAGTTGATACGTTCACCGAGTCGGCAATTACCCAAAAACTTAAAACGGGTGCGTACGTAATTTCATCTGAGCACGCACGTTTTTTTGGTACGCTTCCCAATATCCATGAGACTATCAAAAAACACTGGTTCGATAGTCGCATATCAGTGTCAATTGTATTTGTGGGGAAGTGGGTAAATCGAACACTGCGGATGTTTGGTATTTCGCTTCCAAAGAGTCTTAAACAGCTTGTTCGAAAACGAATTTAGAAATATCGCGCATTGAGGCGCTTTCAAAGCCGTATACTGATTTTAGATATGCGTAGTGCGTGAGAATTCCTTCAAGGTTTCTAAAATTTTCTTCTTGGTTCAGACCAAAGTTATGCGGGTGCCACCAGAGATGAAATACTTCGCCCTTTTTTGCAGCATGTGTCATGCTGTTTTTTATACGTCGCATACGGAGTGACTCGAGGTGTTTAAGTAGGGAATTCCACGGTCGCAAAAAACGGCTCGCGTGAATATTGATGAGGCCTTCAGGTCCGACGTTTGTCAGCGGATACGTATGGTGTCCACTTATATTTATGTAGTGGTCAAGTAATCGAAATGCACGAATGAAATACGATTGTTCAGAATCTTTTCGTGGGCGGTAGAGCACGTGATCTTCATTTCCGCGGTACGCACGAATTCCTTTTTGTGCACACACTCGAAGTGCGTCATCGTTCATCTGATTTCTTGGAAATACCATTGACTCGGTGGTGATGCCATACGTATCTCCAACCTTGCGATGCGCATCGAGGTCCGCTCCAAAAATTTCTGCTCGGTTCTCATGACCGTCGATACAGTAGTAGTGTGAAAAGGTGTGGTTTGCAATTTCTTGATGGGGAGTTGCTTTGATTTTTTGTACAAGTGATGACCCGAAATGGTAGGGGTCAGATTTTTCATCCTCTCCGAGGCCTGCCTGTCCTGCGGACGCAGGCAGGTTTGCTGTTTTGATGTACTCATACGCCGACACGCGCATGTCCTCATACGATGGCCGAAGTTCTGAGGGAGGGAGAAGCGAAAGAAGTTCTTCTTTGTTACGTGCCATGAGCATACCGACGGTCGCCCACGTCGCATGGATGTCGTACTTCTTAAAAAGCTCAAGCATACGGGGAATGGCGGTTTGTTCGCCCTGCACTCGTGGGCCGTATTCGGGGAGCGAATACTTATCAAACATGCCCCAGAAGAGCTCAAAATCGAGCGATATGACGAAATATCCGTGTTTTTGGTCCATACCACAACTATAGCGCAGGTTTGGCTCATGTACAGGTGTGTGCATCCAGAAGGCTGTTTAATTTGTTAGAGTAGGGGCATGCGAAGATATGACCGCACACAAAAAGTTGATGAAAATAGGCTCCTCATTGCCACCGGGCTGTATCCGCCCCAAATGGGTGGGCCGGCCACGTATACGGCTTTTCTTGAAAAACACCTACCACTCCATGGTGTTGGTTTTAGTGTGGTGCCGTATCGCATCGTAGCAAAGTATCCGAAAATTTTGCGACATTGTATGTACACGCTCGCGCTCATACGTATGGGGCGAACTCACGATGTACTCTATGCGCTCGATACGGTGAGTGTTGGACTTCCGGCACTTATAGCAAGTTTAATTCTCAGAAAACCACTCCTCCTTCGCGTACCGGGTGACTACGCATGGGAACAAGGTCAACAGCGATTTGGGGTTACTCTGACACTCGACGAATATTTGGTATCAAAAAAGCGCTCATGGAAAGTGAAAGTACTTGCGTGGATTCAATATCGCGTGGCGAAGCGTGCAGCAAAAATTATTGTGCCGAGCGAATACATGCGGAAGGTTGTGATGCAGTGGGGAATTGATGAGCGTAAAATTTCACGCATTTATAGTGCTCTTAAAGTTATTGATGTTCCCGGGTCAAGAGAGACACTCCGCACCGAGCTCGGGTATGAAGAGTTTGTGGTCGTCACCATTGCGCGACTTGTGCCATGGAAAGGGATACAAGCACTCATTGATGTAGTAGTGAACTTACGGGCCAAAGGACTTCTGGTGACGCTCCAGATTTTTGGGGAAGGGGCACTTCTTGATTCTCTTACCGCATATGTTGCATCAAAAGAAGCTTCCAGTTTTGTGCACTTTAGAGGTGTTGTAGAACGGGCAGAGCTTGGAAAGCATATTCGCGCGGCTGACGTCTTTGTGCTCAACACCTCATACGAAGGCCTCTCTCACCAGCTGATTGAAGTGATGAGTTTAGGAACGCCGATTGTTACAACGCCCGTTGGTGGTAACCCAGAACTCATTGCCCACAGAGAGCAGGGGCTCCTCGTTCCATTTAACGATACGGAAAAAATTATGGAGGCAATCATGACACTCCATGATGATGCATCGCTCTGCAACCTACTCACAAACAATGCGCTTAACAAGGTGGCAATGTTCCATGAAGATATTGTGAGTCGGGAATTTGTGCAATTACTATCACGAATATGAATGTACTCACCCTCAGTATTGGAAGAAATATTTTAGAAGCGAAAAGTCGTGAGCGTGAGCGCATGCATGGGTATGCAACCTATCTTGATCAATTCCACATCGTGGTACTTACGCGAAAGGAACATGGATTCAATGAAGAAAAGCACGAAGGCAATTTGCACTTGTATCCAACTAATTCAAAAACAAGAGTGGGCATGCTTTTTGATGCATTTCTCATCGCTCGGAACATTATTAAAAAGCAAAACACACCAATAGTTGTTTCGTCACAAGATCCGTTTGAAATGGGATTTGTCTCATATCTTCTTTCATTGTATAAAAACACACGACTGCATATCCAGATACACGGTGATTATTTTGGTTCGCCGTACTGGAAGGGAACATCACTCCTACGACGGTTTCGTCTTTGGTACGCGCGCTTCATCCTTGGGCGTGCACAAGGAATCCGTGTTGTCTCAGAACGCATCAAGCGTTCGCACATTCTCTGGGGTATTGATGAAGCGCGCATCACCGTTCTACCGATTCGTCCTGAGCTCGAGACATTTCTCCATGCACCGCATACCGTTCACGACCACGACCCGTTTGTATTTTTGATTGCAAGTCGGTTTGCGCCAGAAAAAAATATTCCGCTCATGCTCCGTGCGTTTGCAAAAATTTCTGCATTATATCCGAATGTTCAGTTACGCATTGTGGGTAAGGGGAGTGAAGAACAAAAAATTCGTTCCCTCATCACTGAACTCGGAATAACGTCAAAAGTTATTATCATCCCGTGGACTGAATCGGTTGAAACTGAAATGCAGAATGCAGATGTTTTTCTCTCTGCGTCAGATCACGAAGCGTACGGTCTTACTCTTGTTGAAGCAATGGCAGTGGGACTCCCGCTCATTACGACCGACGTGGGGTGTGTTGGAGAAGTTGTAAAAGACGGCATGCACGGCATTGTGGTGCCCGTTCAGGGTGAAGATGCATTTGTACGCGGGATGGAACGCATGATTACTGAGCGCACTTTTCGTGAATCATGTAGCAGGGCAGGTAGAGCAACTGCACAAAAACTAGGAGAGGTCACTGGAGATAGCTATGCACAAACGTGGGTAGCTTCTCTTTCTTTGGGTGAAGAGGCGGTATAATATTCATATGGCAAAAGGTCCTAACATGTATGGTGATCTCCCATCACTTGATCCTGCAGTGCACGCTGCCGATGCCCTTGATGCTGTGCTTAAATCGAAAGAAAAACTTGATCACGGGGATTTGCTACAGGATGTACGTACAGAAGACGAGAATCGTAGTCAAATAGGAGAGAGTCGTGTTGATGTGCGAAAAGCACTAATGAGTGAGCCCGTCCTTCGCTACACCTCGGAGCGTGAACAACTCAGACTCCTCATACTTTCACGCGATGTAACCATGCTTGACGCAAATAGCCTTTCACAACGTCGGCTCTACGAACTTTCCTCGATGTTTGCAGAAATACACGTCATTATTCTCTCCTTGCGAGGAGAGGGCACCCGGGTTACGATGCGACTTGGAAATAATGTGTGGATGTATCCGACCCACTCAAACTATTGGTGGAAGACTGGATTTGATGCGTATCGTATAGGAAAGGAACAGCTCGCATTTGCACAAGGATTTCGTGCAGACCTCATTGTGGCAGAGGACCCATTTGAATCTGGGGTTGCTGCGTACTACCTCGCAGAAAAGTATAAACGACCGTTTCAGATTCACTTACATGAAGATTTATATGATCCAGCGTTTAAACAAGTAGATCATAACAATGTATATCGCCTTCTTATGGCAGGACTAAGCCTTGCTCGAGTTGATTGTGTGCGCACCAAAACAGAATCACTCCGTGATAGGGTAATTGCAAAGTACCCCGATCTCGAACCATACACCGAAGTTTTGCCGATGTACCACAATCTGAGTGCGTGGCGTGATTTCGTGCCGACCCTGAACCTCCATACGAGATACCCACAGTTCAATTTCATCATGCTCCATGTCTCACATATGACGAATCGTTCACATACGAGTGAAGTCCTCGGTGGTCTTCAAAATATACTGAGGCAGTATCCATCAATTGGTCTCATTGTGGTTGGGAGCGGGCCACTCCGCGACGCGTATGAAAAGCAGGTTCTCGGGATGGGGCTTCAAAATCAGATTCTATTTGAACCAATGCCGAACGAAGTGGTGTCCCACATGAAGTCGGCAAATGTGCTCATCCATCTTTCCGAAGACATCCAAGAAGATGAATTCATTTTACAGGCTGCTGCAGCAAAGTTACCAATGATTGCAAGTCAGGAAAGTATTGCCGGCGAACTTTTTCTTGACGGGATTTCAGCATTTATTTGTTCCCACAACAATCCACTTTGTCTCAGCGAAAAAGTTAATGTCTTTCTGAATCAAAACCTACTACGTGCGGAGTTTAGTTCGAGTGCAGAGCAAATTGTTTTTGAACGTGTTAAGCAGGATTTCGGGGCATACCTCCGTGCGTACGGAGAGAGCATTCTGCGCGGCGTTACTTTTAGTGCCTAAATAGGGTATATAATCACTGAGACCTACGAAGTGATTATGCTATAACCCTTTCATGAGATTACTCATTACTACCCAAACCGTCGACAGAGATGATCCCATACTCGGGTTCTTCCATGGGTGGCTTCTTGAACTCTCAAAGCATTTTGAACACATTCATGTCATCTGCTTACGACAGGGGATACATGAACTCCCAGAAAATGTGAGTGTGCACTCGCTCGGGAAAGAAAAGGGTGTTAACTACGCTCGGTATCTGTGGCGATTGTTTTCGTACGTGTGGAAATTGCGTAATAGTCACGACGTGGTGTTTTCACATATGAACCCGCACTACATCGTGCTTGCGGGTTGGTTCTGGTTCCTCAAGGGGAAGCGCATGTACTTTTGGAGAAACCACGCGAAAATGAACTTCATGACACGCATCGCGGCATTTTTTGCGGAGCGTGTTTTTTATACATCACCGTTTGCATGCACTCGTGTGTTCTCGCACGCGATGCAAATGCCGGTTGGTATCAATACTCTGATGTTTCAACCTCAAGTTGGGGTAGAGAGAAAAGAACGTTCAGTGTTATTCCTCGGAAGAATTTCAACCGTGAAGCGTCCAGAACTATTTGTGAGCGCGAGTCAGTTTTTACCCAACTATGAAATGCATGTGTACGGTGATGAGTCTGATGACGCAGGAGGGTATCAAAAAAAGCTTGAGGCACTTTCAGAGGCGAATGTGCATTTTCACAGAGCCGTACCAAATTACGAAACACCAAGCATCTACAGTGCGTTTGATGTGTATGTTAATCTAACACCAGAAGGGAGTATGGATAAAACTGTTCTTGAGGCTGCATCGTGCGGGGCACTCGTGCTTGTTGCAAACAAATCATTTGAGGCATGTATTCCTACAGAATGTCTCCTCAGAGATGTTACTGAGGAAGGAATTGCAAAACAGATTCGGGCGCTCTGTGAAATGCCCGCAGAAAAAAAAGACGAATACAGGAAGCAACTTGAGCGTATGGTGGAGGAACAACACTCGCTTAAAAAATTAGTTACAGAATTAGTTACGCAATTTAGAGCATGATAGATTTTATTGGGGCCTGCCCAGTGAAATAGCAAGGTCTTTCAAATATGTTCTATACGTACGTGCTCAAGAGTAAAAAAGACAATCAATTCTACTATGGATACACCAACGACCTTGCTCGACGATTTGAGGAACATGAGAAAGGTAGGGTAGAATCAACAATGAATCGACGGCCACTTCAACTTATCTACTATGAGGCATGTTTAAAAGAGAATGATGCCATACATCGAGAGAAGTATTTCAAAACATATCGTGGCCGTCAGTTTATTCAAAAAAGGCTCAAATCGTATTTCACCGGATTTACGACGAGACCAAAAAGGAATTAGTAAGTTTAATATGATAAATTGATTACTATGGTAGATTTCATCGGGGTAGGTGCACAAAAGTCAGGAACGTCATGGGCGTATGCGTGTTTGTATGAGCATCCAGAAATCTGTGCACCGGTAAAAGAAATCCATTTTTTTAGTCGACCGAGGTATGAGGAGGGAAAGGAGTGGTACGAAGGACATTTTAAGAAGTGTGAAGAAGGTCTGCTTCGAGGAGAATTTTCAACCTCATACTTGTATTCGGAAGAATCCCCTGAGCGCATACATGCGTGCTACCCGAATGCAAAACTTATTGCAATACTACGAAACCCCATTGACCGTGCATACTCACAATATCGAAACACCATTAAAGCGGGTGATATTTCTGAAACGGTTTCATTCGAAACATACATGAGCGATGAAGTGAGTGTGAGAAAACAAGGGCTCTATACAGAACAACTTGAGAGGTATCTCAAAATATTCCCGCGGGAACAAATGCTCATACTTATCTACGAAGATATCAGGAAAGACCCCATAGCGTTCATGAAGCGCATCTATGAATTTTTAGGAGTTGATGACACATTTGTCTCGAGCATGGTGAATGATGAAATCAATGTTGCGCGTACGCCAAAACTCATCGGGCCAGAACGCGCAATGCATCATATTGCAGAATTCCTCCGTCGCCACGGATTTGATCGGTTTGTTCATTTTGTACGTAAGCTTGGTATTCCAGATATGATTCGCTCCGTGAACACAAAAGAGTCCCCAAAAAATAAAGAAAGTAAGCCATATAATAGGGAAGCTCTCGCGGAGTACTTTAGAGCCGATGTTGCACAATTGAGTACCCTACTTGGGCGTGACATGCGAAAAGAGTGGAATATATAAACGAGCATGCAATTTCAAAACGTAAAACATACCGTTCGGAATAGTATCATTTTTCTTTTATCGATAACGGGAAAATCTTGGTTGTACGGAAAATATGTACGGCGGAATGGTCCACTTGTTCGCGTCGTTGTCTTCCACGATGTCCCTGATGCTAAATGGTTTGAATCAATGATTGGGGTGCTTACAAGTTCATACAATGTCATCTCACCCGAAGATTTTTATACGGACGCACTCGATGCAGAGAAAATAAATGTCCTCGTTACCTTTGATGATGGATACCAGTCATGGATGGATGTTGCACTCCCGGTTTTAGGAAAGTACGGGGTCAAAGGAATTTTTTTCATAAACTCAGGACTTATTGATGTTGCCGAGGATGAACCCCGGGCTGATACATTTATGAAAGAAAATCTGCTCATTACTCCAAAGTGCGCACTGTCGTGGAAGGGAGTACGAACGCTGGCACATAGCGGACAAACCATTGGTGGTCACGCACGCACGCACGCAAATCTGACTCGGCTACAAGACACTGAACTTGAGCGAGAAATCACTGATGACAAGCGAATACTGGAAGGACAACTCAGTCAATCTCTCACTGATTTTGCGTACCCGTTCGGTACACCACGCCACATGAATGCTGAGGTGATACTCACCGTTCGTGATGCGGGATATAAGCGCGCATACACCGCCATCAGTCGATTTGTGCCCAAGGGAGAAACTTTTATGATTCCACGTATGTGTATAGAGACAGGTCTCTCACCAAAGCAACTGAGGCGATGGGTTGAGGGAGGATTTGATTTGTTTTCAATGATAAAGAATATATGTGCGCGATAAACGGTGTCACAAAAAATGATGAGGTGCTTGTAGAGCGCATGAATGAGGCGACGCGTCATCGTGGCCCCGATGGTTCTCGCATATGGAGTGGAAATGGCATCACACTCGGTCACAATCGACTCGCCATCATCGACCTGTCTGATGCTGCGCTTCAGCCCATGAAGAGTACCGATGGGCGCTACGTCATTGTGTTTAACGGCGAAATTTATAATTACCGTGAGCTACGCGCAGAACTCGAGAATGGCTACACGTTTACCACACAGAGCGACACTGAGGTGCTCATTGCTGCATATGCGAAGTGGGGTGAGGAGATGTTCCCAAAGCTTCGCGGGATGTTTGCATTTGGTCTTTGGGACAATCAAAAAAATACACTCCTTCTCGCACGCGATCACATGGGCATTAAACCCCTCTACTACAGCTTAGAAAATGGAGTGCTCGCATTCTCATCAGAGATGCCTGCGGTTCTCTGTGCTAAAGAAAAACCAATGCTCGATATGACGAGTGTCGGATTTTATCTTAGTATGGAATATGTTCCAGGGCCTCAGTCGCTTATAGAGGGTGTTTCGAAACTTCAACCAGGGCATTTACTAAGATATCAAAACGGCAACGTTACGATAGCCTCGTACCTCGAACCACTTCCTCTTAAAAAACCTGTTCCAGAAGAGCAAATTTATAACACCATCGACCAGGCGGTGGAGCGACAGATGGTGTCCGACCGTCCCATTGGTGCCTATCTTTCGGGCGGTTTCGATTCGAGTATTGTGGTGCACCACATGGCAAAATATTCAGCTCACACCAAAACATATTCCGTTGATTTTGAAGCAGTGAAGGGGGAGGAGAATGACAGTGTGAAATTTAATGCCGATGCACAGCTCGCAAAGCGGACCTCTGCGTTTTATGGAACGGAGCACAAAATTCTCACGATTACGCTCGATGATATTCGGAGTAATGCCGAAAACATGCTCGCATCGGTGAGTGAACCAATCGCAAACTCAACCGCACTCACGCAATTTCTTCTCAGTGATTTTGTGCGGAAAGACGGGGTGGTGGTTGCTCTCGGAGGAGACGGAGGTGATGAACTCTTTGCGGGATACACGCGTCATCGTATTGCAATGGGGGCATACCTCTATCAACAATTACCAAACTTTGTACAGCAACTTGGGGCGAAGGTAAGTCCACGCATTGGAAAGTTATCGACACCATTTTTCACGCCACTCCACCGTGCACTCATGGTGAAAGATGAGAAAAAGATTCGACCGTTTCTCACTCGTGACCTTCCCATCAATCAAAATGTGACAAAGTATTTTGATTCACTCTATGCTGACCCTATGTTTAAAGGCATACACCCGCTCGATGTATTTATGAACGTCGACCGTCGTACCTGGCTTCCGGACGAATGCTTTATCCGCTCAGATTATGCTTCGATGGCGCACGGACTTGAACTTCGTATTCCACTCCTCGATAACGATGTGGTGCGTATGGCTGATGAGCTTTCAATATGGAAGAAAGTATTACCACACCAAGGCAAGCGTATTATTCGAAGTGCCTACAAAAAGTACCTTCCCCCACACCTCTATAGCGAACCAAAGCGAGGCTGGCTTTCACCAGCTGCAAAGTGGTTCCGCGACCCCATTATTAACAAGCTTGCTAAGAACGTCTTTTCATCGAGTTATTATGATGGTCTCGACGGATTATTTGATTGGGAGAAGGTGCAGGAGATACTGGATGCGCACGTCGAGAAAAGAGGGTATTATTTGTATCCTCTATGGAACATTCTGGCCCTTCAAATTTGGGCAAGGGAACACAATGTTGGATTAAAGTAATCCCGAATTGGCATTCACCATCAAACACCAACGTGTGTTTTGATGTGCTCTGTTTTTATTTTAGATCCGTATAGCTCTCCTCCCATACTAAAGTCTAAATTCTTTTCTATGAGCCCCATATACTTTGAGCCTTTTCGTACAGCGATTGCAAAACAGTATATGGGAGAAAACTGTTGTTCGTTTGATTGAAGGACGATTGTTACAAAATCATTCTTTTCAAAATATTTCACGATGCCCATCGGGGTGAGTCTGTTGTAGTCGCCAAAGCCATCATTGAAGTGTATATGTTGAAGGGTAGGAACAACAAGAATGACAACATCCTTACTAAGGTCGCACAGATTTTTAAATGCCATCTCTAACTCAAAAATATGTTCGAGTGTAGTGTGATTAAAGACGACATCAAACTGCTTGTGCAAAGTAACATCGATTGGTTTCGAAAGATCAATTGCAATTTCAGATTCGAGTGAACCAATGCCCTTACTTGAGGTTGGAGCGTTTGAAACATAATAGTTTGTTGCATTTTGAAAGTAGGTTGCATAAAATCCATTTTCAAAGTCACCATCTTTCCACCCTGAGACATTTATAATTTTGCCCGTAAAAAGAGGCGCATAGTATCTGAGGATTGCATTACTGAATTCACGTGGCTTG
Organism: uncultured Candidatus Saccharibacteria bacterium; assembly: GCA_964593375.1. Classification (GTDB taxonomy): domain Bacteria; phylum Patescibacteriota; class Minisyncoccia; order Phycocordibacterales; family UBA918; genus Damh-18. Next base: position 49,663 of record CAZQIF010000002.1, on the reverse strand, counting down.
ATTACATCCTTATGTAGCAGATTGTTTGCAAGGCCCCGAAGCGCTCGGTGTATAAAAGAAAAAATGACACGCAGAACTCGTTGATAAAAATGTTCGTAATCTAGGCTTGAAAATGGTCTCATGTGCTTGAAATATATGGAATTATTATTGATTATGGCTATACTATAGCAACTTCTCTTTGAGATTGCGCGTTTAATCAAATATAAAACTTAAACTTCACGAAATGAAAATAGGATTCATCGGACAAGGATATATTGGAAAAAATTATGCGAATGATTTTGAAAATCGTGGATATGAAGTAATTCGCTACTCACTCGAAACAGAATATATTGGCAACAAAGATTTTATAAAAACATGCGATGTTGTTTTTATTGCAGTGCCAACCCCCTCAACACCCAAAGGATTTGATTACAGTATTGTCGAAAGGTCACTCAGCCTTGTGGGGGAAGGAAAGATTGCAGTTATTAAATCAACACTACTCCCCGGAACAACAAAAAAACTTCAGGCAACATATCCGAACATCGTATTGCTTTTCTCACCTGAATTTTTATGTGAAGCTACTGCAGCGCGTGACGCAGCGAACCCGATGTTCAATATTGTTGGTGTACCACCCGATTCTGCAGGACATCGTACCGCTGCAGAAATAGTTATGAACCTTCTTCCAAAAAGTGGCCATTCTTTCATCGTATCCACTGAGGCAGCAGAGCTCTTCAAATACACCCACAATATCCATGGATTTATGCGCGTTGTGTTCTCAAACATTTTTTATGACACTGCACAGACGCTCGGTGTCGAGTGGACACAGGTTGAGGAAATCATGAACATTGATCCCATGATGTCGCCATACTACAACTCACCAATTCACAAAAGTGGTCGCGGGGCAGGGGGGCACTGTTTCATTAAGGATATGGCGGCATTTTCACGCATGTATCGTGAACTTTGTCCTGATGATTCATTGGGTATTAAAGTTCTCGGCGCAATGGAAGAAAAAAATCTCGCACTTCTTAAAGCGACACAAAAAGACAAAGACCTTGTGTGTGGAGTGTATGGGGAAATTGAAACAAAAAATAATCTTACATGAGAACCTACTCAATCCTACGAACTAAAGAAGATACCGAATTAGCAAAACTACAACTCATTGGTCGTGTAATTGATTTGGGTGGTCACAAAGGCTCAAGCTACTTTTCACTTCTCAAATCAGAACAGCCAATTGAGGTGGCCAATTTTGACATTGAACAAAGTGGAACACATAAAGCTCCTTCACAAGCTGAACATGTGTTTGATTTTGAAAAGCCGTTTCCACTCCCTGACGCATCATTTGATAATGTCCTCTGTATTAATGTTATGGAGCATATATTTAATTATCAGAACCTTCTCAGTGAATCTTTCCGAATTTTAAAAAAGGGCGGACATATATATCTTTCAGTACCTTTTTTCTTCAACATTCACGGTTCCCCAGACGACTATTTTCGCTACACACGAGCAACACTCGAACGCTTACTTAGCGAGCAGGGATTTACCGATATAGTAGTAACAGAACTTGGTGATGGCCCATGTTCAGTTATATTTCAAACATTTGGAGGAAGCATCCCAACGATGCCTCTCAAAATGCTCTTCAAAAATATTGCGATGGGTACAGACAAAATACTTTCTCGTTTTTCACGTCGTTATGCATTCATCAAAGTAAGAGTTCCACTTGGATATTTTGTTTCAGCGGAAAAGAAATAAATCTTGTTGTAGATATTTAATTTTATGAATATTCTCTATCTTGCAAGTGTTCGAATACCTAATGAAAAGGCCTCAGGTCTTGCAATCATGAGGCAATGTGAAGCATTTGCTAAGGCGGGAAACGGGGTAACATTACTTCGCCCATTTCGGAAAAATTATATTACTGATAATGCTTTTGATTTTTATGGAGTAGAAAAAATATTTCATATAAATACAATGCGCTCAATAGATTTTTACCCAAATCTTGGAAAATTTGGTTTTTACATCGCTAGACTTTCACAAATGTTTGCCGTTCTTCTTAGTTTGAGAAACACAGGAAATGTTGACGTTCTTTATACCCGTGACCCCTGGATGATACTGTTGCCAATACTATTTCATACAAAGAAAAAGACTGTACTTGAAGCCCATAAAACATATAACAATGTGTTTGTGCATTACGTGGTTCGGAAGGCAAACTTGGTTGTTTGTATTACCGACGGCCTCCGAACTCATTACAAAGAAAACACGGGGCGAGAAGATATTGTTGTTGAACCAAGTGGTGTGAATCTCGAGCAGTTTACAGATACCAAATCAGTTACTGATATTAGAAAAAGATTTGAAATAGCTACAGACAAAAAAATATTTGCATATATAGGAAAATATAAAACAATGGGAGAAGAAAAAGGAGTTGATGACCTAGTTCAAGCCTTTGCTAAACTCCATGCATTAATGCACAACACACATCTACTTATAGCAGGCTTAGAAACTCTTGAGATAGAACTTTTACAATCAGCATGCCTTAGTTTGGGCCTAATGAAGGAAGATTTCACACTTCTTCCATTGGTCCAAAAAGATTTTGCATCGTATGTTCAGTCTGTAGATTTTCTCATTATGAATTATCCTGATACTGAGCATTATAGGAACTTCATGTCTCCAACAAAGCTTTTTGCGTATATTGCAAGTAATAAGATAGTTATAACAAGTGATCTTCCCTCTGTACGTGAAATTGTCGATGAAAGCATGGTTTTGTTTGTTAGACCTGGGGATCAAAAATCACTCCAAGATGCAATGATGCTGGCTCTTGAGAAAGAAAGCACATTCGAAGAAATGAAACAGAGAGCCATTGTACAGGTCCAACGATTTGCCTGGGATTCACGAGCCAAGCGCATATTGGAGAAAATAGTATAAATAAAATTTGGTCTTTAAAGTATACGGATTATTTTCGCACACCTCTGCCCTCTAGCCCTGAATACCCAATATTTGTTTCCACATCTACAAGACCTGCCTCATTTAACCATGTATGGAATGTTTCAATGTTCTGAGGTTTGTCATAGGTTGGATTAAGCCAGTCAAAAAGATGAAGAAGTGCCCACTGTTTATGTTGGGCGTTTGAAAACTGTTCATATCTCCATGAAGTGATGAGTTCTGGAACAAGCAATTTTTGGTTTATAGAACGTCCATATGGGAGACGTGTAATAAGACATGCAAGGGGCCACATGAAGTTGATATATCGAGTGCAAAGTAAATAGAGACGTTCAGGTTTCATTTTTTTTACAAAAGGACGAACCCAGAAACGTGTATTCCATATCTGTCTGTACCAGCGGTGTTTTCGATAAATATCCATCGCGCACTTGCCCCCAGGACGAACTTTGGAAACGATGGAAAGAATTGATTTTTTAGGATCCGGAGTATGTTGCAACACTCCAAAACAAAGAAGTTTGTCGAAATAGGCATCTCTGAAAGGAAGGTTATAGATGTCTGCTTGTACAATAAGCACTGCTGGGTTATTTCCGTGGGCTTCATAATTCGCCTCAACGGCAACACTTGCATCGAACGAAACGATAAGGGCACCATTCTTAATGAGTTGCTCTGTGTACCGACCAGAACCAGATCCAACTTCAAGAATTTTTTCACCGGGTAGTTTTTCTGGCCATTTTGTTTCGATACGGATTCGATTTTCTGATACTGGCATCCCTGTAAAACTGTCGTATTGTGTTTTTGCGTGTTGGAGCCACTGATAACCAAACGCTTGCGTATAGTGGTCGAGTGGGACGAATCGAGGTATTCCTCGAATGATTGGGAATTTTGTGTTGCACTGAGAGCATACAAGGTCTCCCTCCTCAATCTTTTTCGCGTGAACCTTTATTGAGTCTGCAATGGAGAGTGTTGATTTACACTTTGTGCAGATAAGATGCTGAATATGTTCTGTAAACATGCAGGGAAAGTATACCGTTTCAATTGTATCAATACAAACAAGACCTATTCGCTGTTGGGCAGATAGCCACAAAGTATGTATACAACCTTTCTAATTATCCTTAGGTAATAAACAGTATCCACTAGATTCGATATTTCCCAAAAGTGGATTTTTTCAGAGAAAAACATTAGTATCTAAGGCGTTAGCGAAAATACCAATTTTATACCATCACATGAATACTGAAAAAAAGGAGAAAATCGTTGTTGTTGGATATGGGTGGATTGGGCAGGCAAATGCGTTATCGCTCGTTAAAATGGGTTATTCTGTTAAATTTTATGACCCAGCCGAGACAATTAACAATCATTATGCAAATGACGGTGAACCTTATGAGAAGGTTGAGCGAATCTTTTCATTGACTGATATCGATAGTCCTGAGACGTGGTACATAGTTTGTGTTGGTGATCGTGTATCTGAAGAGCGTGAACAAGACATATCACTGATTAAAAAAGCAACCGACTCACTAAGAACCCTAAAGGGGAGAGTCATTCTTCGGTCCACTGTTTTGCCCCAAAAACTAAAAGAACTATCTTTTGATATGTATGTTCCAGAATTCCTTCACGAAAAGAATGCTGTTGATGAATGTCTCAATCCATTTTATTTTGTTTTAGGAAACCGAAGCAAGATTGAAGCTCCTTCATTTCTTCGAGATTGGGAACGAAGGTCATACAGAACTTTCAAAGGAACACCTGAGGAGGCTTCATACATTAAGTACCTGTCAAATTTGTGGAATACCATTCGCATTGCATTTGTGAACGAAATGGGAGACAGCATGGGTACACCGAGGACAAAAGAGGACATCTTGAAGATTGAGCGCGTTCTTGATTTCGTACTAGAACGAAAAATGTATCTCAGATACGGTCAAGCTTTTGATGGCCACTGTTTACCAAAAGATACCCGAGCTTTTATTGGTGCCCATCAAGCAGAAGGTAAGAATGTTGACCTTCTTATTGGTGCATATAGTTCAAATGAGCACCATAAGGTGATTCAAGAAAAGTATAGCTCTCTTCCTAAAGTGTTCTCTTTCTGGGAGAAAAGACTTATTGACAGAACCTTCATACGAACGCTGTGGATTGCCTTTAATCAGATCCCGTTCATACAAACGACTCGAAAGGAGTTAAGGTTCATTCCTGTCGCAATGATGAGTGTTTTTCCAGACCGCTCAATTGTTCGTTCAAATGAACTCTGGGAAGAAAAAGCTCAAGAAAATGCTCTCTATTATGCTAATCCAACGACTGTCGGAGGTGAATCTGTTACCGAAAAAGAACTTTATGAGACTGGAAGATCAGACTATGAACGATATGTTACGCATGACCCACTTCTCGAAAGAATAATTAAAAAACCTGAGACGAAGCGCGCTCTTGATTTTGGAAGTGGTGTTGGTCGTATGACGATTTACTTTGCACGTGATTTTGAAAATGTACATGGGGTTGATGTCTCAGAAACCATGATACAAAAAGCTCAGAAACGTATTGATGACTTGAATGTGAGTTTTGAACACTATGATGGAGGAAAACTTCCGTATCCTGATAATTATTTTGATTTTATTTTCTCATTCCTTGTACTTCAGCATATTCCCACGCATAAGGTTGTTGAAGAGTATATGAGAGAATTTTATCGCATTGCAAAAGAAGACAGTATTATAAAAGTCCAGTTACGAGGAGGAAGGGGGGCACGGCGTTGGGAGTGGTCGTATGGAGCAGCATATACTCCAGAGGAAGCAATGCGAATGGCAGAACGTGTTGGCTTTGAAGTGCTCAGTCATGAAGTTATCGGCGTCAAGCATATCTGGCTTACTCTTAAAAAATAAACATGCAATCATCACGAAAAGTTCTTATCACGGGAGGTGCGGGTTCGATAGGGGTATACCTTGCTCGTCGTCTTGCAAAACAGGGGTACCAAGTCGTCATTGCTGATAATTTTTTTCGAGGGAAAAGAGACCATCACTTACATGAGTTGCTTGCGCTCCCGAACGTGACGCTCATAGAAGCTGATCTAACAACACGCGAAGGGTGGAATACTCTTGGAACTGGATATCATGATATATATCAGTTGGTGAGTATTAATGGAACAGGATTATTTTATACGATGCCTGGTGAAGTGTTGCGTATTGGTGTTACGAGTATTTTGCACAGTCTCGAGTGGATGAAAGAGACAAATCCTCAGGCAAAAATTATGTACACATCCTCAAATGAGGCGTATGCGAGTGCACTTGAAGCCTTTGAACAGCTTCCTATTCCAACTCCTGAGAATGTTCCTTTGGTAATTTCAGACACATATAATCCTCGCTGGACATATGGTGGAACAAAACTTATTGGAGAACTTTTTTATATTCATTTTGCAAAAGAGCACGGACTACGTTCAGTGATAGTTCGTCCACATAATTTCTATGGGCCACGAACAGGGTACGAGCACGTTATTCCTCAGTTCATCGCACGTATTCAAGACAGGGTTGATCCATTTCCAATATATGGAGCAGATAACACGCGTACTTTCTGTTACATGGATGATGCAGTTGAAGCAATGCAGATGGTGATGGAATCAGATATTACTGATGGAGGGACATACCACATAGGTCGTCATCACGATGATGAGGTCTCTATGGAAGAACTCGCAAAAAAATTATTTAAGATTGCGGGATGGACACCAGAAAAACTTGATATTCAAAATGGTCCGGAAGGGAGCGTGAAGCGTAGGGCGGCAGATGTTTCGAAAATTAAGGAGCACGTTGGTTGGGAGGCAAAAATATCACTTGACGAAGGTCTACAACGCTCATTTGATTGGTACATAAAGAATCAAAAACAAAAATAAGTTAAAAAGAAAACGCCCAAAGTCCGATGGTGGGACTAATGGGCGTAAACGATTTACTGAAGAACTTTTTGTATGCGGTCTCAGGCTAGTGAGTTAAAGCCTCATATACTATCTCAGGATTGAAGGGTGTTAGTTTCCAAAGGTTTGCTTTTTGTGACTGCTTACGAAGTACCTGAAGGAGGTCAGTAGGCTCACCTATCTCCGCAGCACAACCAAGGGACACAAGGGGTAATGTTGAAAACCCCATAATTTCTTGCATAAACCTTGTCGACCGAGGAGTGCGTAGCGAGATTGCTTGTTTGCCACAACTTGCCGAGGTTGTAAGGAGTGTTGAAAGAACCGATACTGTCCCATCTGCCAATGCTACAAGTTCGTCCGTATTCCCGGTGCTCACTTCTTCAAGTGTAGGAATACCAGAGAGCAACTTTCCCATCCATCGCGCATGAAGACTCATTCCTTCCTTAATGACGTTGGCCCACTTTGGATGAAGACGGGGGATGATACAAATTTTCCCCGTCGACATACGGACACACTTGATGAGAAGATCAATTTGTTCATCAACAGCAGAGTTATTTGGCTTCCCCGATTCGGTGAAGACAAAAAGTGCATCGTATTTTGACCTGAGGTAGGTAACACACTTTTTCATCTCCTCTGAAGGCGATATGTCCTTTACACCAATGTTCCCAGCTTTGATAACTTTCGCATCGGGATGATTTTTCTCGCTCTCCGCCACTCCGATTTCATCGACCGCACAGACCAAATTAGGATGTGCTCCCGTGCGCTTTGACACACCATGACCATCCTCAATGATTGCAAGAGGGATGTGTTTTGCGTTCGCTACCTGCCCGGCAGTATTTTCGAGATTGATAGGACTAGAAAGCCCTGTAACAACCCCATCGGGGCAGAAAGTATCAAACAAATCTCCAAAGTCGATTGAATTCTGTGTGATTACTTCTGGCAGAGCAACTATCGGATGAATCCCTGAATTTAGGAATATTCCCGTAGCTTTCCCTTCGGTTACTGCGTACACCTGGTGGCCTCTTCCAAGCAGGGAATGGGCAACCCTCGATGTTACGTTTGCAGAACCAATGTCACGAGCAACAAGTACGAACTTCATCGCGGAGCTCCTTGTCGAGAGGTGGTAGAAATTGAAATCTTCTAGGAATATTAGAGCACATTTTTTATTTATAAGCAAATCAACCATCTCGATACTGAGTGCGTGGTATTATGAGTCCCATCATGGAAGCAAAAAACTACACAATTGGCTGTGTCACTTCATCGATCTCATACTACGGTGGTTGGGATACTCTTTCAAAAGGAATCATTGGGGCAGTCGCAAAAAAACACAATGTTATTGTGCTCACCGCATCAGATGCACAAAACGATTCAGTTTCTTATGAAATACACAGAGTTCTTCCGAATAAGTACATTACCTACAGCATTTGGAATCAACTTCGTGTTTTTATAATGTCACTCATATACTTTCGTAAGTGTGACGCAATACATACTTTTGTAGAACCACTTACTCCAGGAGCAGCGCTTGCCGCTAAAGTATTAAGAAAACCACTTTTTATCACGATTGCAGGTACGTATTGCGTTATTCCAAAGGGGAACAAGCCACGTCAGATTGTTAAACGAATGATGATGCGGTTTATGTACCGTCAAGCGGTATTTATTGCTACGGGTTCAAATAGAAATATAGAACTTATTGAAGAAGTTGAACAACTTCATGGAAAATGGGAATTTGTACCATTTGGAGTTGATCCAGAAAAATACAGAGATACGGGAGTTCATGAAACCGCTCAGTATCCTTTCATTTTAACAACAGGGGCAATTAAACCGAGGAAGGGAGCACTGTATACGGTCCGCGCGCTCGCACTTCTTGCAAAAGAATTCCCAGATCTTCAATACAAACTTGCTGGTTCTTTCAATGAAGGCATTCCATATGTGCAACAACTCAAAAAAGAAATTAAAGCCCTGGGCCTCGAGGATCGTGTAGAACTCTTGGGTCGAGTGAGCGATGAAATGCTCATAGAACTTTATGCTACCTGTACAGTTTTTGTACTCGCCGCTCAAACGGTTGATGGATCGTTTGAGGGGTTTCCCATGGTATTTTATGAAGCCCATTCCCTTGGTGCTCCAGTTGTAAGTACATATGGTTTTGGTTCTGAATATGTTATTAAAAATGGATATAACGGTTTCCTCGTTCTTCAAGGTGAACATGCGGAACTTTCCGACGCTATTCGCAAAATTATTGCAAATCCAGAACTTCGAAACGATATGTCAGAGAATGGACGAAAGGAAGCAAAGAAGCATTCTTGGGATGCTATTGCGATACAGTACTTGAGAGCTTATGATAAGGCCTTAATAAAATAAGTGCAGATTATGCTTGACTCAGAGGGTGTTGCAAAATATTGGCAAGAACAGACGAAGAAAGGCGACAACCCTTGTCACTACCATAATAAATGGCAGGACCAATATGCATTTGAGGTACGTGTGAAGGCGCTCCAGTCAATTGATTTATCAGGAGTTAAAGACATTGTTGACGTGGGGTGTGGTGTCGGAGAGTATACGGCTGAGATAGCAAAAATGACTTCCGCATCAATTTCCGCATTTGATTTTCCTTTTAATATTGAAATCGCACAGAAGAAATATAATAGTCAGACACAAATTAGTTTCCAGCGTGGCTCTGTTCCAGATGAGGCCATACGACAAAAAATTCAATCGGCAGACCTTGTTATTTTGACTACTGTCTTTGTGCATTTTTCACCTGAAGCACGAAGTGTCTTTTATACATACATACAGCATATGAAGCCAGGAGCTCGAGTCGTTCTTCTTGAATATATTCCATTCAAAATTCCCGACTTCCAAAAAAATCTAGAGTACAAAAAAATAGATACAGTTGATGCACTTGAGAAGTCTTTCGCACAACAGGATTTTGCATTAAAAGGAATCCGACACATAAATTTCATAGATAGTTTTCTTTTCCACCATCTTGGTACCAACGCATTCGTATACGGAATAACGCTATGGGCGGATACTTTTTTGCGTTTGATTGGTTATACAAAGTCGAAGTACAAGATGCTAACATTCATAAAAAAATAATTATGCGTATCCCATTTCTTAACCCACCTCTTAAATCGAGTGATATTAAGGCAGTAACTCAAGTACTCAAATCTGGCTGGTTGGCGACTGGTCCTGAACTTCGGTCTTTTGAAGAAAAACTCGCAACATATCTCGGGTTACCTTTCATTGTGGCGAACAGTAGTGGTACTGCCGCGCTTCATACTGCGCTTCTTGCGGCAGGAGTTGGTCCTGGGGATGAAGTGATTACAACCCCACTCAGCTTTTGGGCAACGAGCAATGTGGTACTTTTTGTCGGAGCAAAATTAGTATTTGTCGATGTTGAGCCTGAAACCGGACTTATTTCTATTCCCGAAATTGAAAAGGCAATTACAAAACGAACAAAAGCGATTATTCCGGTACATCTTTATGGTCAAATGGCTGATATGCGCTCATTAGCAAAACTCGCTAAGAAGTATAAGTTGAAGGTGATTGAAGATGCTCCCCATGCACTTGAAGCTTCTCGGGATGGAGTTCGTCCTGGTGAGTTAAGTTTTGCATCATGCTTTAGTTTTCATGCAGCTAAAAATATTACTGCGGGAGAAGGTGGAGCTGTTGGAGTTCACACAAAGAAACTTGCAGAAGAAGTCAGACTATTGAATGACTCAGGTTCTGATAGATCAGGAACAATTAGACACATGACTCGGCTTGGGTACAAGTACAGTATGACCAATATGCAAGGGGCAATGCTACTTGGTCAATTAGAGCGAATTGAGCATGAATGGATAAAACGAAAAAAGATTTATGAGTACTATACGAAATCTCTTGAAAATATTACGGGGATAAAACTGCTCAGTGTGGTCCCTAATACAAAACATGCTTACCACATGTTTACGATTGTGGTCGATCCTAGGAAGCGAGATGCAATCAGGAAGCGTCTCAAAGAAGCAGGGGTGCCCGCAGATATACACTACAACCCAATACATCTCGAACCTTATTACAAAAAGCTTGGATACAAAAAAGGGATGTATCCACACACTGAGAGAATTGGGTTGGGTACTATTACGCTTCCACTTTATACAAGACTTAGGAAGATTGAACAAGATTTTGTTATCGCGACAATCACTGAAATTATGAGTAAAAAACCAGCAAGATGAACAAATGCCTATTTCTCTCTGATTTTCATCCTTTCGTAACCAGAAATATTTTAGATTCAGGTGTGCTGGCTGAAATCGCTAAGGATAACAAGGTAATTCTTCTTGTACTTGATCATAAGAAAGAATATTTTTCTAGCACGTATGCAAATTATCAAAACGTTGTTGTAGAGGGTATACCTTTTGAAAAAATTAATACTGAGCCAAGAAATGTTATTTTTGAACGAGTTGCAGATTTATTATTGGATACGAAGGTAAAGAAATATCATAAATTAGTTAGGAAAGAAAAATTCAATGCTCCTGTTAGATATTTTTTCGAAACAGTGGTTACAAAAGTTCTTGGCCATATAACATTTTTTAAATCAGTCTTCAGATTCTTCAACTATCATATTTCTCAAACAACAGAGTTTGATCAATTGTTTTTGAAATATAAACCAGACGTAGTTTTTTCAACTGACATTTTTGATTCAGCTAATGTTTCATTAATTAATCGAGCACGAAAATTTGGAATTAAAACTGTTGGCATGACACGCTCTTGGGATAATACGTCAACAAAGGTGTATTTAAGAACGGTTCCTGATAAGGTCATTGTTCAAAACGAGGTTATTAAGGAAGAACTTTCACGTCTCCATAATGTGAATCAAAGAATTATTCATATGTCTGGAGTTCCTCAATTTGAAGAATATCTTGACTATGCGCCATCAGTTTCACGGGAGAAGTTTTGTACTGATTTGGGTCTTGATGTAAAAAAGAAAATTATCCTAGTGTGTCCTGCTTCGGGCGTTTTTGTGGACACAGATTGGCAAGTTTTGTCTATTTTACAAAAGCTATACAATGAAAAAAGAATTCCACAAAATATACAATTTTTGGTTCGTCCACACCCGTATAACGATACCGACTACAGCAAATTCCAAGCCGATGAGAACTTTGTTTTTGAATCGAACTTGACTGTATATCAAGGTGCTCGCGGAAGGGAACGTGAAGAAGGGAGAGCAAACAGACTTCATTTGGCAGATACGCTTTCTCATATACATTTGATGATAAATACTTTTTCTTCAATTATTGTCGATGCAGTTATGTTTGATAGACCCGTTATTTCAATTGGTTTTGACGGTTGGGAACAGGATGTACCTTTTTTGAGGAGTCTTGCAAGGTGGCAATCTGAGGAGTGTGTAGTCTATTTTCTGTCACATGGTGCAAGCCCTAAGGTTAAAAATGAGGACGAACTTGCAGAGTGGATTAACACATATCTTGAGCATCCAGAAATTAATCGTAAGGAGCGCAAACAATTTGCCGAGATACATATGTGGAAACTTGATGGTAAATCTGCAGAACGCATTACGAAACTTATCTTCGATAATTAAGTTATATTAGGCAAGCTAAATATTATATATGGAAACTAAAAAAGTCATCTGCATAATACCAGCACGAGGTGGAAGCAAGGGGGTGCCAAGGAAGAATCTCCGAAAAATTCTCGGTGAACCACTTGTCTCATATACCATTAAGGCGGCTCTAAATTCAGGCGTTGTTGATAGGGTCTTTGTTTCAACTGAGGATGAAGAAATTGCCAAGGTAGCAAAAGAGTATGGTGCTGAAGTAATAAATCGCCCTCTAGAGCTCGCTGGAGATAAGGTTACCCTTGAACCAGTTATTCACGATGCACTGAGTCAACTTAAAGAAATTGAAGGATATGTTCCTGAGTTGGTGTCTCTTATTCAACCAACATCACCTCTTCTGAAGCCGGAAACAATTCGGGAGAGCGTCACTGCCGTCCTTCGTGGTGATTTTGATTCTTGCATTACAGCTTTTAATCCTGAGACGTATGAATGGAAATGGCTTGTTAAGAAAGACGAAAATACAGGTGCATATAATTACGTACCAGAAGCCCCGGTTTTAAGCAGGGTGGTGCGCCAGGATTTACCAAAGATATTACATGAAAATGGAGCTTTCTATGTAACAAGTCATGATCTATTTATGGCGAACAATCACAGGTGGGGAGGTAAGGTTGGTGTTATTGAAATGACACAAGAAGACTCAATTCAAATCGATAGTGAATTTCAGCTTTGGCTCATTGAGCAATTACTTAAGAAAAGAAGCGAGTTAGAGTAAGCGCTTGTATAACTGTCCAAAATAAAAGGGGTCGCGCGAGCGACCCCTTGAGTTGTTACATTGTTACATATCGAGTACCTTCTCGATATGTCCCTCGTTGACGTGTTGCCGTGCCTCGAGGAACACTTCTTCCGACATCGCCGAGAAGTTGAGTGGTTTTCCATCCTTACCGTGGAGCACCTTGGTGGCGTCGTCCAGTTCCTGAACGTACCACTCCATTGCATCATCACAGACCGGGTCACCATTCTCCGTAAAGGAGAGTCCAAAGTTCTTCCCGAGAAGCTCACGCACCATCGGGTCTTTGAACATATCTGTCCCAGGGTACGCCGTAGCGGTAAACATCATCCGATTGACTGATGTCCACGCAATGGCGTACTCAGGTGTGCCCGGAGTGAGACCTTTGGTGTACAGCTCCTCTTGCCACTTGATGAACGCGACACTCGTTTTCAAATCTTCGAGCGTCTCCCCTGGATACGCCATCATCCACGTTGCGTTCACGTGAATACCAACCTCTCGGCAATTTTCAATCCCCTCCATCATGGTCGTGGGGAACTCGTAGTCACCGACCTTGGTCATGCGCTCCACACCGCGTTGCTTGATGATGTGTCCGCCTTTTTTCATGCGGTAGAGCGTAGACTTTGAAGCACTCTCTGCACCAACTCCGATGTAGATACATCCAGACTCTGCCATCGGTACGATGCGATTCATCGTACATTCGTCGAGGCGTGTGTGCGTACCCCAACGGAAGTCGAGACCTTCAAATGCCTTAGGCAGTGCGGCACAACGTTTCCAGTCTACAGCGAAGTTGTCATCAGGGAACCCGATGAAGTCAACGCCGTAGGTCCGGATGAGCCATTCTGCCTCCTCGCGGAGATTGAACGGACTCCGAATGCCCCAATTGCGTTCGCCTTGTGCTCCGCGGTAGCAGAACGAGCAAGCGTGTGGGCATCCGCGACTCGAGACCGTGGTCAAACTCCGTTTTGTGACAAAGTTTGCTGCGGACGAGTTATTTGCAGCAAGACCCCAGACTGGCGTCTCTATGTACCACTCGAGCACAGGATTTCCGTAGACATCTCGTTCGAGGAGGTCCCATGCTGCAAACGGTAACACATCGAGGTTGTGAGGGCGGTCGCCCGCATACACGAATCGATGCTTGCCGGCAATTTCTCCGACATAGTGGGGGGAGTGAGTCATCTTCGCGCGGGTTTTTCCCGAGAGCTTAACGTCATGGGCACAGAGGAGAATGATGTCATCACCCTCTGAATGTCCAATTGCGTCGAGCTCAGGAACCCAGTTAAAGAGACCTTTTTTGAACTCAGTAGCAAGACCGCCGCCCGAAATCAGAAATGCATCTGGAGCGACTTTTTTGCAAAACCGAGCTACCCACTGTTGCCACTTGAGCGTGGTGATTTTCCCGGAGATGCCGATGATATCGGGCTCACCATATTTCCCGAAGTGGGCCAAGATAAGTTGCTCGGCTTCCTCATGATTCAGGTGGCGCCCATTCCGCAGTCCTTTTTGACTCGCCTCAGCGTCCTCAATGCGGTACGCATTGAGATCGATGATGCTCGGTGTTGCTCCATACTGTCGAAGACGGGCCGCCATGAGCCCCGGTCCTTGCGGTGGGGTATTGGGGCGTGCCGACTCTCGAAGTGGCATGTTGATGAAACAAACATGAACACCCGTGAGGGCATTCATTTTGAGTTCCTTCACACGGTCGCTCGGATGGACGTAGGTCGCATCCTTGATACGAATGGATTTCATTTGTACTCCTTCTTGGGTTAGTTTTGAGTGATTTTGCGAGAACTTCTGATCGTGATAGTACAATCAAATTATAGAACTGTCGAGAGACTCTGCTTCCCACATAACTTAAATTCCTGATTTGTTCTTTTCACAGAGTAAGTTAAAAGAAAACAATTATATTCTGGTATACTTTTCACTATGAGTAATAATTTTTTATATCGGGACAAATGTTTTTTATGTGAGTCAAGAGAGAACTCGCAGATAATTTTTTCTTATAAATACACAAGTCCTCAGCTATTCGGTCTTATAAGTGAAAGATACGGTGAGTTTAATAAAGAAGATTTCAATGAAGTTCCGTTTGAAATTGCATACTGTAACAACTGTAATTTTTATTATCAAACCCACATTCCTTCTGATGAATTTTACTGGAAATATCTATATCGAGAGAAGAATGCAACTAAGATACCTACCAGGCAGAATTTGGGCGGTACTTCGTACTACAGAGGGAAAGCGCGTGACGTTGAAAGAATATCAGTTTTACTTCCGATAGCACCAAATAAGGTTGATGTTCTGGAATTCGGATCAGGCTTTGGGCACTGGTTATTACTTGCGAAGGCATACGGGTACAATGTTTATGGAATAGAAGTTAAAAAAGAAAGAATAGACTATTCCATAGATAATGGACTGAGAGTATTTTCACAGATATCTGAATTACCTGGGAATCAGAAATTTGACTTCATTTTTTCCGAAGCCGTATTTGAGCATGTTAGTGAGCCTATTGCTTATGTTCAAGAAATTGTTAAATTGCTTAAGCCAAACGGAATAGTAAACATTTCTATCCCCTATGGAACAAGAGAGAGTATAAATAAAAAACTGATACAAAACTACAAGGGAGATGAAAAAGTACCAAAAATTATTGACCCTCTGGAGCACATCAATGTATTTACCAACAAATCAATTACTAAATTAGGCGAACGAGCCGGACTCGAACCCATAGCCACAAAGTATGTGATTAAGAAGTTTCTTAAAGGAATCACAAAAACACAAAATTTGCATTATCTTCAGGAGCTTATCAAGTTTATTTACGGTCAGAAGTTTGGCAATAACTTATACTTTAAGAAAAAAGGGGAAAGTTTTGACAAATAAGTTCAAAAAACTCTCTTTTAACCTCTCTTAACTCACTGGTCTCTTTGAAGGAATTCTTTAGCGTCTCCGGTTTTGATTTATCTTGGTAAAGATAATATGTAACAAAGTGTAACTTATAACCATGATAATATGTTGTATTGCAATGGGTGCTAAAGAAACGTACTATGCACAGGCTTGATTAAATACATTATTTATTACCACAATTTATGAATATCACATCTATCCTTAAGAAAGTAAAAGAGTATGGGATTAGGGATTTTTTTTACAGAATGCTCATAAGAATTATTCCAAACAATCTTAAATACCCATATTATCTTTTCAGAAAATATATTTTTGGTTACGAAATTCTTAAGATAAATGGCGTAAAAATGTATTTAAACCTTAAGAATGATGATGGCTTGTCGAAGGAGCTCATCATTCACGGAGTAAGAGAACGGTACACTGTGAACTATTTGTTTGGTTCGGACACTGTTAAAAAAGGTGACACTGTTTTGGATATTGGTGGAAATATTGGGTATTATGCGTTACCCGAGTCAAATTTAGTCGGTAGTACAGGAATAGTCTATGCCGTTGAACCAGTTAGCTCTAATCATAAGCTGCTACAGAAAAATGTTGAACTGAACGGAATGAATAATGTGAAGACATATCAAATGGCTATGGGCGATATGGAAAAAGAAATTTCCATTTATATTCGTTCAAAGAAGAACCTGTCCTCGTTAACAGAATTACCTTCTGATGCGAAAGGTGGTGTCATTGGAATTGAAAAAGTACCAATGACCACCGTAGATTCCTTTGTTGAAAAAGTGATTGGAAAGACTCCTGATTTTTTGCGAATGGATGTTGAAGGATTTGAGATATCTATACTCGAAGGTATGCAAAAAACTCTTGCTGCAGGGGCTACTCTATTGATTGAATTTCACCCCATGTTCTTAAGTGGAGAACAAAAGGAAAAAATAATTCAACTCCTCAAACAATTTAATTATAATAAAGTGGTCGTTACAGTTAATCCAAAATCTGAACTGAGTTCAGTATTGAAGTACTTAAATAAAAAGATCGGCTTGTCTGGTGAACCAACAGGCCTCACAAAAGAGACTGACTTAGATTATATGCATGATTTGCTTTATACCTCAAAACGAGTTTTTAATGCATTTCTTTACAAAATATAGGCGTTTATGCCAAGAGATCCAATTCAACAACTGAAGAATACGTCGCTCTTGGTGATGGATTTCGATGGCGTTCATACAGATGGTTTTGTATATGTTAGTGATGAAGGTCACGAAAGTGTACGATGTAGTCGAAGAGACAGTTTGGGACTCAATATGCTCAAGCGAGCAGGAGTCAAATTATTTGTCATATCGAAAGAAAAAAATCCTGTCGTACTCGCGCGATGCAAAAAACTTGATATTGAATGTTACCAAGGTATTGAAAGTGGAGTGGGAAAAAAAGAAATACTTGCGTCACTCATAGAACGAGAAAAAGTTTCAATAGAGAACGTAGTTTTTATTGGTGATGATGTAAACGACATTGATGCAATCTTGCATGCTGGTATAGGTGTAACAGTTGCCGATGGACATGAGGAAGTAAAGAATGTTGCCGATATAGTACTTACTCGAAATGGTGGTGACCATGCACTCCGAGAACTTTGTGATTTGATTCTTGACGCGAAAGGACTTCCAATTGTGTATTAATAAAGAGAATGTTTTTTGAAACTTTACCCCTGGTGTGGGTGTTTTTAATATGCAGAGGGGAGTATTTGATGGCAATAAATACTCAAAAAGGTCGTAAACCCTAGGTTTGCCCTTATTCACGGCGGGTGATAGTATCTACTCCGCCATAATCACAAAGAGGAGATTATGATGGCACAAGTTCAGGTAGGTCATTCAAGTATTGGCGAAGGAGCGCCGTGTTTCACAATCGCTGAAGTGGGCATTAACCACAACGGTTCGATTGAAATGGCATGCGAGCTCATTCGGGCAGCTGCAGATGCGGGAGCGAACGCGGTGAAGTTTCAGAAGCGCGATGTACCCATCGTCTATTCTGAGGGTGATCTTCGGACGTCTCGCAAGTTTGACCGGAGTTTCGTTGAGAATGCTCTCAAGCGTTCTGTTATCGAAGGTGTGGTTCGCCCTGTTTTTCCGGAAGAGGGTCAGCGGGAACGCCTTGAAGGATGGCTCCAAGGAACTGACGTGCCAACGTACAACAGCGACTTGAAGTACTCTCTCGAATTCGGCCCGAAAGAATGGGACATGATTCGGCAGTGCTGCGAAGAGGAAGGTGTTGCGTGGGGGGTAAGTGCATGGGATGGTATTAGCGTCTTTGAGATTGACGGGTTTCAGCCCGACTTTCACAAGATTGCTTCGGCTTGTCTCACGCATGAAGACCTTCTACGTCGTGTGCGTCGTTGTGGACGGCCGGTAATCCTTTCGACTGGTGGTTCAACGCTGGAACAAATCAGGAAGGCAGTACATGTTCTCGGGCGTGAACGGTTGATCCTCCTTCATTGTGTGGCGACCTATCCGAGTGCGGATGCAGAAGCAAACATGGCTGTCATCGAAGCACTCAAGAACGAGTTCCATGGTATTCCGATTGGATACAGTGGTCACGAGAGCGACATACTTGCTTCCAAGCTCGCAGTCTCTCTCGGTGCAGTTGTTGTTGAACGACACATCACACTGGACCAGAATTTGCCAGGTAGCGATCAGAAGGCAAGTATCACGCCCAGTACGTTTGGGATGTTGGTTGATGACATCCGCCGTATTGAAACAAAGAGAGGAACACAGCGACATCTTCCGCCAGAGGAATGGGCTTCAGCCGAGGAGATGGTTCGTGTACCGACACTTATGGGCACGAATTCAAAGCAAGTGCTCCCGCGGGAAGTTTCTGTGATGGAAAAATTGCGTCGGGTTAAGGACTTCTGATGCAGTTGTAAGATGGTTCGAGTGGCACGCCTTCGGGTGTGCCACTTTTTTATACAGGATTAGAAACTGGTGGGATCTTATTACTCTTCATATAACGTTCAATAAGAATAACAGTCGCAACTGTACCCGCAAGGCGTGCTAACAGCTCTGACCAAATAACCCCTGCTATCCCGAATGGAAAGATGAGAAGAAGCATTAAGACAATACGAAAAGAAGTAGTTGTAGCTTTGACTATGTATTTATATTTAATTTCAGCAAGTGAGTCGAGAAAGGCATCAGACAAAATTGAAAGTGCAATAACTGGAATGTTAAGGGCAAACAGTCTGGATAGATTGATTGCCTCAAGATAGTTAGGAAAAAATATTTTAAAAAGTATTGGTGATGCAAGATAATAAACGCCAAAGACAGCAGTCCCGAGAAATAGACCAATCAGACTTCGTTTATAAAGGTGTACACGAGCACTTGTGTGTCCTTGTTCGGTAAATTTTGGAAGAGCAAAGAAATAAGTTCCCTTGAGAAAGCCGATTATTCGATCTACAAAGGGTGTAGCTAGGGCATATAGAGCCAATCCTTGTGAACCGATTATTTTAAATATGAGAATACTGTCTATATTCATCATAACAGTAGTGATTACACTCAATATGTTTAGATGTTTCCCATACTTAATAATCGAGGTGTCTGTCTCTTTGTTGCGAAGCAACTTCTTTTCGACGTAGTAGTAAAACGCAGTTAAAATCCCAGCAGTTGATATAACACTCGTAGCTATAATAATAAGTAAATTTTTCGTTAATAAAGTAATCGTAAAAAGTACCAATATATTAATGATGCTCTGAATTGATTGAAGTTTGAGTAATTGTCCATAAAGTTTTCTTCCGTTTAGGTAGCCGTAGGCAATAATCCCGTTATTTCCAATTACTGAACAGGTGGTTGCAATTATTATTGAATAGCCAAGAAATTCATTATTGTTAATTAAGTAATAGCATCCGACAACAACTCCTCCCAGTAACATTGGAAAACTAAGGGAGAGATTCATTTTGAACAGATATCTCACAATCCCATCCATGCCTTTTGCCGTTGACTGTATGACGGTATTTCGAAAACCACCAGTGAAACTTAGTGCGCCTAATATTCCGATCATTGAAAAAACATATTTATAATTACCGTAATCATTTACGCTCAAGTTATTAGCGAGAATTACCACGGATATAAATCCACCGAAAGTCATTATGAGAGTTCCGAGTGAAAAAAAGGACAAATGACTCAAGGATTGTTTCTTTTTTGCATATTCGTATCGTATTGTTTCAAGTATTTTCATTGCTATTTAAAAAAGATTTGGAGTAATTATGATGCGTAAATAATAGCATTTATTTTCAACTGAATATCTGTAAATATGACTAATATTATAAAGGTCTCCCAATTACAACCCATTATTCAATTTGGGAAGGACATAATTAATAACTAAACTATTTAGCTTTTGTATACGTTATATCAAATGAACTCTTATTAATGGAGGATTTATGTCTGAAGACGCTATCAAAACTGCATTTGAAGATTCAATACGCACAAAGAAACTTGTTGTGGGCGACATAAATCAAATACGTGCAATCGAAAGAATTGCAGAAGAGCTTATTTCTGTATATCGCAAACAAGGAAAGCTTCTCATTGCAGGTAATGGTGGAAGTGCAGCAGATGCACAACATTTTGCTGCAGAAATAACATGTCAATTCATGTTGAAACGTAAGGCGCGTCCAGCACTCGCTCTCCATTCCGATACGTCGGCGCTCACTGCCTGGGGAAATGACCATTCTTTCGAGACAGCTTTCGCAAGGCAGGTTGAGGCACACGGGGTTGCGGGGGATGCCCTTTTTGTAATTTCAACAAGTGGAAATTCAGAGAACTTGATTCTTGCAGCGCAGGCTGCACGAGATAAAGGGATGCGAGTTTTTGGACTCTTGGGAAAAAATGGAGGAAAGCTTTCTGAACTCGGTTTGTGTCATGAGCAAATTATTGTTCCTTCATTTGAAACCCCACGAATTCAGGAGTGTCATATTCTCCTTATTCATATTTTGTGTGAAATTCTCGACAAAAGCTTTGCTCTTGAAGATACAAAAGGGTAAGGAGCAGAAATTTTGAAAAGGGTCGGGAAACCAGCTCTTTCTTTTGTCACCTTCTGAATGAATATGGTGTTCCATATATGTATGAAAAAACGAATCGCTATTTCAGGAGGTTTTGACCCACTCCATCCGGGACACATTGCGATGATTGAAGAAGCGGGGAAGTATGGCGAGGTGCATATTATCGCAAACAGTGACGCCTGGCTTATTAGGAAGAAAGGGTTCTATTTTCAACCATGGAACGACCGAAAGAAAATACTCGAAGCGTACACACCACACGTGCACGCAGTTGATGATACAGACGGAACCGTGTGTGAAGCACTTCGTCGCATCAAACCAGATTATTTTGGCAATGGTGGAGATAGGGGGAAAGGGAATACGCCAGAGCTTTCGGTGTGTAATGAGTTGGGTATTCTGCCAGTGTTCGAGCTCGGTGGAGGCAAATACAGTTCGAGCTCTGCAATTAATGGGAAGCAACGTGTTGTGACCCGCTGGGGCTACTATGATGTTGTGCTCGATATGCCGAATCTCAAAGTAAAAATGCTTCATGTGGAAGTAGGGAAGAGTCTCTCGCTACAACGTCACAATACACGGAGTGAGTTTTTCTTTATGCCGACAGGTGAGGTTAGGGTAAATCTTCCAGGGGTGTGGCATACCCTCGAAGCGGAAGAACATGCAATTGATGTACTTGAGGTGCAGGTAGGAGCATCACATGAAGAGGATATCGAAAAAATAAATGAGACTGAAGAAATGTTTGACACTGAAAAAACAAAAAAGATAATTTTGAATACATAATCGTAAATTGAACAATTATATTGTTGTGCACATATAGTTACTGAATTTGTTGGGAGAATTCGATATTGTATGTGCATGAAAACTGTTTATATGGGTCTTACTGCACTACTCATCATGTGCGGTTTTTATTTTTTTCTACCAGCTATTACTTTTGCACAAGCAGGGTGCGGAAATATTATTGCACCAGAAAACTGGTTTGATGTTAGTTCATCACTTCAAACTTCACCCATTCAAGACTGCAATAATCCTTTCGACACGACGATAAATGTCGATTCACCGTACACACTCAAAATTAATGATGTTGCCGTTCATGATAGTGATACCATTCAAGTTTCAGAAGACGGGACTCAAAATTATGAAGTGGATGGAAGACCGTACCTCTCGGGCGTGAACCATCTCTTCTTTCTGCATGATGGCGATGACTACCGATATGTTGATACGACCCTATCCGAGCCCAAAGAAACTGATTACCGTGCATTGGCAGAAGAATTTTTTACTGCAGGAACTGATATTGAGCCATTTATTGCAGCAATTATAGACAGAAAGCTTTCTTGGGAAATGGACGAAGCAACATTGAACTTGTTTTTTGAGTATACGGATTATGTTGACCAAAATTTTATCCCACAACTTCCATTGTTACGAGCTGGCACATATACGCTGGTTTCAAAGGAGTACCAACTCATACTCACCAAAGAGAGTTTCCTGCATAAACTCTTTGCACATATTATTCCGACCGCCCATGCACAAACCATACCGGATTATAATGAGTTCATATTTACCCTTACGTTTACTATTACAGAACCATCAGAGCCGCAGGGGGTTTCAAACATTCTTTTTCTTCCCGGGATTCAGGCGAGTCGGTTGTACAAAGGTGGTTTATTGGGGAGTGAAGACCAAGTCTGGCCACCAAGTGCGAACTTTGGCCAAGATATACGCGACCTCAGAATGTCAACCGACGGGTTAAGTGAAAAAGTTATATACACGCGTGACGTTATCGATTCAAGTCTTGGGGTCGGGAGTGTGTATGGAGGTTTTTTAGATTTTCTTGAAGAATTAACAACAGCCCCAGTTCCAATGAAAGAGTTCACTTCGTTTGCCTACGATTGGCGGTATGATGTATTTGATATTGTGGAAGCAGGAGCACCGTATGAAAATGAGCTCAAATCACTCGTCGAGGAGGTGACGCGATTATCCGGTAGTTCGTATACAGGGAAAGTGACCATTGTTGCTCATTCAAATGGTGGTCTCCTTGCAAAAGCACTTCTGACTGAGCTTGAGGAGGCAGATAAAGATGATTTGGTTGATCGAGTGATTTTCTTAGCTAGTCCACAGCTCGGTACCCCAAAAGCAATTGGGACGATATTGCACGGATATGATCAAAGTGATGGTTTGGGTGGAGTGGTTACCGATGCTGATGTTGCGCGTGAGGTAATCAATAATATGCCGGGGGCATATGGACTCCTTCCTTCAGAAAAATATCTCGTGAGCAATGGCGAACCACTTGTTATTTTTGAAGAATCTTCAGAGACTTCTTCATATCGTTTGAAATATGGGAATTCAATTAGTTCATTTGCTGATTACAAACAATTTCTTCTTGGTACAGAGAATAATACGAATCGTACATTAAGTGGAGACGTTGCCGTACCAGCAAAAGCCAACGAATCACTACTGCAGATAGCGTTAGATAATCATCGAGACAAACTGGATAGTTGGGTTGCTCCTGATGGTGTTGAAGTGATAGAGATTGTTGGCACTGGGTTACCGACAATGCGTGGTATTGAGTATCGAACGATTACTGAAGGAGAAGACTGCGTCTCTACGGGTGGTCCAGCAATATGTACACCAAGAAAATTCTTAAAGCCCTATGCACAACTTACTAAGTATGGAGATCAGACGGTGGTTCAAACGTCGGCATCGGCATACGAGAAGGAAAAGGATATTTTTTATGTTGATTTAAGTGAAATCAAAAAAGATTTCCCCAAAAGCAAATATAAACACTATAATCTGACAGAAATTGCTCAGATTCAAGATTTAATAACCAGAATCGAATTAGGAACCTCGACAGAAAATATCGACTATATATCCACGAGTAAAACTACTTTCAGCGATGAGTATGATATTGAAATTATTGACTCACCGGTACACATGCTCGCAGAAGATAATCAGGGAAATCAAACAGGTGTGATTATTGTTGGCAATGAACGGCAAATAATCGAAGATATTCCAATGAGTCAATATTTTGAATTTGGAGATACAAAATACTTAGTTATACCTAAAGACACAGAGCATCAGACAACTCTTTTTGGAGAATCAACTGGAGGATATGGGCTTACTATTGCACGTCTAGGCACCTCAAATTCTCAGACAATTCTGCATCAGTTTCAAAATGCGACAGTTACACCAGATATGGTTGCGATGTATGCAAAAAAAGATGGAGCGTTCACTACCATAACGACAGACTTAAATGGCGATGGTGTTATTGATAGGGAAACAACCATAGATGGAGGAATGGTACGATATACATATTCAGATTTGCGTCTTGTCATTAAAACACTTGGACTTACAAAGGCGCAGGGAAAAATAGTTACTAACCTAGTGGCACTTGCTGAGCAGGCAGGTAAGCAAAAAACGAAATACCCGAATCTTAAGATTGTCGAAAAAGTAATGTTGAAACAACTTATTGCAATGTTTGAGATTTATAAAAGTCATAAACAGATAAAAAAAGAGGAATATCAAAAACTAGAGCGGATTATCACAAGTATTATAAACGGTTAACAAAAAGAACATGAACATTTTTAAAAAAATTTCTGGCTATAAGCTCATTAATATAATTCTGTTCGCTTTAGTTTTTGTTATGCTTTTATTTATGTACTTAACTTATAGTAATTGGTGCGAAGGAAAAGATGTATATTGTTACTATAATTTTTACGATGCGATATTTAATCCAATGTATTCAGGAGGAAAGATCCTTGCTGTTATTCTAGCTACTCTACTTTTTGTTCCCTCACATATCTTTCGTAAGTGGCTCATTTTCGTTGCACCAGTAATTATTCTTATAACAATTAACAGAGTGATTGCCGTTTCGGTATATGCTTCAGGTATAGGTACTATAGACAAAATTCACATGGCACAACTCGGTATGTACTTCTTAGGTATAGTCACCGCACTTTTTGTAGCGGGGCATCTCATGTATGACCGCCGAAAAAATAAGTTGGTGAAATAGAGAATCGTCAAACTCCCTAGGGTTCCCCTAGGGAGTTTTAGGGGGGGGTAGGGAGTGTGTGGTGGAGGTGACAGCCCCGTGGCGCCCTCTGGGTGCGCCGGGGTTGTGCGTAATACACACAAATAAAATTGCAAATGTAGCACATATGTGCTACATTTAGAAATATGAAGACAAACTTAAAAACAGCAACCGTACGGGCGCGCATTGAACCAAAAGTTAAGTCGCAAGCAGAGCGTGTTTTGCGTACGCTTGGCATCTCCTCCTCTGAGGCCATTAATGTGTTTTATCGAAAAATTGTTGCGGAACAGGGAATACCATTTTCACTTCATGTACCAAATGTTGAATCTGTTCGAGCTATCAAGTCTGCTCGCAAAGGTGAGCATGTAACGGTTTTTAAGTCACTCGGCGAGTGGGAGAAGCAGTTACCTTAGTGTTTTGTATTCATGTGCACCATAGTTCAAGCGTCACGCTTCAAAAAAGACCTCAAGCGAGTATCCAAACGTGGATGGATGCAAGAAAAGATTATTCGAATTGTTCGGGCACTTGTAGTCGGAACTCCTTTGCCACCAAATGCAGTTCCGCATGTGCTTGTGGGTGAGTTTAGGGGAGTTACTGAATGTCACATTGCGCCTGACTGGTTATTACTTTATGAAGTGACACAAACTGCGGTACATTTGTATCGTACAGGTTCACATTCTGATTTGTTTGAATAGGGGAGTTTACTACCACGAACACCGGCGCCCCTACGGGGCGCCGGTGCCGTCGTTCCTATAATGAGTAACTTTTTTCGCAAAGTTCGGTTATACTCTGTGTGCTTATTAATAGTGACCGACACAATCAATTTCAATTCGTATGCCAGACACCAAAAACAACGACGACATTCTTAATCTCCCACGCCTTAACTTAAAGGGTCGACCACTCCATGACCTTGAGGTCATGCTCGTCGGCGGTTTTCATCCGGTCGTTGGATTCATGAATGAAGAGGACTACACGTCTGTTGTTGAAACGATGCATCTAAAGAATGGTGCTATTTTTCCTATTCCGATTGTGCTCGATATTCCTTCGAGTAGTCCACACAAGGTTGGGGACCGTATTTTGCTCTGTGACCCGTTCGGAAATCCACTTGCGACGATGGATATCACTTCTCGCTATATGCCCGACAAACTCAAAGAGGTACTCGATGTGTATGGCTCGAACGATAAGATGCACCCCGGCGTGCAATATGTGCTTGATGAAATGCAGGATACCTATATTGGTGGCCCAGTGACAAAAATTGCGCTTCCCGTGCGAAACGATTTTAAACAATTCAGAAAGACACCCGCAGAGCTCAAGGCACTGTTTAAAGAGCGTGGATGGGACAAGGTGGTTGGTTTTCAAACGCGCAATCCGATGCACCGTGCGCATTTTGAGCTCGTGAAGCGCGCGAATCAAAAAATTGGTGCGCCGGTACTCGTGCATCCGGTTGTGGGGATGACAAAACCAGGCGACATTGATTATGTGACCCGTGTACGCACGTACAACATCGTGTGCAATACCTACGGTAAGGATTTCACCGAACTTTCACTTCTTCCACTTGCCATGCGTATGGCGGGGCCCCGTGAGGCAGTCTGGCACTCAATCATTCGAAAGAACTACGGGTGCACCCACTTTATTGTGGGGCGTGACCACGCGGGCCCAGGTAAGGGAAGCGACGGGAAAGATTTCTATGGTCCGTATGAGGCACGCGCGCTTGCACTTAAGTGTGCCGACGAAGTAGGCATCATTATTGTTGACTCTGACGAGCTCGCGTACTCAAAGACGCGTGGTGCGTATGTTGCAACGAATGAAGTGACACCCGATGATGAAATTGAAAATATTTCTGGTACCGAATTTAGACGCAAGCTTCGAGAGGGCGAAGCTATTCCTGAATGGTTCTCATTTAAAGAGAGTATCGATATTCTCCGCGAGAGCGTCAAACGCGACACACGCCCCGGTATTGTCCTCTTTTTCACGGGACTTTCGTGTTCTGGAAAATCAACGCTCGCACAACTCCTTCTTGCACGGCTTCAAGAACTCCAAGACAGGGAAGTCACCTTTCTTGATGGCGATGAAATTCGAAACCATCTCTCAAAAGGCCTCGGCTTCTCAAAAGAAGATCGTGATGAAAACGTGAAGCGTGTGGGTTTTGTCGCGAGCGAAATTGCGCGCCATGGTGGCATCGTGATTTGCTCCCTCATCGCACCATACCGTGAAGCGCGACGACATGTGCGCAACCGTGTGGAGCACTATGGTGAATTCATTGA
Source organism: uncultured Candidatus Saccharibacteria bacterium (assembly GCA_964593375.1). Classification (GTDB taxonomy): domain Bacteria; phylum Patescibacteriota; class Minisyncoccia; order Phycocordibacterales; family UBA918; genus Damh-18. The sequence goes on along the minus strand of CAZQIF010000002.1, from coordinate 22,347 downwards.
AATTTTTGTTGATACGTCAATCGAAGAGTGCGCGCGCAGGGACACGAAGGGGCTCTATGAAAAGGCACGGAAAGGCCTCATAAAGAACTTTACCGGTGTTGATGACCCCTACGAAGTACCCGAACACCCAGAACTTACCCTTAAAACTGAAGAAAACACCCCCGAGGGGCTCGTGGACGAGATTGTTGACTACTTGCATTCTCGTGGGATTATCTCGCGGAAGTAAAAACATCCGCCCTCAGTACCTCACAGCAAATCCGACGAGGCACTGCGGGCGGAACCTGGTGTTTGTTCTAGCAGAGGAATCGTCCGCCGACGATGCATATATAATGTCGCATTCAGCCTCGGGGTGAGAACGTGCGAGGCACGTTCGCAAGACTCACTCCAGTAATTTCGACTGAAGGGAGAAAGGACGGAGTGAGTGGACAGTTTCAGTAGGAAAAGCCCATGAGGCATTTTGCGACAAACTAGTAGTATTCTCACCCTAGCAGGAGATATGGTATAGTTCTTGGCATTAAGTTTATGAGTAACTAATTGCCATCAGGATGAAAGATATTGTCAAAGGAGCGGTATACCTCGGTATATTCGCCATTCCATTTATACCCCTCATTATTGCCAACTCGATGTTCTTCCCCTTTATTACGGGAAAGAACTTCATGTTTAGAATAATAGTTGAAATAATTTTTGCTGCGTGGATTATTCTCGCCCTCTATGAGCCGGTGTATCGCCCCAAGTTTTCATGGATACTCGGGAGTTTCAGTGCACTCCTTGTGGTAATGTTTTTTGCGAATCTCTTTGGTGAACATCCACTCTCAAGTTTCTGGAGTAACTTCGAGCGTATGGAAGGGTATGTCACCTTGGTACACACCTTCCTCTACATGCTTGTGGTAGGAAGTGTGCTCACGACGGATAAACTCTGGAGCCGATTCTTCAACACAACACTCCTTTCGGCGGTGATTCTTGCGCTCTATGCCTTTGCCCAACTTTCAGGAAACATCACCATCAATCAGGGAGGGTGGCGTCTTGACGGTACCTTGGGCAACTCCGCGTACATGGCAATCTACATGCTCTTCCATGTCTTCATTGCGCTCTTTATGCTTCTTCGTACAAAGTCGCAGGGTATGCGGTATCTCTATGGATCACTCACGCTACTCTTTGTGTATCTGCTCATCCAAACAGCAACCCGCGGTAGTATTCTTGGTATGGTGGGCGGACTTGGTATTACAACCGCGTACATCGCCCTCTTCACCAAAGAACACCCAGGTATTCGCAAAGCGGCTGCAGGTGGACTCATTGCGCTTGTAGTACTTGTGGGTCTTTTTGTCACATTTCGCCAATCAGAAGTCATCCAAAACAACCCGTACCTTGGTCGCGTAGCAAATATAACCCTCAGTGAAGGTGGTGTGCGCTTTAAGATTTGGCACATGGCGTGGGAAGGCTTTAAGGAACGCCCTGTGCTCGGATGGGGTCAGAGTAACTTCAACTACATCTTCAACAAACAGTACGACCCATCAATTTACTTCGCTGAATCATGGTACGACCGTGTGCACGATATTGCATTCGACTGGCTCGTCGCAGGGGGTGTCCTTGGATTTATTGCGTACTTCGGGATTTTGCTCTCAGCAATCTTCTACCTCTTCATTCGTCCGCTTATTAAAAATGACGAATCGTTTACGGTTATTGAGCGCGGTGTGCTCCTGGGTCTTCTTGCGGGGTATGTCTTCCACAATATCTTCGTGTTCGACAACATCGTGAGTTATGTTTTCTTCGGCACAATACTCGCATTTATTCACTCTCGTGTTGCAACTGATATTGGCACACTCAAAACACGAAAGTTTGACATACGTGTTGTTGAGCAAGTCACCGCCCCGCTCGTTGCAGTGGCACTTGTCGCGGTTATTTACTTTGTAAACGTCCCTGGTATTCAGGCAGCACAAGGTATCATTAGGGCGTTTTCCGCGAAGAGTCCCGAAGCAATGCTTAAGGAGTTTGACACTGCACTCAGTCGTGGTTCCTTTGGTAATCAGGAAATTCGTGAACAGCTCACGCGTCAAACCCAGACAATTCTTCAATCACCTGATGCGAGCGATGAGCTAAAGCAAAAAATGAAAGCGCGTACCGAAGAGGAGCTTTTGAAGCAGATAGATGAAAAACCAGGTGATGCGCGCGTGCACGTATTCATTAGTTCGTTTTATCGTATGACGGGAGAAGTGGATAAAGCGATTGAACAACTCGCTATAGCGCGTGAACTTTCTCCTAAGAAACAGCAAATTATCTTTGAGCAAGGGCTTGCATACCTCCAAAAGGAAGATTATGAAACAGCACTTGGAATCTTCAAAGAAGCATATGATCTTGCTCCGTCATATACTGAAGCGGCGGTATTTTATGCAGTAGCTGCAATGTATGCTGGAAAGCCAGAAATTGTTGCAGAGGTCATCAACACGGATGGGCTCAAAGACCAGCTGTATGCGAACGATTTAGCGGTACAGGCGGCATACAAAATGAAGCAATATGATATGCTCAAAGAAATCTTCAATGCACGCATTTTGAAGAATCCTACTGACCCACAGGTGCGTGTCAACCTTGCATTCATTCTTGATGAGGCAGGGGACACGATGGCTGCAATCGGCGTACTTTCGAAGGCGGGGGAAGACATCCCTGACTTCAAAGGTCAGTCAGAACAATTCATTGCAAGTCTTCTCGCAAAGAATAATACCAACGCACAGCCTGAGGTGAAGATTGATGGGAAGGCTGTTGAAATCAAGAAGCCGTAGTTGCGGAGAGTAATAACGAATCGTATACTTATAGACAAGAGTGCTACACCGTAGTACTCGAAAAAATGAAAGTCTACGGAAAAATCCCTGGGGTGGGGATTTTTTCGTTATGAGGGTTTACCTCATAACGAAAAAATTCCCACCCCAGAAGGAGTGGGGTGAGACAGTCCAGTGGACTGTCGCAAGACCTTGACTGATATTTTTTGAGGCGAATGCCGAAAGTAAAATATCGACAAGGCTAAATCAGAATTTGATTCTGATTTAGGGAGGTTGCCAGCTATTTTGAAAAATAGCGTCAACCTGAACAGAATCCGTAGGATTTACAGCGCCCGTAGGGCGGTTTTTGTTTCAGCAGAGTTATCCCAAACAAAAAATTTCCGACCTCACTTACTTGGGAATAGCACATTCGCATATCTCGCCTCGGGTGTATACTAATAGGAGCTCGTCTATCAAGATGGCTAGTAGCGGCACTCACAATATTAGACTTTCATATAATTTGGAGCTTTGCACCTACTGGCCATCTCGGGAGATGAGCTTTGTCGTTTATGGCTATTCATATTAAAGAAAACGTTCCACTTGCACCGCTCACGACATTTCATATTGGCGGGAACGCGGAATTTTTTGTGGAAGTTACCACTCTGGGGGAACTCCAAGAGGCGGTGTTGTGGGCAGAGGAGAAAGGAGTTTCTGTAACCACTCTGGGAGGTGGTTCAAATGTACTCATTAGAGACGAAGGTGTACGCGGACTTGTGATACACATGAAGCTCCGTGGCTTCGAGATTAAAACGGACACATCCGAATATGTTGAGGTTCATGTCGGCGCAGGGGAACCATGGGATGCGTTTGTCGAAGAAATGACTGAAAAGGGTTTATGGGGTCCTGAGAATCTATCAGGAATTCCTGGGTGTGTCGGTTCTGCTCCCATTCAAAATATCAACGCGTACGGTGTTTCGGTTGGTGACGTCATTACGAGTGTCGATGTATTCGACGTAACAACAAAAGAAAAAAAATATTTGATGCATGATGATTGTCAATTCGCATATCGCAATAGTTTTTTTAAAACACAAGAAGGAAAAAAATGTATCATCACGCACGTTACGTTCAGACTTTCTCAAAAAAAAGATGTGCACACAACCTACAAAAGTTCTTCGCAAAGTATAGAACGATTGCTTACAGAAGAGGGAATCAAGAGTCCAACGCCGAGTGATGTTCGCCGTGTAGTACTCACCATTAGAAAAAACATTGGCATGCTTGAGGGTATGTATCAGTCAGCAGGTTCATTTTTTAGAAACACGATTATTGATTCAGAAACATTTAAAACAGTGCTCGCAAAAGTTGAGGAAAAGTACCCCGAAAAATCAGAGAAACTTACACCATGGTACTGGGTCCTCCCTGATAAAAAAGTGAAGGTTTCAACAGCATTTCTCATGGAATGTACCCCATATAACAAGACAAGCTTTGCAGGGAAACTATTTAATGAAACAGTTGGAATTTCACCACTCCACTCCCTATCACTTATTAATGTGAAAGGTGGTACTGCAGCGGATATGGAAGCATTTGCGACCCATATCAAAGAAACTATTTTTACTGAATTTGGAGTCATGATAGAAGAGGAGGTGTGCATGATGGGGTGAGTGAGTATGCACGAAATTTTTTCTGAAGAAAAAAATTCGTGCAGAAAATATTTTCAAATTTTTTCGCATCACAAAAAAATAAAATATTATTTTAAAAAATATTTTTTAAAATAATTATCCACACAATTTTTTTATTTTTCATTGTGATAAATATTTTTTTGTTTGATAATGTATGTAAGCAAAGATTCTCTCAACACAATGCTCTTTGTAGGAGAACGATGCGGTCGAGTTGTTAATTAATTAAGATTTTCAATTTCAAAATGCCAGCAAAAAAGAAAGCTGCTAAGAAGGTTGCTAAGAAGGCACCAGCAAAAAAGAAAGCTGCAAAGAAGACCGCAAAGCGAAAGGTAGCTGCAAAGCGAAAATAATCGCACCGGGTTTCTAAAGCACAAAACAAAACACTCTCTGACGGCAGAGAGTGTTTTGTTTTGTGCTTGCCAATGACCAATTATGATGAATCTGTTCCGTGGCTCATTTCATGGTATGCTATGAGGACTTTTGATTTAGTATATATAAAATGTCGTTTCTAGATAAATTTTTCGGCCCAACCTATGAGAAAGAACTCAAGGAAATAAGCCCTATAATTAAGAAAATCAACGCTTTGGAAGCGGATATAAAATCGCTCTCTGACGATGCGCTTAAAGCGAAAACACTCGAGTTAAAACAAGCACTCACCCTGAAGAAAACACTCGATGATATTTTGCCGGAAGCATTCGCGCTTGTTCGTGAAGCGAGTACGCGAACCCTCGGTCAGCGCCACTACGATGAACAGCTCATCGGTGGTGTGATTCTCCATCGTGGAAAAATTACTGAGATGCGCACCGGTGAAGGAAAAACACTTGTGGGAACATTGCCCGCGTACTTAAACGCACTCACTGGTGAAGGAGTGCATGTGGTCACGGTAAACGATTATCTCGCACGCCGTGACGCCGTGTGGATGGGACAGGTGTATGCAAAACTCGGACTCACGATTGGTGTCATCAATCAAAACGAATCATATCGATACGATGCTGATCATCAAAACAAAGATGATGAACGTGATTCACAAGGTTCATTTAAAATTGTGTATGATTTTTTGCGACCATGTTCACGACGTGAAGCATATGATGCCGACATCACGTATGGAACGAACAACGAGTATGGTTTTGATTACCTCCGCGACAATATTGAATTTGATGCAGAGAATCTTCGCCAGCGCATACACTCCTTTGCAATCATCGACGAGGTTGACTCTATTCTTATCGACGAGGCGCGTACGCCACTTATTATTTCTGCACCCGCACAGGATTCTGAAGATCTCTATACGATTTTTGCAAAAATTGCGAATCAGCTTAAACCGGAAGTGCACTATCTCATTGATGAGAAGTTGAAGAGTGCAACCCTTACCGATGAAGGAGTTGAGGCTGCTGAGAAAATTCTCGGTATTGGGAACATCTACACTGACCGTGGTATTAAGTACGTACACCACCTTGAGACTGCAGTGCGCGCGAAGGCACTCTACATGCGCGATAAAGAGTATGTGGTTAAGGATAATGAAGTTGTCATTGTCGATGAGTTCACGGGGCGACTCCAACCCGGACGCAGATGGTCAGACGGTCTCCATCAGGCAGTCGAAGCAAAAGAAGGTGTGACTATTCAAAAGGAGTCACGCACGTATGCGTCGATTACATTTCAGAACTATTTCCGTATGTACAAGAAGCTTGCGGGTATGACCGGTACGGCGCTTACTTCGCAAGAAGAGTTTTACTCAGTGTACAAACTTGATGTGATTCCTGTCCCGACACACTTGCCGGTGAGGCGTATTGATAGAAATGACCTCATTTTCCAGACAGAGAAGGGCAAGATTCAGGCGGTGATTCGTAAGGTGAAAGAACTCCATGAAAAGGGGCAACCAGTACTCATCGGTACCGCATCTATCGATAAAAATGAACTATTCGGTATTGAGCTCACTAAAGCCGGCGTACCGCACCAAATGCTCAATGCGAAGAATCACGAGCGGGAAGGTGAAATCATTGCTGATGCGGGTAAAAAGGGCTGTGTGACGCTTGCAACCAACATGGCGGGTCGTGGGGTCGACATTAAGCTCGGAGGCACGAATGCAACGAAAGAAGCAGCCGATGAAGTGCGTGCACTCGGTGGGCTCTTTGTCTTGGGTACTGAGCGCCATGAGGCACGACGTATCGACAATCAGCTTCGCGGACGTGCCGGCCGTCAGGGTGATTTGGGTGAAACACAATTCTTTGTCTCGATGGAAGACTCCCTCATGCGCGTATTTGCGAGCGATATGGTCAAAAACATGATGGGGCGTTTTGGTATCCCTGAAGACCAGCCAATCGAAAACAGCATGATTACCCGCTCACTCGAGTCTGCACAAAAGAAAATTGAAGGATTCCATTTTGATGCTCGTAAGCACGTACTCGCGTACGACAACGTGCTCAACCAACAACGTCAAATTATTTATGATAGAAGGAATCGACTCCTTCTTGGCGCACATGATGATGTTGAGGCACTCCTTGAGGAAGTGGTGACATATGCACCACAGGTGAAAGAAGGCATTGAGGCACGTAAGCGTGAGCTTGGTGAAGAGAAATGGTATGAAATCGCGCGCAGGCTCATGCTCCAGGTGAGTGATATTCTCTGGGTTGAGCATCTCGAGGTGATGCAACAAACGCGCTCAAGCGTGAGCCTGCGCGCCTATGGCCAACAGGATCCCCTCATCGAGTATCGCAAGGAAGGCATTCGGCTCTTTAAAGAGATGGAAGAAGCAGCGCTCCATCGTGTTGCTGAACTCATTCCAGTTGTTCAAGTTTCTGCTGTTGAGAAGGAAGAAGAGGAGCTTCGAAAAGCACAGGCCCATGCACAACTTGCAGGCGGGGGTGTTGAGGCGGGGGGTGGAAGCAGGAGAACATCAGAGCCAGTTCGTCATGAAGAAAAAATTGGACGAAATGAAATGGTTAAAATTACGAACGGGGACGAAATAAAAGAATTGAAATTTAAGAAAGCTGAGCAACTTATTGCAGAGGGGAGTTGGAAGATAATTGAGAAATAGAAGTTAGCTCTCAGCTATTAGCACTTAGCTTCTGGATCGCTTCGCAGGCTCGCGAAGACAACAAACCGCGGAAGGCTTTGCCTTCCGCGGTTTGTTGTCCGTCATTGCGGGTAAAGTGCGTCATCCGTCTTTGCGGTGAGACATATTTCCGTCCGTCTTTGCGAACGAAGTGAAGCAATCCAGTAAATAGCTCTTAGCAATTAGCTTTTAGCACTTAGTATTTTTCTGCGATTATATGCGTCTCGTCCGCGTCTTTCCGCGTTCCTCTCGACAGCCTGCGTATTCAGCGTAAAATATTGGATACTATGAAATTCGTCATTCGTACCATAATAACCGCATTCGCACTTGTTATTGTCGATATGCTCTTTCCGGGAATTACCATTTCGGGCTTTTACGTAGCGCTCATTGCGGCGTTTCTTCTCGGTATACTGAACGCAGTTGTTCGCCCAATCCTCGTAATCCTCACACTCCCAGTAACCATTGTTACACTCGGTCTTTTCATATTTGTTATCAACACACTCATATTCCTTTTCGTTGCATCATTTGTTGACGGCTTCCATGTAGCGGGTTTTTGGACTGGTCTCTTTGGTTCAATAGTGGTGAGTATCATCAGCTCCATCGCCAACAAACAAATCTCATAGAGCGCGTATCAAAACCTACAATTTCTGCGTTGTCTACATCTCGAAATGTTCATCGTATGTCCATATACGCCTCACATCTCTCGATTTGACGCCTTGAAATTGAAGGTTTTGAAGACCCGCTCTCAGTTTGTGCGTTGATTGATATATAGTGAAAAGGTTGTAAAAGTTTTGGATAAGCCCTAGGTACACTGTACTTTTAAGCCGTAACAGTGTAGCATCAAACATCATTCGGTCAGGAATACCACGTTTGGTGAGTTTGGCCTGAAACCGCATAACATACCATGTTTGTAGATGAACTCGAAATATCCGCAAAAGCGGGAAACGGTGGCCCAGGGGTGGTCAGATGGCGTCGCGAGATACGTGAGCCACTTGGCGGTCCTGCAGGTGGAAACGGTGGGAACGGTGGCGACGTATATATGCGCGCGGTCCGCGATTTAAGCCTGCTCAGTAAGTACACTGGTTCTAAGGAATTTACTGCTGAAAGCGGGGGTTCCGGCTCACGCAGTAGTCGTCATGGAAAGGATGGTGAAGATTTATATATTGATGTTCCGGTAGGGGCTAAGGTGACCGATACTCTGCGTGAACGGGTGTATACGTTTGAAAAAGACGGTGAAACCCATAAGATACTAAGGGGTGGCCAAGGTGGGTTGGGGAACGAATATTTCAAATCTTCTACCAATCGTTCACCTGAACAATCTACTCCCGGTAAGTCAGGAGAACAGGGTGCCTTTACTATCGAACTCTCACTGGTGGTAGATGTCGGATTCGCAGGTTTTCCAAACGCTGGCAAATCGACGCTTCTTAACGCGCTTACAAACACCCACGCACGCGTTGGTGCATATCCATTTACGACTCTCGAACCACACCTTGGTGACCTCTACGGCTTCGTCCTCGCTGACATCCCTGGACTCATTGAAGGAGCGTCGGAAGGTAAGGGCCTCGGTCACAAATTCCTTCGTCACGTATCACGAACCAAAATGATTCTTCACCTCATCTCACTCGAGTATGAAGATGCCGTCCCTCAGTATCAAGTCATTCAAAATGAGCTTGAAAAATTCGACCCTAAACTTCTAGAAAAAGAGGAGTGGATTATTCTCACCAAAACAGACTTGGTCAGTGAAGAAAAAGTTTCAGAAGCAGTCAAAAAAATGACCGGAACGGGTAAAACTGTCTACGCGGTATCTGCTGAAACAGGGAACGGAGTCAAAGAATTACGTGACGGACTCATTGTGTACCTTCGAAAAACAGAGTCTGAGGCGCCAAAAACGACCGACCTCTCTGAGTGAAGTTAATTAAATAAACATGATGTAACTCCACAAAAAGAGGTTTTATCATTTATTTGAGCCATACTTTATTAACAGTGTCTGTGCATATTGACATAAATGAGAATCGTGTGTTTATAAAAACTTTGTCTACAAAGAAAGGGCGACACAGCTTGTTCAAAAGTGACGAAAACGATACTATTACAGACTATGGAAACGTATATACCAACAATTGGAATCGAAGTGCATGCAGAACTGAAGACGAAAACAAAGATGTTTTGCAACTCGGCGAACGATCCACATCATAGTGAACCAAACACCAACATATGTCCGGTGTGTTTAGCGCACCCCGGGACACTTCCGGTTATTAATAAAGAGGCAGTAAAGCATGTCATTAAGGTAGGATGCGCCATCGGGTCAGAGATTGCTACGTATACAGAGTTCGACAGAAAGAATTATTTTTATCCTGACATTCCGAAGGGCTATCAAATTAGCCAGTACCTCTATCCACTCGTGAAAGGGGGAGTACTTAATGGAGTTGCAATTACTCGTATTCATCTTGAAGAAGACACTGCTCGTTCACAACATGATCAAGGTTCAGGAAGTCTCATTGACTACAACCGAGCAGGAGTACCACTTATGGAACTGGTGACAGAACCTGTTATTCATGACGCAAAGACCGCAGGTAATTTTGCCCGAGAACTTCAATTGCTACTCCGGACTCTAGGGGTATCCGATGCCAACATGGAGCAGGGAGAGATGCGCGTAGAGGCAAATATTTCTGTCAGCAAAACAGAGGCACTTGGTACTAAAGTTGAAGTGAAGAATATCAACTCATTCAAGGCGGTAGAGTCTGCAGTCGAGTACGAAATAAAGAGACAGATTCAGCTCATAGAAAGTGGTGAGAAGGTAGTTCAAGAAACACGTGGTTGGGATGAGACTAAGTCAAAAACTTTCTCACAGCGCCTCAAGGAGTCTGCAAATGATTATCGCTACTTCCCAGAGCCCGATCTTCCAAAGCTCAATTTGAATCTTGTTGAAGACTTTTCACTATCTCGGATACGAGAGGAAATGCCTGAGTTACCTGAAAAAACACGCATAAAGTATAGTAATCTTGGATTAACGAGAGAACAGATTGAGACAATAATCAGTGTTAGTAACGTTGCTACTTTTTTTAAAAAATCACTCGAGCTTATTCACGATGATGCAGCACTCGCACCAGTTATTGCTAACTATCTTACTTCAGATATTCTTTCTCACCTTAATAATACGAATGAACTTACTGGGGCGCATCTTGTCCCGTTCGTTGCACTTATTAAAATGGTTGGTGAAAAGCGCATTACATCACGTGTTGCAAAGGATATGTTGAAGCAGGTTCTCTTCGAAGGAAAGGATCCTGAGAAGCTTGCAGAGGAGGGGGGACTTCTCCAAAATAACTCAGAAGATGCAATACTTGAAATCGTTAAAACACTTATTGACTCCAATCCCAAAGTAGTGGAAGAGTACAAAGCGGGAAAGGAATCATCACTCCAGTTTCTTGTTGGTCAGGGAATGAAGGCAACCCGAGGCAGTGCTAACCCAGTATTGCTTCTCGAACTTCTTAAGAAGCAAATTAAGTAAGCCTTTAAAGCTATTTCGTCTATGCGAGGTGGATATCCACTCCACCTCGTCTTTTGTTTTTCAAATCTCGGCTGTATACTATTCCCATGGAGACACTTGTTCTTGATGGAAAGACATTTGTAAAAGCCTCAAAGGCTGCGCGTGATCTCGGCTACACGTCCGATTACGTAGGGCAGTTATGTCGTGGGGGCAAGATAACCTCTCATCTTGTCGGACGAACCTGGTATGTCGATATCTCACAGCTCGGTGAGCATCGCGTTGAGAAGAAGCGCATGTCGCGTGTTAAAGCACGTGAGCAGGCCCATAAGGCTATTGAGGAGCATAAACTTCGTGTGCAGAGCACTGAAGAAAAGACGGAGAGTAGGGTACGCTACGAAGAGGATGAAAGCGACCTTATTCCAGCGGTGAGAAAGCTCGAAATTAATGAGCATATGCACGCAGAGCCAAAACAGTATGCAGGGCATAGAGATGAGCCTGTAGAGGAACCATTTTCAATAGAGAATAAAGGAAAGAAGATAATCATGGCTGGAAAGCTTAAGGTCGTCGATCTTAGTGACGAAATTGCCGCAGATCCTGACATTGTTACACTCCATGCTCGTATTAACCGTAAGGTGCATAAAAAGGAAGATATTCCTGTCGAGGAAGAGGTTGAAAATGAGGATGAGCATACAGAGATTGAAGAGTCAGTAGTGGAAACTGAAAGTAATGAAGAACCACGACAGTACATAAACTTTACGGATAGAATAAAGCGTCTAGAAGAGGAGTCGGCAGAAGTAATTGAATCTAACGGAGAGATGCTTTCAGGCCTGGTTCCTCCTCAGCGAAAGCAAAGTAGCATTTGGTACGTATTGTTTGTGCTCACGATGCTTGTGCTTACGACACTCTCGCTTGCTGTTGATGCGAAATGGACGCTCACAAACGAGGCACAAAAGGGAGAAGGAGTAATATTTGACTCAAACTTTGGCTTCGATATCATGGGTACAGTATCTAAAATATCAGAGAGAATATAGATATCTCGTATAGACGGTATTAGAATGTATTCAGTTATCGGTACTCAGTTATCGGTTTCTGGATCGCCACGCTCTGCTCGCGATGACGACCGGCGCTCTGCGCGCCGGTCGTGTCCGTCTTTGCGAACGAAGTGAAGCAATCCAGAAAGTCTTGCTGAAGCAAGCGCGGATACACGCAGACAAGACGCGAAAAAACGCGGAAGTTTATTGTTTATCATTCCCAGTTTATACCCCGTTTGAAATCGGAAGTCATGTCACTTCCGTGAGCTCTAATGGGGCCTTCTGTTCAATCCAAAAGCACCGACTACATGCACAAATTTTTTTTAGATTTTATATTTTACTTTCCCCCTATTCTCTCTGTGTATAACTCATTATCGAAATATCCCAAAACCCTATAAAATATAAGGACATTTTGGTTATTTAGACATGTCGGAAACACTGTCACTTTCAGGTCACGAATACATCCCCGCAACGGCAGCGGGGAAGCGTTTTGGATACACCTCTGACTACATCACCATGCTCGCGAGACAAGGTCACATCGAGGCCACAAAAGTTGGTCACCAGTGGTTCGTGATTGAGTCTTCCGTGCAAGACTTCATCAACCACAAAACGAAAGAAAAAGACGCACGTGCGAATGCACTCCGCCTCGAGCGCAAAGCAGAACTCTCACACTTCCAGAAAGCACAGGTGGAGGAAGTAACGGAAGCAAAGCAGAAGCACCACCTCGTTGCACTCACGGAGACACTCGTTATCTTAATCATTGGACTCTCTCTCGGAGCGAGTGGCTACGTCATGACGAGTCCACAAACTCAGACCGCATCACTCTCATCTACCTCGTACTCTGCGGTTGAACGACTTGCGCTCTCTCTGTATACGTTTGTTTCAGGAAGTGAAACTCAAAACTCATTTACTCAAAAACTCACTGATGCAAAGGGATTTATCCCATTAGACGCAGACTCCTCTTTGGGAGGAGTCGTCGCGTCTAATGGGACGACGACCCACACCACCCTCATCGTCGCACCAAACGAAGTCATGACCGCCACGACCGTTGAATCAATCAGAGACTCGTTCTCAGACGATGTTGCGGTTTCCGTTGATCCTGAACACCCTGATACCGGCATCATCATTCCGCAGTTTAGAGAGAAAGAAGGTGAAGCGTATCGGTTTTTGGCAGTGCCGGTGAAACAGAATTAAACAATGAACCACATCTTTAAAAACATAATACACACAAAGACAACGCACAGCGTTAGTCTTTTTGGTGCATTTATTTTTGTGGTTTCTGGTCTCATGCTTCTCTCACTTGCCCTCACCCACACCACCTCAGCTGCTCCCTCATACACGATGAACTACCAAGGCAAACTCACCACCTCGGCAAACATCGCCGTACCGAACGGCACATACAACATGCGCTTCTGGCTCCTCACCTCACCGAGCGTTGCCACGACGAGCGCCCTCTGGACTGAAACACTCACGGGTACAAACAGAGTTCAGGTCACAAACGGTCTCTTCAGTGTGATGCTCGGTTCAACGTCACCACTTACGAGTGTCGACTTTAACCAAACGCTCTACCTCGGTGTGGAAGTCGGTTCAACAACCGGCTCTGCCGTCTGGGACGGAGAGATGTCACCACGGAAGATTCTCGGCACCGTTCCGTCAGCGTTTGTCGCAAGTACCTCTCTAAGCACCGACAAACTTGATGGACTCGACTCAACCCAGTTTGTGCGCACTGATGCCACCTCATCGATTGCGGTCAACACCGCCGACACCCTCCTCACCATTACCCAGAACGGTGCGGGAGATCTCCTCAAGTTACTTTCCGGAACGACGAATGTGTTCTCGGTCTTAAACAACGGCAATGTTGGTGTTGGCTCCACTTCACCCGTCGCCAAGTTCTCCGTCGCGGGGAACAGCTACTTTGGGGGGAACCTCACCGCAACCGGTACCGTCACGTTCACGAACACTACCTCCGGTATCCTCGTTGCGAACAGCACGGGAGTCGTGAGTGCATCAACCACCATCGGTACGTCGTACCTCGACCCGTCAGTACTCCTCTCATCAGAGATTGATACATCATCTGAACTCGCCGCACTCCTCGGGGATGAAGTTGGTACCGCAGGGTACGTTGTGTTTAATGCTTCACCGACGTTTACAGGTACCGCACAGTTTGCCGACATGGACGTATCTGGCACCGCTACCACCTCAAATCTTGTTGCCACCTCAACCCTCCGCATTGTGGGCGGCACATCATTCCCCACGAATTCAAGCGAAGGAACACTCTTCTACTCATCCGCCTCCACCTCACTCTACGTCTACGAACAAGGGAAGTGGCAAGCAGACCGCAGTACCGCTTCCTTCATCGTCGCAGCCTCAGACTCACAAAACAAAGAGAAAGCAGACTATGTATCGACTGGAACAAACGATCAAGACACCATTGAGCAAGCACTCGCCGCGATCCCGTCAACGGGTGGTCTCGTCTACCTCCTTCCTGGTACGTACAACATCAATAACGAAATCAACATTACGCAAGCGTCGACGACGCTCATGGGTTCTGGACCAAGTACGCTTCTTAAAATCACCGCTACTTCTACAGATTGGGATGTTATTGATGTCGCGAACACGAGCTACATCACCATCAAGGATTTGGCGATTGATGGAGGGTTGGCGTTAGCTGGAAACCAAGACGGTATCGCGTTCAACATCGTTTCAACGTCGACTATTGATCATGTATCGGTAAGGAGAATGAATAACGGAATTTCTCTAAGTGAGACATCAGGTAATTTAATAATCGGAAATATTTCACAAAATAATGAAAATGCTGGAATATCAGGGTTTTTTTCAATGAATGATTCGTATGTCAATAATACCATGAGTAATAATGGTGATGACGGCATCTATCTCCAGGTTGCTTCAAACGACACTTTGACGGGGAACACCTCTGTTAATAATGGTGCGCACGGCATCTATACTTTAGTTTTTTCCCAAAATACGATAAGTGGTAATACTATTAGAAATAATAGTAGAAACGGAATATATCTCTTCATGTCTCCCAGAAATATTGTCTCTGGAAATTCTATATATAGCAATGGTCGCTACGGTATCTACCTTCAGAATACTTCTTCCAGCAATATCGTGACCGGTAACTACTTAAACGGAAATGGTAATAGTGGTGTTTATTCTTCCATATCCTTGTCGTCTGCAGATGATAATATTATCTCTTCAAATAGCATTGAGGCTACCTCAACTGATTTTCTTATTGAGGTTGAAAATAGCGCAAGTGATCGCAACTACATCTCTGGAAACTCCTATACCAACCCCGATACCACTACGTATGTGAGTGACGCTGGAACTGGAACAAAGTACACTCAAAGTGATCGCATTACACTCACCACACCAAGCACGGTTGCATACACCATCTTCGGCATCAACGCTTCATCATCTTCATCAACAGCAGAAATTCGCAACCAAGGAACCGGCTCCATTCTCGATTTGTACAATTCATCAAGTCGCGTTCTCACGGTCACGAACGCGGGTAACGTCGGCATCGGCACAACCACTCCTGCGCAGAAACTTTCAGTCGCGGGCGGTATGCACCTCACCGGCGGTCTCTACGACAGCACATACAATGCGGGCACGAGTGGCATGGTACTCCAAACCACCGGCTCAGGGGTAGAGTGGGTCGCCACCTCGACGCTTGGTATCAGCAGTGGCTCTTCATTCACCGATTCCGCAGGGCTCGCCAGCATTCTCTCTGACGAAACCGGCACCGGGCTTGCAGTCTTCTCGAACGCACCAACGTTTACGGGCACCACTGCATTTAATGCGCTTACCGTATCAGCTACCTCAACCTTGGGCTACGCCTCAAGTACCGCGCTCACCGTTTCAGGACATGCATACCTGAGCACCTATACCGCTACCGCGGGGACGACGACCGCGGCATCATCCTCAAATCTCTTCAGTACCAACTTCGTGGCGACGAACGCCACCACCACCGCACTGCGCACCGCTACCCTCGGCGTTGGTACCGACTACCTCACCGACATCACCGGCACTGGCCTCTCTGTTACAAACGGCGTCCTCAATGCCGCAAGTGGAGCAGACGGTGTATCAAACTGGTCATACGACGGTACCGCACTCCGCCCCACGACGACGACCGCGGGCATCGCACTCAGTGGCTCGTCGACCATCCAGAACCTCACCTTCCTGAACGCAACCGGCACGAACGCCACGACGACGAACCTCCGCGTCACCGGCACCTCAGCACTCGGCACGGTCGCTGCGGGTACCTGGAACGGATCGGCCATTGGTCTCGTCTACGGCGGTATGGGTGCCGATGTCTCGGGATACACGAGCGGACTCTTTGGATTAAACGGCGGTACCATGACCGACATCGATACCGAATCGGAACTCGAAACCGCACTTGGCTCCCTCGATGTGGTCACCGTGACCGCGAGTGACATCACCTCCGCAAACCTCCTCTCGATGCTCACCGATGAGACGGGGACGGGGAACGTCGTCTTCAGTGCGTCACCGCTCCTTACCGGCACCACCCAAGTTGCAGGTCTCACGGTCTCTTCGACCTCAACACTCGGCTACGCATCTTCCACCTCATTCACCGCCGGCACCGGCTACTTCACGACGCTCACCGTGGGGGGGAGCGCGGTCTATACCGCAGGCAACGATCCCCTCGACACGATTGCCGAGTGGCAAACGCTCTGCACCAACTGTGCCGATATTGTGAATGACACCACCGGCACCCTCACCGTCGCGCGCGGAGGTACCGGATCAACAACCTTGAACGCCGGTGAAATCCTCGTCGGGAACGGTACCGGTGCCATTACCTCAACCACCACCGCGAACCTCAAGACCACACTCGGTCTCGTCATCGGTACGAACATCCAAGCGTATGACGCTGATCTCACCACCTGGGCGGGCATCACCCCCGGGTCAAACGTCGGTACCTTCCTCGCGACCCCCTCGAGTGCAAACCTTGCCGCTGCACTCACCGATGAAACCGGCACCGGGCTTGCAGTCTTCTCGAACGCACCAACGTTTACGGGCACCA
>CAZQIF010000002.1:0-5195 GCA_964593375.1 uncultured Candidatus Saccharibacteria bacterium | reverse complement strand
TACCGGTGCCATTACCTCAACCACCACCGCGAACCTCAAGACCACACTCGGTCTCACCGTGGGTACAAACGTACAGGCGTGGAGCACAAATCTCGATGACCTCGCGGACGGCACCATTGCCGGCAACTTTGTGAACACCGCAAACCCCTGGGCCGTGAACGAGGGCGGTACGGGAGCGGCAACCTTTAACACAGGAGAGCTCCTCGTCGGAAACGGCACGGGGGCCATTACCTCAACCTCAACCGCGAACCTCAAGACCTCACTCGGTCTCGTCATCGGTACCAACATCCAAGCATATGACGCCGATCTCACCACGTGGGCAGGTATCACCCCCGGCGCAAACGTCGGCACCTTCCTCGCGACCCCCTCGAGTGCAAACTTCGCCGCTGCACTCACCGACGAAACAGGAACAGGGAATGCCGTCTTCAGTGCGTCACCCACGTTTACGGGAGGCGCACAGTTTAGTGGTATCCGTGCATCTGCATCCTCAACCTTGGGCTACGCCTCAAGTACCGCGCTCACCGTTTCAGGGAACAGCTACTTTAACTTTGCATCATCAACGAACGCCTCAACGACAGGTCTTACTGCATCGAATGCATATATACTGGGTAAACTCGCCATTGGCTCCACCACTCCCGAATCCCTCCTCCTCACCCTCCAGAAGACCGGCATCACCGGTGCAGGCGTCTACGGCATCAAGGAGTACTTGGGCTTCCAGAACAGCACCGAGAGCGCCGTCTACTACGGTGACAACGCATACATCGTGAACGCACCGACGGCGACCTCAACCCTCATTGGAAAAATCATTCGTGTCGAAGATAGTACCAGCTTAGGCAACACCGTTCGCGGTCTCGAGGTGCAGGCACACAAGGGTACGAACACGAAAGGGGAGAACACCGCAATCTCTGGCTACGGTAGAACGTTTGGTGTGAAGGGAACAACAGAGGGAGATGCAGGCGATACCGCGCGTCCAGCGGGTATCTTTGCTGAGAGCCGTGGTACGAGCTTAGGGAACGCACTCCGCGCATATTCTGGCTCACTCACCACTGAAGCCCTCGTTTCATTTTCACACGACACTTCAGTCTTCTCCGGCACCGGCCTCCTCATGAACTTCGGTAACGCAGGTGGTTCATTCGCCGCAACCTCATCCGGACGCTTCATCGACCTCCAGGTTGGTGGCACCTCAAAGTTCTACGTCGCTGCTAACGGCTCTACCACAATCGGAGACGGCACGGTAAACGCAAGCCTCCGCATCCCACGAGGAGGAATCTGCGTCGACAACGACGGCTCCTGTGTCTCAACGACGACCGGTGAGATTCGCTCCGTCACCTCAGCCCTCGGCAACTCCGACCTCGCCGAAATGTACTTCTCGGGAGAATCCCTCACAACCGGTGAAATCGTCTCACTCGTAGGCGGTCTCTCTATAGGACGCGCAAGTGCCACCAACACGGAGAATATCATCGGTGTGGTCTCCACAAAGCCGGGTATGACGCTCGGATTCGATGATACCTCACTCACCATAGGCGAACAGGGCTACCCCGTAGGTCTCAAGGGACGCGTCCCCGTACAGCTTTCTACCGAAAATGGCCCTATTCAAAAGGGAGATCGAATCACCATCTCCTCAATCCCTGGCGTCGGTATGAAGGCCACCGAATCAAGTACCGTCGTCGGTATCGCCCTCGAAGACTACACCGGAGAGACCGCCTACTCAGCAGGCTTCCTCAATCAATTTGGTGACGACCTCGTGAAAGAGCGCATTACCATAAAGAAGAACACCGATCCTCGTACCGACAACGGCTGTTACGAAGGAGGCGGTGTGGCACAAGGTGAGACCCCCTGTACCCCGGATAAGGTAAAGGCACAGAAGCCACTCGTTATCTCAATCGATGAACGTACGGAGACCCTCCGCACCCTCTCGAGAGAAGAAGCAACAACGACAACTCTCAAAAATGGGGAAGAGGTACACATTGGCCAAGCTATCATGTTCATTGAACTCACCCACTACACCATTCCATCAGAATCTGAGATACTCGCAGAACTCAACTCAACGACGACACTACTGAATGGTAATGGTACCGAAACGATGTTTGACCGCCTCAAAGCACTTGCGAATGCGTTTGTGGATGGGGTGCTCCGCATTGCGGGGATTCACACCGACGAGCTCTGCGTGGGCGAGGTGTGTGTCGATGAAGCAACATTCCTCCGCATGGTGGAGAATGCTGATGTAGGGAATACAGCGACGGTGAACAGTGGTGCTGGTAATGATGGTTCTGACGACGACGATACTCAGGGTGGCGAAACTAACACTCCTCCAGCTGGTAACACAACTCCACCAGATACCACGGTTCCGCCTACCGAAGACCCTGAGTCTAACGGTACAGCCTCAACTCCTGAACCCACCACTCCTTCGGTAGTTGAAGAAACTCCTGCATCTGAGGTTATTCCGACACTGGAAGTAACACCAGAACCCACACCAGAGCCAGAGCCTACTCCAGAAACAGCTTCAGAGCCGGCATCAGTGCCAAGTGTGTAGGATAATTAGCTTTTAGCACTTAGCTATCAGCGCTTAGCAACTAGCTTTTAGCCCTTAGCCTCTGGATTGCTTCGTCGTGACCTTCTCGCAAAGACGGTACTTGGCTTTTAGCGATCAGCTCTTAGCTTCTGGATTGCCTCACAGTGTTCGGAGTGACGACGGAGATTCTTGTGACGGTCACAAACTCAACAGGGCACCCCCCTATGGAGTTTTCTTGGAGTCAACAAAGAGAATTATGAAAAAACAGCTTACTATCTTGTTATCTCGTATATACGAGATGTCTATGTATTGAGCTATGAATTTTGTTATATGGAATATTGAATATGGGAATAGAGAAAAATTTATGACGTTCGTCTTTGCGAACGGAGTGAAGCAATCTAGTATTTGATGAGAAAACTCTGGATTCCGGGCCAAGCCCGGAATGACAAACGTGCGGTATTTTTAGTTATCCTGGCCCAACACTTGTCATTCCGGCCCACGAGCCGGAATCCAGTGTGTGGTAACTAGACCTCTGGATTCTGAATCAAGTTCAGAATGACAACCACCGAGAGGTTTTTTTTCCATCCCTGCTTCGCAGACCGAAATGACAAAATTTTTGGATCGCCACGCTTCGCTCGCGAAGATGGAATATCGTCTTTCACTCGGTTTTCTAAAAGCTAAAAGCTAAGTGCTAAGAGCTTAATTGACTGTGTATAACTCTCCTAGGTTCAATAACAAAAACCCTATAAAATATAAGGACATTTTGGTTATTTAGACATGTCGGAAACACTGTCACTTTCAGGTCACGAATACATCCCCGCAACGGCAGCGGGGAAGCGATTTGGGTACACCTCTGACTACATCACCATGCTCGCTCGTCAGGGTCACATTGAGGCAACGAAAGTTGGTCACCAGTGGTTCGTCATAGAGTCTTCAGTACAAGATTTCATCAACCACAAAACGAAAGAAAAAGATGCACGTGCGAATGCACTCCGTGCAGAACGCAAAGCAGAACTCACGCAGTACCAGAAAGCACAGGTGGAGGAAGTCACCGAAGCGAAGCAGAAGCACCACCTCGTTGCACTCATGGAGACCCTCGTCATTCTCGTCATTGGACTCTCACTCGGAGCAAGTGGGTACGTCATGACGACGCCAGATGCACAGACCGCGTCACTCTCATCTACCTCGTACTCGGCGGTTGAACGACTTGCGCTCTCTCTGTATACGTTTGTTTCAGGAAGTGAAAAAACCGTTACGTACACTGCAGAAACCACCAACCCAACTCCCATTCAAAACGGGGCAAGCGCAGCAGTGAGTGTTGCTCTTGGTACCACGACGCACACCACCCTCATCGTCGCACCAAACGAAGTGATGACCGCCACCACCGTTGAATCCATCAGAGACTCGTTCTCAGACGATGTTGCTATTTCTGTTGATCCTGAACATCCCGATACCGGTATTATCGTTCCGCAGTTTAGAGAGAAAGAAGGTGAAGCGTATCGGTTTTTGCTTGTCCCGTTAGAGACAGGATCCACTGGTAGTGAAGCACAGAATACCCAAGGAAATGAGAGTGGATCCGTGGTCTCTAATGGTAGCGTGCCTCTTAATCAAAATTAACCATGCATAATTCTACGACACAACAGAATAAAGATTTTTGGACATGGCATACTCTCAAATCACGAATTCACGCGAAGGAGAGAGAGGTACTTTTTCATGCACAGGAAGTCTGGTGGTGTTCATTGGGGGCAAATGTTGGTGTTGAAGCTGATGGAAAACATACACTTTTTGAACGACCAGTCATTATTTTTAGAAAGCTGAATAGTGATATGTTTTGGGGTCTCCCACTCACCTCAAAGGAAAAACAATCACAAGCATTCTATTTCAGACTTTTTCTTCTTGGAAAGAATCAAATCGTGCTTCTTTCCCAAATGCGTGTGCTTTCTTCGAAACGTCTCATTCGTCGCCTTACGAAATTGAGTGACACTGAGTTTTTGTCGCTTAACACAAAGATGCTCGCATATATAAACAAAACGGACCCCTTACGGGGTCCTCAGGTGCCTAACGGCAATAATGAACAAAGTATAGCAGGTGCCGAGGATACGTCAATATCATCTGGAGTGGAAAAAGAAAAAGCCCCCAGCGGAGACGGAACTCCGCAAGGGTCTTCTTCGTCGTGATTAAGTAAAGTATACCACCCACATCGCACGCGTCAACACCACATGAACCACCAAAACATTCACCCGGTGAAATCACGCACACAACAAAATGATTAAACACATGCACAACATCATAAAGACCATACAGGAGTTCATACACTCCCTTGCGTCTTTCTGTGTGCGTGTACGACTCGTCGTATTTCACTGGGTTTATCCGGTGAAATACGTCAGTCGATTTCACTGGGCAGGCATAATAATCAAAAAGACAACGCACCGCGTTAGTCTTTTTGGTGCATTCATGTTTGTGGTTTCTGGTCACAAAAACGGAGGTGTTGGTTTTTTGAGTACCATTCTTGTTTCTAGTTTCTTGCTTCTAGTCTTTGCTTTCACCCACACCACCTCAGCCGCTCCCTCATACACGATGAACTACCAAGGCAAGCTCACCACCTCGGCAAATGTTGCCGTCCCCAATGGCACATACAACATGCGCTTCTGGCTCCTCACCTCACCGAGCGTTGCCACGACGA
>CAZQIF010000001.1:140-216871 GCA_964593375.1 uncultured Candidatus Saccharibacteria bacterium | reverse complement strand
TTCATGCACTCTCAAATTATGAGAGTCTCATATGTTTCTGAACTTATGCACAAAATGGCTCTATACTGTTGTATTGGTAATAAACTAGGTATATAAACGGCATCACTGATATGATGTCATATATGTTCAACAAAACTACTTCACGTATATATTTTGTACTATGTATATTTACTATTCTCATACTTGCGCCACATGTTTCTTTTGCGAGTTCCTCTGATTCACTCAACGTTGCTGGATGGATGCCGTACTGGCGGGATAGCGAAGCGATAAAAGACGCAAAGAAAAATATAAAATATATTGATACCGTGTATCCATTTGCATACTCAGTGCAGAGCGATGGAAGTATTAAAGACTTAGCAGGACTCAGTGATAAAGAGTGGCAGAGTTTTATGAAGCTTGCCCGCTCAAAAAAGATAGAAGTAATTCCAACGGTCATGTGGAGTGATGGCACAAGTATTCACAATGTGTTAAGCAATGCCGAGTCACGAAAGAATCACATCGAGGTCATTATGCACATGGTGGAGAAGGGAAAGTATGACGGTGTCGACATTGATTATGAATCAAAAAAAGCAGAGACAAAAGATTATTTTTCTCTCTTTATCAAAGAACTTAAAGCGAAGCTTGGTTCCAAACTGCTCACCTGTACTGTTGAGGCGCGTACACCTCCTGAATCTCTTTATAAAGTAGTTCCAACAACGATTCAGTATTCAAATGACTACAAGGAGATTGCAAAATATTGTGACCGAGTTGAGATAATGGGATACGATCAACAGCGAGCCGATTTACTCCTGAATAAATCAAAAAATGGTGCACCGTACATGCCAGTTGCGGATGTTGATTGGGTAGAGAAGGTGGTGAAGCTTGCACTCAAAGATATTCCAAAAGAAAAACTGGTACTCGGTATTCCTACCTATGGTCACCACTACGCCGTAACGGTTGCTCCTGATTGGTATAAAAATTATCAAAAAATTGGAGCCCTCAATGTTCCGGGAATTCTTGAGATTGCAAAAGAGTACAAGGTGAAACCTACTCGGAATGCCGCAGGTGAAATGAGTTTTACCTATCTTCCAAAATCATCCGAGGTGAAACTTTCGTCGAAACTTTCAATTCCGAAGAACACGCCAAAGGGAAACATTGTAGCTGCGCGCGCACTCGCATATGCAAATAAAACAGGGAAGGAAGTCACCTTTAATTTGGCATGGTACAGTGATGTCGGTGCAATCGAAGAAAAAATAAATCTCGCGAAGGAGTATGACCTTTTTGGCATCGCACTCTTTAAGATTGATGGGGAGGAAGATAGTAAAGTGTGGTCACATATCAAGTAGGATTGCACTTTAAATCGCTTTGATACCGCGTTCTGTTTGTAGGACGCGATATTCTTTATAGATAATATAGACGATAACAATATCGACAAAAATAATGCCGAGTAAAATAAGTGAGTGTGTGTGAAAGAAACGGTAAACCGAGTAAAAAACAAAGAGACCAATGAGCCCAATACTTACCGGGAATGACCACAGTTGATGCTTGAGAAGACAGAGCGAAAGAATAATGTCAATTATTCCCCAAAAAATGAGATATGAAGCGACAAAATAGGTGACCGTAAATGAGTGATTTTCAAAAATAAAATAGAGAAACTGGAAAAAGATGTCAGTTGGATCTTCGACAACTTCATGAGAGAGTGCTCGAAAAAGAAGTTCTGAAAACGGAGTACCGATAAAGAACTTGAGCATGATTCCACCAAGTATGAGTCGGAGTGAGCCATACAAAATACGCCACCACATACCGATACGAAAGGCGACTGCAACCATTTTTTCCTCATGTTGCTCGATTTCTAGGTTGAGGTGCATCTGTAAGAGTATACCAGAGTACGTTTCGTTAACACGCAAAACCCGATGCGGATGCATCGGGTTTTGCGTGTTTAAAAGCAATTTTTGTTTGTGTTACCTGACAAACGTAAGTGCTTTTCCTGATTCTTTTCCACGACCAGTGCGACCAATGCGATGCACATAGTCTTCGTAGGTTGCAGGGAGGTCATAATTAATCACGTGCGAGACGTTGTCGACGTGGATTCCACGTGCGGCAACATCAGTTGCAACGAGTACGCGCGTGTGACCACTCTTGAATCCGGTAAGTGAGCGCTGACGCTGTGGGTGTGACTTATTGCCGTGAATTGAATCAGCTTTAATGCCACTGACTTGAAGTTGCTTTGCAAGCTTCTCAACGCTGTGCTTCATGGCACCAAAGATGAGTACACGTTTGAAACTTGGGTCAGCGAGCAAGGTGGTAAGTGTCTCAAACTTGTTGTGGTCTCCGTAGCGTACAATATCTTGTTCGATCGCGTTTGTGATGTCTCGCTTCTTTACAGAGATGGTGATTGGGTCACGAAGGAAATCGTTCACCAAGAGTTCAATGTCTTTCGACATCGTTGCAGAGAAGAAAAGTGTCTCACGACTTTTTGGAGTGCCACTGAGAATCTTTTTCATATCATGAATAAATCCCATGTCGAGCATACGGTCAGCTTCGTCGAGCACAACGGTGGTGACACGCCCTGGTTGGATATTTTTTCTCTCGATTAGGTCGAGCACACGTCCGGGTGTTCCGATGATGAAGTGATTCTTGCGTCTGAGGCCACTAATTTGTGGACGAATACTCGTGCCACCAACGCATACCGTTGCATACATTTTAAGTCCCTTTGAAAGGAGGTGAAGCTCAGCTTCAATTTGAATAGCGAGCTCACGGGTGGGGGTAAGAATGAGCGTGAGGCGGTCATACTCGCGAAGCGTCTTGTCAATGAGTGGAATGAGAAACGCAGCAGTTTTACCCGTGCCGGTATTTGCAAGACCAATGACATCTCGGTTTTCAAGAATATGGGGAATAATTTGGTCCTGAATAGGGGTAGGGGAAATGAGTCCTGCAGAAGTTACGGTAAACGCGAGCTTTTTGTCGAGCCCGAATTCGGTAAACTTATGTGTTGGATTGAACACGTCTGGCTCACTCACTACTGCTGGATTTTTATTGATAAATTTTGAGACATCGAACGTTTTTTGGACTCGACCCCCACGTCCACCTGTTTGTGCTGGGCGGTGTGAGAATGGTCGTGAACCGTGGGATGAGCCACTGTGTCCACCACGCGCACTACTTTCACGTCGCTCACCTGAACCTGTGTGTGAGGAACTGTGAGACTTGCCACGTGAATGGTTGCTACTAAAAGAGGGTCGTCGTGCTCCACTTCGGCGCACAGAAGATCCGTTCCGGGAATACCGGTTTGTTGAGTTTGGCATTAAATTTTATGTTAGGGCTATGTGCAGGTAGTAATCCGAAACAGAGGTTCGTGGCCCAAGAGCCCTACACGAGTATCTTAAGGTAGATACATAGTAATATAAAACAGATAAATAGTCAAATTTCATGTCGTACGCATGATACGTGCAAACAGAGGTTCGTTATCTGGTACTATTAGGACACCACTATGTTTTCTCCAAAACAAAATGAGCCCATAAGTGCACTTACGCATTTTGTGGGTGCGCTACTATCAGTTGCGGGCCTGTCGCTCCTCATTGTATTTGCAGTGGAGCACGGAACGGCAATACATGTTGTCTCTTTCACTATTTTTGGGGCGACGATGCTTCTTCTATACCTCGCAAGTACGTTCTATCATTTTATCTGTGCAACAAACGAGCGGGCAAAACGTATCTCCCAAATTTTTGATCATGTTGCCATCTATCTACTTATTGCGGGCACCTATACCCCCGTTGCACTTATTGTGCTTCCACAAGGTTGGGGGTGGACCATCTTTGGGCTCGTGTGGTTCATTGCACTTCTTGGCACTATTATAAAAGCAACAAACATGCACGTGCCGGCATGGGTGTCACTCATACTCTATCTGGTCATGGGGTGGCTCATCGTCATTGCATTTTTTCCACTCACGGAGACATTACACGGAGATGCTCTCCTTTGGCTCGTACTCGGTGGAGTATTTTATACGGTGGGAAGTATATTCTTTGCGCTCGACAAAATTATTCCACGAACGAAATGGTTTGGCATGCATGAAATATTTCATCTCTTTGTGATGCTCGGAAGTTTTGCTCACTTTTGGCTCATGATTCGGTATGTAGTGTATGTGCACTAAGTTGGCTTTTAAAATGAGTGCTCCTACCATATAGTTTAGGTATGATTGAACAATTTTTGGCACAAGACTTTTTTACCATCAAGGAGCTCGTTTTTATTCTTAATCTTATACTGTGTACGGTCGCAGGGTTCTTTATTGGTATTGAACGAGAGTCACGAGGAAAGGATGCAGGTATCAGCACTCATACACTTGTCATTATGGGCTCGATGCTTTTCACGATGCTTTCTGCTATGGACCCGCTTTCAACTTCACGCATCGCCGCACAAATTGTGACCGGTATTGGATTCTTGGGTGCTGGGCTCATCATTAAGGAGGGAACTACGGTGCGAAATTTGACGACTGCGGCAAGTCTTTGGTTTGCAGCCGCAATTGGTATGGCATTTGGTTTTGGGTTTTACACAATTGGAATTTTGGCGACGATTGCGGGAGTTATTATTCCGCGCATTCCTCACATCTCAAATAAATTATAGTTTTACAAAACACCCATGCTACATCCATAGCGTGGGTGTTTTATGTCTGCTTACCTTACATTAGGACATCGGATGTCCTAACTTAGGCTGATGTGCATGCATATGACAATAAAAAATCGCCTCACTTGAAAGACTAATCTTTCAAAGTAGAGGCGATGTTGTCGACCCCCGCGCGACCTGTCTCCTTGCTGGAGACGAGGACGCGCGGGTTTCGAGCAAAGGACCAAAGGTGCCATTCGCAGGTACCGTGGCGGACGGTACCAAGACGGTGCGAGGCACGTGTTCCGCGATTCCAGGGAGATTGGTATGCGGCGGCCAAAGGCGACAGCTGAGGTCCGAGAAAATAGTAGAGGAAACCGAACATTTTGTCAATCATCCCTGCTCTCTTCTATCAAAATACGCTCCTCCCCGATGACGTGCAATGAGTTCACCCTTCCACATGAGCAGTTCACCGACCACGGAAACAATCTCATCTTCATTGTGAGCAAAATCTCTAATGTGGCTGAGAATGTGCTCTCTAAAAAATGATCGATGCATGCAGTCCACTTCGATAACGCCAAGTCGCTCGCGCACGCAGTTTTCAATGAATTCTAAGTATACGTGACACATGGTGAGGTACTCGTTTAGCGGGGACTCACGCGACTCATTAAAGTGTTGAATTATTTCACTTCTCAATTTCTCGATGAGTTTTTTCCGTTCACCGAAGCGGATAACCCAATAATCTTGTACAGACATGATTGTCTCCGGTTAGGTTCGTTGAGGGGCTCCCGACACATCAAAGAGCAAATGGATTCTATACTCACAATACCGCAATACAAATCATTAATACATATGAGACTGTGATTTCAGCTTTGAACCCACGACTTCTTTATATGTTGCATGAAGAACGAGAAAGGGTACCATAGAAGTATATGGAACCACTTGCTTCACGCTTGCGACCAACAACTCTCAACGATTTTGTTGGGCAAGAGCACCTTGTGGGGGAAGGAAAGCCACTTCGCGAAGCGATTCAAAAAAAGCATCTTTTTTCTTTTATTCTCTGGGGTCCACCTGGCGTAGGGAAAACGACGCTCGCACGTATTTATGCGCAGTCACTCGGTGCAAAGTTTTATGAACTCTCGGCCGTTTCAGCAGGTAAGGCAGATATTAAGAAAATTGTTGACGAAGAAACTATAGAGCAAAAAATTCTCTTTCTTGATGAAATTCATAGGTTTAATAAAGCACAGCAGGATTACCTATTGCCATTTGTGGAGAGCGGAGTTCTCACACTCATTGGCGCAACAACAGAGAACCCAAGCTTTGAAGTGATTTCCGCACTTCTCTCGCGATGTCGTGTTTTTGTTTTGAACGAACTTTCAGATTCAGAAATGGAAATCATTATTAAGCACACAAAGGTCAAACTGGATGCAAAGGCAAAAGAGTGGCTCGTGAGTATGGCGAATGGTGATGCCCGCCAAGCCCTCACTTTAATCGAGGCAACTGAGTCGCTCTATGACAAAGTTACCGTAGCAACCATGACTGAGGCGCTTCAAAATCAGTTTTTGCGCTACGACAAAAAGGGAGAAGAGCACTACAACACTATTAGTGCATTCATAAAAAGTATGCGCGCGAGTGACCCTGATGCCGCACTCTATTACTTGGCACGCATGGTACAGAGCGGAGAAGACCCAAAGTTTATTGCGCGACGCATGGTTATTTTTGCAAGTGAGGATATTGGTATGGCACAACCGACTGCGCTCGTGGTTGCTAACGAAGTGTTTCGCGCTGTTGAAACTATCGGCTATCCAGAATGTGGTATCAACTTAGCACATGGTGTGGTGTATCTCGCGACCGCAAAGAAAGACAGACGAAGTCACGATGGATATAAAATGGCACTTAAGGACGCGGAAACACATGGAAATCTTCCGATTCCCATGGAGCTCCGTAATGCACCCACAAAGCTCATGAAAGAAATTGGATACGGGGAAGGCTATGAAAAATATCCGAAAGGAAAGAGTCTTCTCCCCCTGAAACTCAAAGGAAAGAAATATTTTAGCTAAGATTTAGTTTTCTGTTATCAAAAAAGCCCGCCGAGGCGAGCTTTTCGTACAACTGTTCGGTCAGTCCTTCTCGAAGTCCATATCGAGCTCATTCGGATTAGGGCTCTCGAACATGTAATTCTCACTTATGGTGACCCAAACAGTCAGTTTTGCTCGGACGTCGAGTGCCTCCACAAAAATCGGAAACGACATCCTGTCCCCTATGTAGGTAACTGTTCCGCCCGCCAGCGGTTTAACCACCTGAACGGTTTCATTCACCGCAACTTCAATCGATTTACCTGCGAGGAGTGACATAACCACAGTATGCACATCGACGTCGGAAAGTCTAAGTTCCAAAGGAACCTGTTTCAACAGACTTGAATCAAGGGGAGACATTACCGTACCTTTCGAAAAAAAGAGCGGTATCAATTGACTGCTTAGTCAACGACCTTTGCTCAAACAAGAACTATAACCATATCAGTTTATATCATGAAGTTAACAAGATGTCATACGTATTTGTGTTAGCTGGTCATGTTTAAATTAAATTATGTACACAAAACCCGCCTCGAAAGCGGGTTTTGTGTACCAACTAGTCGCACTAGTTATAGTGAAACAGAACCAGAAGCATCTTTTACAAGATTTTCTTCTTTTGGAAGTGTAGTTTTGCAAGTCGTTCGAGTTGTGGTTTTGAATGATGCCCAAGCAGCCTTTCGTGCACTCTTCAAATCACTAAATGCCTCTTTATGTGCACTCTTCCACGTTGCCCACGCTGCTTTTATTGCCGTATTGCGCGTGCTTGTCTCAAGTCCCCACGCATCATGGAGTGCAGTTTTTCGTGCGGTGAGTGCGGTAGTCACATCGGTATTGAATGCCAGAAATGCATTCATAATGGCATCTTCGCGTGTATCAACAGCGGTCTGCATACAAGTTGCATCAACCTTAGCTCGAACTCCCTCCTTCGCTTCTGCGCTCGTTGGTAAGATACTTCCGAAGAGAGCGAGTAACGACACGATAAGTGTTGTGACGATAATATTTTTTGAAATTATATATGTGTGCATATGTTTGATGTTAACGATAATGTGTAACGGGTCAATTATCGCATACGGGAGAAGAGATTAGACACCCTTTGCTCGAATAAGTACAGCGAGCGTTTTCACAATGATTTGTATGTCAAAAAGGAGGATTTTATACCACGGATTTTCTTCATAGAACTCAACATACATCCTATCAGCAATCTCTTGGGTAATGCCTCGTGCGTATTTATGTCGTTGCTGATAGTAACCGGTAAGTCCAGCTCGAACTTTCTCTTTGTCGGTGATACCTCGCTCAAGGAGCAGTGTGTGTACCTCGCTATTTACGGGTCGGGGGCCGACGACACTCATGTCACCACGGAGAATATTAAAAAATTGAGGAAACTCATCAAGATAGATTTGCTTCAGTAGCCAACCTACGTAGAGTAATGAACCGTTGTGCTCAAGCTTTTTTGTGTAAATGAACTCACCACGCGCTCGCATGTCTTGTATGATGTTGTATCTAAAAATGTTGAATTTATATAAGGTAAAAGGTTTCCCCTGTGAAAAGCGAGTTTCGCTATAGAAAAGTGGGTCAAAGGGGCGGAGGCGTAACGTATGTTCAAGTGCAATTGCACACAGGAAAAATACGGTAAGGGGTGATGAGATAATAATCACACAAAGAGAAAAGATAATATCAAATATTCGCTTTGCGGGATGAATAGGGAATTTTAAATCACGATGCATACGTAATTTGTCTATCATATACTGTCTTTCTATAAAAGCATCAGTGTAATGCAGCATAAATGCTTGTTTTCCTTGTATTATCATGGGAAAAGCGTATAACTGTCGAGGAATTTCGTAGTTTTAGTTCGTTGTAAAACAACCAAAGGAGTCCTTAGTAATGAACAAAACCAAAAAGGTTGCATTGGCACGCCTTGCAAGCAAGCCGACGCACATACACTCACACTCGAAGGTCGCGCTTGCAGTAACTGGTCTTCTTTCTGGAAGTAAGCTATTTGTGCTTGATACGAACGTACTCATGCACGACCCGACGAGCTTGTTCCGATTCGAGGAGCACGACATTTTCCTTCCCATGATGACCCTCGAAGAGCTCGATAACAACAAGAAGGGTATGACCGAAGTTGCACGCAATGCGCGACAAACGTCTCGCTTTCTAGACGAGCTGGTGAGCTCGGTATCGGATGGTTTGACGAAGGGCATTTCCCTTAAGGCGAAGTCGAACGGTTCTGCGACAGGAAGTCTATTCTTTCAGACTGAACAAATTACCATTTCGGTACCGGCATCGATTGCAGGCGGAAAGGCTGACAATCAAATTATTGCAGTAGTTTTGGATCTGCAAAATAAGTACCCAAATCGCAATGTCATCTTGGTGTCGAAGGACATCAACATGCGCATTAAGGCGCGGGCACTTGGAATTTCTGCCGAGGACTACTTCAATGACAAGGTGATGGAGGACACCGACCTCTTATACAGCGGGATGAGAGTGTTGCCGACCGACTTCTGGGGTGCACACGACAAAGGAATGGAGTCTTGGCAACAGGATGGTCATACCTACTACCGTGTCACGGGCCCTCTTGTATCACAACTTTCAGTAAATGAGTTTTTGTACGATGAAAAGCCCGGACAAAAACCACTTTTTGCGATTGTGAAGGAGATAAGTGGGAAGACTGCCGTTCTTTCAACCCTAAAAGACTACACGCATCAGAAAAACAATGTTTGGGGCATCGTAGCTCGGAATCGTGAGCAGAATTTTGCACTTAATCTGCTGATGAATCCTGACATCGACTTTGTGACCTTACTTGGTCAAGCGGGGACCGGAAAGACCCTGCTCACGCTCGCTGCGGCACTGATGTTGACTCTTGAGTTTAAGGTATATTCGGAAATCATATTCACCCGTGTTACGGTACCGGTCGGCGAGGATATTGGATTCCTCCCCGGTACAGAGGAAGAGAAAATGACCCCCTGGGCAGGGGCTCTAGAGGATAACCTTGAGGTTTTGAATTCAAGTGATCCGACGAAGCATGATGGGGCGGAGACAAACGAATGGACTCGTGCGGCAACGCGCGACCTCGTTCGTTCACGCATTAAGGTGAAAAGCCTTAACTTCATGCGCGGGAGAACGTTCATCAACAAGTTCCTTATCATCGACGAGGCGCAGAACCTAACGCCGAAGCAGATGAAGACGCTCATCACCCGTGCAGGACCAGGAACGAAGGTGGTTTGCCTCGGTAACATCGCCCAGATTGATACACCGTATCTGAGCGAGGGAAGTTCCGGTATTACATACGTAGTCGATCGGTTTAAGGGCTGGGCGCATTCTGGACACGTCACTCTCCAAGATGGTGTACGTTCTCGCCTTGCTACTCACGCTTCGGAAATTCTATAAGACCAATTGAAGTTCTTGAACAAATTGCCCCGGCGCGCTCGCGCGCCGGGGCTTTCTTTTTCACTCCATCTGGTCATCAAACATATCTATGGTTGTATATTTGAGCACGACTTTTTTATGGGTTGCTCTTGCGATACGTTGTACAGCGTTTCGAATATGAGAAATACGTTCTTCGATTCCGAGATCCATCCACGTACTCTCATGCATCCTTCGCATGATACCGGTTGAAGGAGACCACACAATAGGGACACGGATATGCTCACCCTTTGGATCTGCAATGACCGCAATTACCGTGACGACTGCTTCGAGTGGTGTTGCTACCTCCAGTCGCAACAGATTTTCAGGAAGCCAACGTTCTGATTTCGTCGAAGGGGAATACCGCTCAAGAGTAAATGAAATAGTAGACATGATTTTTTCCTTTACAATCGAAAGAGGAAAAGGAGATTCAAAACAATGTGATATGTACCGAGTCAATGAACGTGCTTATTAAATTTTATCGAATTAAAATACAAATGGTATGAGGCGAAGTGCATAGTATACTCCAGTACTCTTGGGTTCACGGTGTAAAAAATAGCGTCGGGTATTAATGGCTAAAATCGTCATGGTTTTGTCTCTGTAACAGTTTGATACCCGTTCCGGCTTTTGGTTTATAGGTAGGAACTTTATTCGTCTGTAATTTCAAATTTCTATGATTGATCCAATTGATACAAAGTCAAAGGATATTGAAGCGGAAGACGCTGACAAAGAGGCTCTGGAGAACGTTGAAGAAGCAGACAAGGCGCATGGAGAGGCTGCAAAAGCGCATGTAAATGCTGCTGAGGAACACATAGAGAAGGCAGAAGAGCATCAAGAAGAAAAAACGGTTGCGTAATGGAATCGTGTCAAGGTAATCATTCCAAAAAAGAACCCCTGAGGGTTCTTTTTTGGAATGAACACCTAACATACGTTCTATTAACAAAGAAAAAGCCCACGAGAAGCATGAGCTTTATCGTGAGCGGTATGCAGTTGCGCGGTAATGTGTTATTCCACTTGAACTTTGTTTTCTGGTCGTGCCATTTTCCACCCTCGGCGATTACGTAGTGCAGTGCCGGGCGTTCCACCTTGTTTCTTGAGTTCTGACTGATATCGTGCACGACGCTCCCGAAATGGTTTCAAGAAGTCGAGCATTTCTTTCGTGAGACCATAATCCCAAGAGAGTGAAACTGTCTTCAAATGGACAGAAGGATTTTTGCAGGACCAGTACCGTGATTTCAAACCCTTCCCTTGGGTAATTTTCATGTATCGACCACACACGAGACAGAGTGGACGGTTTTCAACGCGACACTTTGCAATTGCCGCATGCCCAAGAAGGTTGTGGAGGAAGTGCCGAGTTCTCGGTACTAACTTGAAATAGCACCGTTCATCTGCTTCACGAATCAAGACCCATCCAGCGTCTTTTTCTCGTGCCGAATGTGTATCTTCAAGAAAAGTCGTCCACACAATGACCTCGAGATTATGGGCGGAATAACTAAAACCCGTTTCCTGTCCTTTCCGAGCTGATGGGGGAGAAAGTCCGAGTCGCACCGCATCCTTTTTGAAGCGTGCTCTCAGTATTTCCCTAAAGCCACGACTGAGAAGTGCCGCTGTAAATCCCGCAAATGCATCAGCGGAAGGTAACGTTTTTGGCGTTGGCATCTACGACTCCCTTGAGTGCTTGGTGAGAAGAACTATGATTACATACTACTGACGTTCGTTATAGCGTAAAATTTCACTGTAAGCAATCGCTCTCACACCGAGGAGGAAGGTGATACTTCTTTTAAGAGTTGGCTGGGACGAGTGTAATGGAACTTTGATTTGCGACGATACCACCTTTGAGTTCAACAATATTTTCTATTCCTGCCTTTTTCAGAAGTAAGATAGCTTTTCCTGAGCGATTGCCTGAGCGGCAGTACACATAATACGTTTTTGATTTGTCGAGCTTTTCAATTTCGGAAGCAAAACTCGCATTATCAAAATCAATATTCATAGCACCCGCGATATGTCCCGCAGTAAATTCGCCTGGAGTTCGTACGTCTAGGAGTACGGCATTTTTCGTTTGTGCGAATGATTCCATGAAACTTAGGGTGGCCTTAGGTGTCGCTTGCGGTGAAGCAGAAAAGATTGCAAACCCAACAATGAGTACCCCAATAATTATGGCGCCGATAGTATATTTGTTCATGTTTAGTCAGAGATTAATTTTTCAAATACTTCTGGTTGGAATCCAACGACAATCGTTCCATCAATATCAATAACCGGAACACCCATCTGACCACTTTTGGTAACCATCTCACGTGCTCGCTCTCTGTCTGTCGCAACATTTACATCTTCAAACGCTATGCCGTTTTCCTTAAAATACTCCTTTGCGTAGGTACAGTATGGGCAAGTCGGAGTTGAATAAACGGTTACTTTTTTCTCTTTGGTTTGTGCCTTCATATGTATATATTTTTTTGTTAATAATTTCCAACAAACATTGATTTATCGAGAATTTTCAGAAATTGCATGCTCAAATAATTCCGGTTTTGGTGGGTGGTGATTATCCATGGTGTGTACAAACTCTGATTCGCACATCATGATGCGAGGGTTGGTATGGAGTTCATCTTGAAGCACCGCCCGATTCCTTCCTTTGTAATCGTGCCCAGGGCGAACAATCGTCTCGACTGGCAAGTTTTCAATGACCGAGTGCAAACTTTGGTGAAGGGAAGAGCTGTCTCCAATTTGAAAATCAGTTCTGCCCGTACCACCGATGAGCAGGGTGTCACCAGTGAAAACTTCCTTGCCGTTATAGAGTGAAATGCTCTCGTTCGTGTGACCAGGCGTATAGAGGATTTCTATTACTTTTTCTCCAAGTAGAAGTTGTTCTCCTCCTTCGACCGCAATATCTTTTGCGGGTGAGGGGGCATGTTTGTGTCGAACAATGTGAGCACTTGTTGCAGATTTTAACTCTTTTGCAACAGAAACATGGTCAGCATGCGTGTGTGTTTCAATAATGTATTTGAGTGAAAGCCCATTTTCTTTTAATACATCAAGATATGCATGAAGTCCAATTTCAAGTGACGGGTCAATGATAGCCGCCTCTTTTGTTAATGGGTCGTACGTAACATATGACAGACACCCACGAGAAGAATGAAGGTGGTGAGTTTCCATATTATTCGATAGGGAGTCCCTCAGAACGCCACGCGAGCGTACCACCAGAGACATTAATTGCGTTTACCCCAGCACTCACGAGCGCTGATGTTGCATGAGCACTACGACCGCCAGATTGACAAATCACGTATACGGCATCGAGTGTCTTGAGAGTGTCGACACTACCGCCAAGTGTCTCAAGTGGAATGTTTTTTGCACCTTGTGCATGACCACTTCTGTATTCGGGTACTGAGCGAACATCAATAAAGGCAACGTTGGGAGCGGTAATTTTTCCAGCAGTCTCTTTTGGTGTGAGCGAAGGAATTGAGGGTCCAAAGTTAAACATAGATAAGTGTGATGAAAAATAATGAACGATTAAATTTTTGCTTGTGCACAAATAAATTTTTTAAGTCCTTGTACAAGTGGTGTTTTTGGCAGTGTATAGCAGATGCGCTTGCCGTCACGGAGGGCAACAACAAGTTCATCTTGTGCCATTACTTGTAAGTGGTGGGAAGTGGTCGCAACACTCATCTTGAGATCGTGTGCAATTTCTGAAACACAGCGCTCGCCATGTTTCATGAGGTGACACATGATATGGAGACGCCGTTCGTCTCCAGCGGTGCGCATACTTCGTGCTAATACATTCAAATGCATGTTTGAATGATATATCATACGAAACATGGTGTCAACTTTTGAATGGGGTAGCTGAAGAAAAAAGAAACTTGTGATATGTTTCATGAGTATGAATGAGTCAAAGCTACTCATGGCGGGGAAAATAGGTGTTATTGCAACTGATACTCTGTATGGTGTTGTTGCAAGGGCTTTTGATGAAAAAGCAGTTGAGCGGGTGTATGCCTTAAAAGGAAGAACAACAACAAAACCCTGTATTATTCTCATTTCTACGATAGAAGACCTGAAGCTCTTTGACGTTGTTTCGAGTAGGAAGCGGCAAAAACTATTATTAAAATATTGGCCAGGGCCAGTGAGTATTATTTTGCCCTGTGGGAAAAAGGTACCTCGCTACTTGCATCGTGGTACACACACGCTTGCATTTCGTATTCCAAAGAATGCGTCCCTCGTCGCTCTTTTAAAAATAACTGGCCCACTCATTGCACCAAGTGCAAATCCTGAGGGATTACCTCCAGCCACGAACATCGAGGAGGCTAAAAAATACTTTGGTAAAAAAATTGATTTCTATCGTGACCAGGGTGTACTACTCGGAAAACCATCAACACTTATCTTAGTGGACGATTCAGATTCGATTACCGTTCTTCGTGAAGGAAAATAGTTTCAGACCTTTATTTTATATCGGACGATGGCAAAGTGATGATTACGGTTGTACCGCCGTTCTCGCGTGATGGAGTGACAGTAATAGTTCCGCCGTGTGACGTAATAATACTTTTTGCAAGATAGAGTCCGAGGCCAGAACCATCGGGAACTAATTCCTTCGCATTCTCTCCACGGAAAAACTTTTCAAAGATACGCTCTTTTTCATTTTCTGGGATACCAATACCGGTATCGGTGATGGTAATCTGAATCATCTCTGTTTCTTCTTTGGCCTCTATAGAAATTGAGCCGTCACTTGGCGTATATTTAATCGCATTATCAATGACACTCTCAAGAGCAAAAGCCATCTTTCCACGATCAAATAGTGCACGAAGTGGTGCTGGCGGTAATTCAATTTTAAGCCGAAGGTTCTTGTGCTTTAGTGCGTCCTCAAAAATGTTTGCGCTTGCGTGCACGATGTCACGTATATCACCCTGCTGGACATCAAAATGCACTGTTCCTTTTGTGATACGTACAATATCGAGGAGATCATCCAAAATGTGCACGAGTTGGTTAATTGCATCAACACCTTGCCCCACTAATTTGTGTTGCTCCTCGGAAAGCTGCCCCATGGCGGGGGAAGATAAATGAGAGAGTGATGCGCGTACGGTCGTGAAAGGTATGCGAAGTTGATGTGCTGCGATAGTGACAAATTCAGACTTCACCTGCTCAATCGTAAGTCGTGCAAGTTTCTTTTCCGCACGAATTTCGGCAATGGTGCTCGACATAAGAAAGATACCGAGTATGAGTACCGCAACAAAAAATCCTAAATCAACGAGTACAGTAGTTGAATTTAAGTTTAAGAGGAGGCGGAAAAAGGCGAACGTCCAAAGTGCAAAAATAAGCAAATGTGCCACCGCAATTTCAATATTAAAGAGCTTGTATCGCTTCATTGAGTAGAACGCAGCAAAAGCAAAAAGGGGGGCAGCAAATGCACTGAATATAGGGCTCAGTTCGACCCCATACCAAGGAGCAAATCGTGTTCCTCCGAGCGTGAGCGCAATAATAAGGCTCGAAAAAATTATTTCTACTTGGCGGGTATCTGAATTGTCCTGACCTGCTTTGGCACGAAGTGATAGAAGCAGGCTCGAGAACAGAATACAGAATATATAGTAGGCGATAACAACAGCAAGAAGAGGACCTGCATGTGGTGCGAGCACCTGACTCGTGGGGAGAAGAAGGTTACCGACGATAAGGCGGCCACCAAAAATATCACCTATAAGTATAATCGTTAATAGAGCACTCACGAGGGTAATTGAAAAGATGACACGTTTGTAAATCAAGCGAAGCTGTACTCGTTCTTCGAGATATGATTTTGAAAAATAGACTGTGGTAATTCCAATCCAAACAATTCCCATCACTGAAATGATACGAAAGTCACGTGCCAAGGTGAGACTCGAAACAATTTCATAGAGAAAGCCGAACCATGACCAGATGGTAGCAGCACCTACCATGAGAAACATAGCACGTCCGAGTGATTCCTTACGGGCACTGAGGAAAATGAAAATCGCCACAAGTGTTGAAAGAAATGATGCGAGACCAATACCTATGGTTTGGACGTCTGCAGGATTAAAATGCATACAAACCCATTATACCTGCAGACGTGTTAATTTTAGCGGCAGGGAGCAGAAAATCGTGGATTAGTAACCAATTGAACAGTACTCGTTTTTTATAATTGTTTCCAAAGTAATACCGACAAGTGGAAAAATGTTTCTGAGTGATTGCTCACATCTCATTGTGTTTGTGTATATTTTGCGCTAATCTTCTTCGCAGAATTTGATTTTTGATAGACCATAGAACTGTTATGGCTCATTCAAATGTTCCAATACTTGAGGAGAGGTGAAATGAGGGCGTCCATTCTTTACGGAGTTATTTTTACGGGTTTGTTTAGCTTTGCATCGTCAGACGTCTTCGCGAAGGATTCACCGCAAGAAATGACGTTTCTTAGGGATAGGTTTTTGAGCGAAGTCGGCGGAATTCGCCTTGATGACAAGTACACGCCTGTACTTGTCCAAAAAGCTACGGAACTGCTCCATGGAAATCAACTCGAACGTCTGGAGACTTCGCAGTTCTTTTTGCTCATTGATCGTAATCCAAATGCTCAAACTGCCTCACTCGCGTTTTTCGATGCAGAAGCAACGGCGGTTGCGATTGTTGGGTCGACGAAGACATCGACAGGGAATCCGAAACGAGTTGGTCATTACGAGACCCCGGTTGGTATCTTCAAAAATTCACCTGTGAACATGAGCTATCGCGCACTCGGTACGAAAAATGACAAGGGATGGCGCTGACTCGGTGCAAAGGGAAGTCGCGTGTGGGACTTGGGGTGGCAAAAAACGATTCATCCAAAAGGTGGGTCAATCAACATACGTCCCCTTGTGCATGCTACTGATCCGGATTTCGGTGAAGCTCGGCTTGGGCGACCAGATTCGAAAGGGTGCATTCGCATTTCTGCGAAACTCAATCGCTTTCTCGATTACTACAGCATTCTTGATGCTGAGTATGAAAAAAGTGAAAAAGGGAAGCGCATATTCCTCAAAGACAGAGAGCCGGTGGCAAAGCGTGGGAGCCTTGTGGTTGTGATTGATTCGAGTCAGTGAAATGTACTATACATAGGAACTAAAACGGCGGTCTCGCAAGACCGCCGTTTTTCTTTTGGAGTTTATTCCCGTATGTAATTCATAGTGGCTGTTTGAGCTGGAATTGACTCTAGGATGTTTGAAAAGACCTCTTGCCAACGAACAGAATAGAGGAGTATTCTTGAGTTATGAAAAGAAAAATTATTTTAGGAACAATCGTCGCTAGCGTCTCCTTGCTAGCTATTATTATGTCAATATCTCACTCTGTTCTGGCTCAAGAACTTCCTTTTGGAGTCTCTCCGAAAGAGATTTCACTGTCGGGAACTATCGACATCGAGGACGGTGGCACCTTCGGGTGGAGTAAGGGAAAGCTCACCCAAGGTTATGAATGGAAAGAGGGAAATCGCACCGGCATCCAGCTCTCCTCAATCAGTTATGCCCTCGATTTTTGGAACGTTGGAAAGTTAGGCGGAACATCGGGGTATCTCTTTTGGAAAAAAGATTTTGAGAAAGCTAGTCTCCGTCTCGAATATAATGTCGAGAAGAATGGACAGATTATTACGGAAAAGGTCGACAACAGCAAGATTGGACTTCCTGACGGCTGGAAACTCGAGGAAGCTGACTCGGAGCCTTCAATCAATGCCGCTTCATGTGCACTAAAATTTTCAGGCGGTCCAAAAGGAACATTCAAGGGTGTCTGCAACAATGGCGCGACGATTGAAGGGCGAGTCGCAGGAACAGGTAATTTCGTGATATTTGAAAAGCTCACCCAGCTGGAGGATCCTGAAGCATCTGAGGTTGCCCTGAACACCATTGTCAATAAGGACCTTATGCTGAGTGGGCAATTTAGTGACTGGAAATTCGATGCATCGACCTTGGAGGACTCTAACGCACGCTTCAGTTCGATGACGGGAGAAGTAGAGACACGACACGAAAACGATACTGTCTGGGAATACGCAAAGCTTGATACCGTGCTCTATGTCCTCGACCATGTAAAGACAGGGGAGGAGAGCCAAGCCATCATCGGGTTTGCCGATCTCACGACATTCCTTCTCAAGCAAGAATCCGAAATTGTCATTACGACACCCCCAAAGAAAAACAGCATGATTAAACTAGTCGGTGGGAGAATCTGGGTGAATGTCAAAAAGATGGTGACAGAAGGAACGATGGAAATTGAAATGAGTCAGGCGATTGCCGGCAGTAGGGGTACACGCTTCATCCTCACCGAAACGGGTACCGAGTCGAAGCTAGAAGTGACGGAAGGTACCGTGGCATATCGATCTAAGATTAACGGTGCAGAAGTAATGGTTTCCGCGGGCGAATCGGTCACCGCATCCGCAGTTGGGCTAAGTGAAAAAACTATTTTTGATTCTGCAACACTCGACGCAGAGTTGGTTGAGGTGACGGCTATTGAAGCACCGTCTCCAATCGTAGCGGAGCCGATGGGTAGTGAAACCAGTAGTGAAAGCGAGGAAGAAGAAAGTAGCACAATGCTGTATGGTGTACTAATTGTCATTTTAGTCGTGGCCATCGGAGGATTGTGGCTCATGAGGAAAAAATCGGTGGTGAAGGAACAATGAGTTATAAAACACACGCACACACATATAA
Source organism: uncultured Candidatus Saccharibacteria bacterium (assembly GCA_964593375.1). Taxonomy (GTDB): domain Bacteria; phylum Patescibacteriota; class Minisyncoccia; order Phycocordibacterales; family UBA918; genus Damh-18. Next base: position 198,183 of record CAZQIF010000001.1, on the reverse strand, counting down.
CCGGGGGTTTTGTGGTTGCACTAATGGTGTTGGGAAGTAAAACTCCTGAGGGTTCCGCTTAGGAGTTTGATTTCATGTCAATTTTCAGCTACTGTTGCGCCAGAGCTGATTTGTATCAGCAAGCCAAAAGCACGGCTTAACGTGCTCATTTTGAACCTTGAAACATTCTCAACGATAGAGGATTTACATGATAACGCTTTCAAATGGTCGCGCATTCAAATACGTGGTTGCAAGTGGTGCTCTCGCTTTTGATGGTAAGGGTTGGTTCTGGGAACGACCACTCGTGTGGCTCGGTCTTATCAAACCTGAACTTTTCGCTGTCGTCATCAAAACTCTGACGCGTAACCCACGCCATGGGAACTTACGGTGGTGGAAACCGTGGACCTGCCTGCGTCTAATTCGAGGTGGCTCGGTCAACAAAATCGGACTGACTAACCGTGGTATTGAGTGGTGGTGTAGGGAAATTGGTCCAAAGCTCAATTTCCAAAAGTTCTCGGTAGCTGGCTCAATTTTCGGCGAAGAACGGGAACTGGTGGTCATGGCAAAGATGCTTAATCGTTTTGATCTTGTCGCGCTTGAAGTCAATGTCTCGTGCCCGAGTACGGGGCACGCATTGGCACAGGCTCAAGCGGTAATCGACAGCGTGAAAGCGGTCAAAAGCGCCTCGCGCCATCCCATCATCATCAAGGTCTCGGTTGATCAGGACTATCTCACCATTGCACGCGGGCTTACGGGAATTGCGGAAGCGATTTCTCTCAACAGCGTGCCATGGAAGACAGCTTTCCCTAACAGGGAGAAGTCACTGTTGTGGAAGCTCGAAAAACAAGTTGGTGGTGGAGGCGGTGGTGTCTCTGGGAAGCCGGCACAGAAACATAACTGGAAAGCTGTCGAAGCGCTCGCTAAGGAAGGATTGCTCCCCGTGATTGGTCCTAGTGTCATGGAATTCACTGACATGGAAAAATTATGGGGACTCGGCGCGAAGGCAATCAGTTTCGGCGCAATCCATCTCCTAACTCCGTGGAGACCAACGTCGTTCATTGAAAGGGAAGAGCGCCGTAAGTAGGGGAAGTTCTGAACTCATGCACACCTGTAGTTTCGGCCACGGGTGTGTTTTTTTATTTAAACAAAAGACCACCCGCATGGGTGGCTCTTGCATATTTTATGTGCTCCGCCTCGTGGAAACTGTTCGAATATGGTTTATCAATGACAGGACTGAGCAGTTTATCTAACATCTGCTTAATCAGAGCCGTGATTTGTGTGCAAAAGTCGATCTTAAGAATGTGACCTGCAGATTTTAATGCGCATACCTTGTTTAAAGATAAAGATATCGAAGTGCCTAAAAATACTCACGGTATTTTTCTAGGTGGTATAATTTGTGGGACAATTAGTGGTTTATGGAAATTTTAAGTCACAACCATACAAATTTAATTGACTTATATAATCAAAACGTAGGACTGTGAGAAATATTATATTCACCATCGTAATAATTGTTGTGTTCTTCAGTCAGAATACAATCGCTCAGGCTACTCGTGGAGCTTGTTCCTATCACGGAGGTGTGAACTGTGAAGCGGGGGCGGGTATCTATGGAAGAGTTGTTTGCAACGATGGCTGGATTAATAGCAGTGTATATTATTCTGATGCTGAAGAATGCAGTATTGAAGACTCATGTCCAATTTATATAAGAGACGAGGATTACTACAAGGAACAACAGTCTGAAATTAAGTCTAAAATACGAAAGATTAAAGCTGAAAACCAAGAACGTTGCGAAGATAATTATAATTGGAATGAGGAACTTAATGATGCTTCATTTCAAAGTTGCACAAGTGCAGTACAGTCTTCTGTTCTCATGAGTGGCGGGATGAATATGGTTTCTACTGATTGTAGTGCTGAAAGGGAGCAGAGAACTGCTCGGAATCAGACGTACAAGGCATCCTGCCTGAATGAAATGGACGATACTATATATCAATGGGAACGGCTTTCAATGTGTTTGATATTAGACACAACTGATCGCTGTGCTATAACGTTCCGTAATACACACACGGAAGAAGAACAGTGTGTTTGTGATACTGGATTCCAACTAACCGAAAGAGGGTGCGAATCGACAACGAACGTGCTGGGTGCTGTCTGTGAGCAGGTAGGGGGGATTAATGCCCAATATGATCCTCTTACTGACACATGCACCTGTAAGGATGGGTATATTGAAGTCGCAGAATCAGACGGAAATAGGTGTCAAATATGCCCATTAGGTTCTACGGCAGTGGATGGCAAATGTATTAATAAGGCAGTTGTACCAAAGCAAGGGACACCCGAGAGCATTCCCGTACTCTCTACATCAAAGCAAGAGTCACTAAAAGTTGCCCCAGAAACACTTACGCCACCAATTACCAAAGCGTCATCAAACTCTCTAGTGAAGTCGGAAGACTTTCTTGTGCCCGATTCTGATATTATCAAACGCGAGGAGATCCGAAAATTAAACTCGACGGTCGCTTTTCGTAGTTGTCCATCTACAAACTGTTCAGCCGTACGATATTTTTTGAAAGGTGAAACCGTGCATGTTATTGGTACATATACAAAAGATGAATGGAGTCTTGTTGATATCGAAGCAAAGTTAGATGTTGGCAGTAAGAATTTGCAAGGATGGGTTCATCAGTCAACGCTTACGCCAGTGGTAACAGATCAGTCTGATCATGTACTTCCACTGGAAGCTGAAAAATATGATGCGATTACAAAAGAAAATATAAATAATGAGTACGGGGTTTGGAAGAGGTTTATAGGTTGGCTGAGATCCTTGGTTTGGTGGAATGAATCGTAGAATTGCTCACAGATTTTTTAATGTAGCATATAGATCTAATAAATAGACTATGTTTCACCCAATCCTCAATCCTCCACCATCCAGACTCGAAAGTGCTCAAAATCGACTCATAGAAGCCGCGTATGAGCAAGCTGTGATTTCAAAGAATCATTCGAGAGTTGCAGGTTATGCTGCTTACTTTGCTGAGGAAACGCGACTCAAGATACAGTGGGAACAAATAACAACCCTATTGATGGAGGCTGAGATGAGAGGCGAGATTTCTTTTCGTCGGTAAGTAAAAAACACAGAGATTTTGGAAGCAAGCTCTGGCAGTAGTAGTTTCAGTCATTACATGACCAGTGTGGGTCTTCAGTATTTTGATTCGTAAACTCTCAAAAATACTGGGCGATACTCTCGATTCCTGACGCAACAGTCTCTCGGACTCGGCGTCCGCTAGTAATTCGCTACGCTCATAACAAGCACCTGCCCGCGGTTTTCTGATTCGTCGCATTATGAGAGCGACTCATATCGAAAACCGTTCGAGTCCTACTCGCGGAGCCCAAACACAAAAATCCCGGGATGGGGATTTTTTGCTTGCTTCGGCGGCAGGATTCTTCCATTACATGGACGGTTCAGGTCGTATGACAATTTCTTCCTTTGGTCTAAATTGTCGACGACCTTTTCGAATCCTGACGAAAGCAATTTCGTATTGCTTTCTCCGCGGAGCACATACGTAAAAAACCCCACGAGGGGTTTTTACGAATTTGTTATGTGCTCCGGCGGCAGGATTCGAACCTGCGACCAATTGATTACACGTATCCTACTATTTCTAGTGGGGGTGGACTATATCATCATCCTTTCAAAATTGAATAGGATGCGAGGCGCTTCGACCTATTTCTAGGGCTACTCCCGCAAGGGGATAGTCTCTGAACCTTCAATGATTTTACAATCAAAGCTTGGCTGCTGATTGCCCTCGACATTACTCGTTAGGGTTTCCAGACAATTCACCTCGTTTTCGACCTACTTTTCAGTAGGAAGCTGCGTTACACCTTCGTGCAATTCCATGTGGCAGTTCGAGCAGACAAGGATACACTTATCGAGTTCCTTCTTGATTCTTTCCCAAGATCGAGTAAGGCCTCGTGCTGAAAGACCAAAATCTTTTTTTGATGTATCTTTGTGGTGAAAGTTTAATGCCCGAAAGCACTTCTTATATCCACAAATCTGACATTTACTACCACCGTACTCAATCGACATTTCTTTAAGCTTTTTACGTCTCTTTGAAACTGCCTTCTTGATATATTCTGCACGGTCGGCATATGTTCTTTTCTCTGGCATATACATATGTAGTATACCAGAGCATGGAACGTGAGTTCACAGTCAACTGCTCTACCGCTGAGCTACACCGGAATGAGGAGGATAATGAAAGCTTGTTTTCATTAGTTCTCCGAATGAACGGTGAAAGATTCTTCTTACACCGGAATGCATACTATAACGTTTGGCGAAAGATTTCACTTAGACCAAAATATCATTCTATTCGCAAGCCAGAATCGGTCACGAATAGAGAGCATTGTACAGAAAAATTAGCTATTCGCAATATAGCAGAATGAACACTGAAACTCCCTAGGGAAACCCTAGGGATCCGTATGACATGCTAAAATGAATGCATGAGAAAAATTATTGTTCTCAGGATATTATTTCTTCTTGTTTCGCTCCTCTTTCCCGCAGGCCTAATTTTTGTAGGTTGGATATTTGCACCTCAATATGGAATATGGGGAGCGCCACACGCACGAAATGAGCAGTTGTTCGGACTGAGTATGATATTTTTAGGAGTTTTAATGATGCTCATTCCTCTTATCGGGCTAGTGAGTAATGCATTGTTTAATAAAACAAGCATCCTTACAATATTACTTGAAGTTGTTGTATATGTAGCGTGGACCATAAGAGGTAACGCCACTCCAGAAGGCACTCTCGCTTTTGTGCAGATATTATTGTTGGTGGCTATTTATTATATGCACAGAAAGGTTCTGAAAAGATTTTCATATTCATGACTAATCCAGACAACAAATCTCTAGGGGTCCCCTCGAGAGTAAAATCTCTAGGGGTTCCCTCGAGAGTAACTACAACATCAACAACTAATTGGGACTATGTTTTGAGATACGGTACAATATATCTATGGGAAAGAAATGGTATTCAGCTATGTTGAGCACAATGTTTGTGACTCTTGTTCTTTTTATTGGGTTTGATGTCGAAACTGGTTGTGCATGTATAGATCAGGATGAGATGATTCTGCGCATGACAAGGAGTGAAATAGCTAAGGCCAAAATGAGCATTGGGACATATCCAACTTACGACGAGGTAAAAGACGCTGTGACATATGGCATAGTGAGCAAATATGAAGGTGAGAGACCAAAAACAAGTGGCGTCTTTTATGATTCGACACCCACTGGCGATAGTTATGTATTAAAGAGATATGCTGCAGTAAGTTTCTTTGGTGCAAAAATGCCATTTGTATGGGAAGTGGACTAAAGTTTGACCGTTCAAGATGTCACTGGTCAGTATTTTATAAATCAATTTAATATATCGTATGACTACACTACAACTCATCTACACATACCTACTGACCGTTCCGGCGTTCTTTTTGATTGATATGGTTTGGCTCGGATTAGTCGCTAAAAATTTCTACCAATCACAAATCGGGTTCCTACTCGGTCCCATTAACTGGACAGCAGCGATACTCTTCTACCTTCTCTACATCGGAGGAATCATATTCTTTGCAGTACATCCGGCACTCATAGCAGGTTCGTTCGCAAAGGCAGTCCTCTATGGTGCACTTTTTGGATTCTTTGCGTACGCAACCTATGATTTGACTAACCTTGCGACCGTGAAAGATTGGCCACTCCTCGTAACCTTTGTTGATTTGCTGTGGGGTACTATTCTCACCGGAAGTGTCGCAGCAGCAGGTTACTATCTCGCTAAGACCTTTGTACTTTAGGTATGGTTTTCGAACAGCTACTGTTTATTGCGAGCATCATTGCGGGGTTTGTTACACTATTGTTCGTGGTCTCTCTCGTGATAAAGCGAAACGATATCGCTGATATTGCATGGGGAATTGGTATCTTTTTGGTTGCACTCATAAGTTACCTAACCGGTCCACAGAATACGCTCACACTTTTAATCACCATTCTTGCGGGGTTGTGGGGTGTGCGACTTTCACTTCGAATACTACTTCGTAACCTCAAAAAATCAGAGGACATAAGGTATAAAAAGTGGCGCGACGAATGGGGGAGGTGGTTCTATCCCCGAAGCTATCTGCAGGTGTATCTACTCCAAGGGACGCTCATGCTAGCGGTTGGTTATTCATTTGTGCACGCGAGCGTTTTCGGCAATGCTGTTGCATTTGGGTGGTGGCAAGTAGTTGGCTCTCTCGTGTGGGTCATCGGGTATTTCTTTGAAGTGGTCGGTGACTGGGAGCTCGATCGCTTTCTCGGACAACCAGAGAATCGCGGTAAGGTGATGCAGAGCGGGTTGTGGCGGTACTCTCGCCACCCAAATTATTTTGGTGAGGTAACGATGTGGTGGGGAATATGGCTCATGGTTCTACCCCTACCATTTGGTTTTCTTGCACTCATAAGTCCACTCACGATATCTTTTTTGATACTCAAGGTGTCTGGCATTCCAATGCTCGAACGACTTTTCGCCGATAACCCAGAGTTCCAAGAATATTCCCGACGTACCAGTGTGTTCTTCCCATTGCCACCCAAAGAGTAACGTTTATGAAAAAATACCGACACATTTGGAAAATACTTATCTTTGACATGTTCATCATTGAGTTCGGCCCAGTCGGAGTGTTTTTCTTCGTGTACTATTTGACAGACTTTCTTAGAGCAGCACTCTCACTCGGTGTCGCGACGATGGTGGCACTCCTCGTGTCGTGGGCGGTTAATCGTCGCGTTCCATGGTTTGCTGTTTTTTCGGGGACCGTTACGATTCTGACTTCTTTACTCACCTATATCTACACGGAGCCGTGGATGCTCATTGTAAAAGACTCGGTGTACTATTTCTTGTTCGCTTTTCTTCTTGGTATGAGCCTGTGGAAACGTCGGGGTCTTTTTCATACTTTCTTCGGGCATATCTTTATGGTTACTGAGGAGGGGTGGCGGATTCTCGAGCGTCGTTGGTTTGTCTTTTTCTTACTCGCGGGGACTGCAAATGAACTCGTACGCATGTATCTAACTGTCGACGAGTGGGTTATCTATAAGCAGGTGATTGTCGTCGTGTTTCTCATTTTTGGTCTCTACCAATTTACTATCAGTAAACGGCATCGATTGCCAGAAGCTGATGCACTAGGACTGCGGAAAATATAGTGGCTGACAGCGGTGCCTTAATATGATACGTTTGTCGCAGATGATTTTGAGGTAGAACCTTAACATAAGCAATACATTCTTAAATTTAGGGAGAGTCATAGTGCGATACACCATCTTTAATGCACCGATTATTAGCAGGGTAGCTCGAGTACTATCAAAGGCTATCCTCAAGATTATCGGGTGGCGCGTTGTGGGGGAAGTTCCTCAGGGCATAAAGAAGTTCGTTGCGGTTACGGCACCGCACACAAGTAACTGGGATTTCCTCATATTCCTGATGACCACATTCATCCTTAGGCTTGATGCACATTGGATGGGGAAAGACACATTGTTTCATTTTCCATTTCGCGGGTTCATGACGTGGCTCGGCGGAATACCCGTGAATCGTAAGGTCAAGGGCAACATGGTCGCCAAAGCAACCGAAATGTTTCTTGCGAATGAAGCGTTTGCAATCGGCATAGCTCCTGAAGGCACACGGAAGGCAACAGGTGAGTGGAAGAAGGGCTTCTGGTACATTGCGCAGAGTGCGCACGTTCCCATCATGCTTGCGTTCATTGACTACAAAGCAAAGGAGTGTGGCATTGGTGCAGAATTTTGTCCTTCAGACAGCGTGCATGATGACATGACATGTATCAAACATTACTACACACAGTTTGAGGGTAAGCACCCAGAGAATTTTCGAATTTAGACTTAGGTAGGTCAACCTCAAAGGAGATGTACCATGCAAGATACCGGCGCGAAGTGCCCGATCTGTGCAGGAAAGATTGTGGGGGCAGTGAAAGATATCCCACGCTACTCAATTATGAATATGCCCATGGGCCCCATAAGTGAGGAGAATTACGAGCTTGTTGCCTCGCTCTGGTGCTCCTCATGTGGAGTCACGTTCGAGTTTCTACCAGAAAAGCCTGATGCAAAGGAAAGACTGCTTGAGAAGGAGAGAGAAAGAATCGCCAAAGTTCAGAGAGAGTGGTGATTCATACTTCACAAAGTGTCCTTTTTATAGTCGTTTCTCTTAGTTAAGACCCTGCTCTGTTAGTTACACACTGGAGGTGTGACATGAGAAAGAAGCAGAAAGAGACGCGGAAGGCAAGGTTGCGTAGGGTGGGGCGCCCGACGACAATGTTGAAAATGCGCCTCAGAACGATTCGGCGACTGATTGAGAACCATCAATACGGTTATTGGTGCAATTTTGTCCGCAATATACAACGTGCAGGTTTGGTCTGCCCAGGTGCCAACATTACGTTCAGACCATAACAGAAAGGAGAACCAAGACCCACGAGCAAAGGACTGCTTGTTGGGTCTTTTGCTTTTTATGATCGGATGGAAAAGTGACAAATGTCATTGCCTAAAACACAATGCTATTGACATTATAAACATTAGTGCTATAATGAAAATAGCATAAGTTTGTTCAATCTTAACTTCAAAAGGGGTTGTTCATGAACACATTCAATTCCGAACTCGCTTCCTTTACACGAGGTTCCGTCACAGTATTTGTGGTAGTGATTATGACCCTCACAACAGGGTTTGTCACAGGCGCCATGTACACCAAATGGGTTGACCCACAGCCTTTGGTTTTGGGAGCGATTCTTTTTCTCCCTGTGGCCGTTTTTCTAATTGTGAGATTTGGTCTCGCAATGAAAAAATTCAGCTGCCCAGTTTGCCAAAAAGAGGACACTTACAAACGGATCGCCGTGAGAAACTTTGGCGAGTTACAAAAATATTGTTGTCCAAGTTGTGGAGGAGTATTACTGTTCGAGCGGTAATACTATTACAACCACTTTACCCCGGCCGCCCGCTTCTCTCGGGCGGTCTTTTTATTTCTGGTACACTGTAACAATGAATGTGAAACTCTCTAGGGGACCCCTAGAGAGTTTTGCCTGCTTGCGACATTGAAAGAAAATATGCCTGACCATTTTCAGGTCAGGCATAGAATTTGTTCTGAGCAAACGCACATCAGAGCGGGGAAAGTGTCCGACTCATGTATCTCGGGAGGTCTTCTTCGATAGTCGGTGGACCTGATTGCTCGAATCGTTCGATGATTTCGTCGTACCGGAAATAGTCCTTCAAGTAGGGATACAGGAGAAAAAATCCTCCATTGGTTTCGAGCCAACAATGCACACCCGGATCATCACTTTTCCACAAATCGTTACTCAAGGGAGTAGGGGTGGTTTCTTTGACCAGATGCTCATATGAACTTACAATGCCATTCCGCATACAACGAGCACTCCACAGATCGTTTGCAAGCCAACTACTCAATTTTTCGAGTACATCGCGGACAACGACCTGGGTTACTTCACCGGCGATTTGCCCATCAGTTAAGGATTCTTCCTTCAAAGAAAATGGATTTGGTGAAGGTGTCGACCCAAGCAAATCGAGAAGTTTACCGTACGGGAATGTGACTACTTTTTTCCCTTCAGGTGTGCCGATTTCGAGTGTGATGGGAACTTTTCTTCGGGCTATGTTGTAAGGCCTTACTACGAGCTCCTGCTTGCTCAAATAAAGGGTGGTACCCTGTATCCGTGAAGCAGTGAGAGAAAGATTGAACTCGTTCTCCTCCCAGCGGATATTGAGCTCAGGCACAGGGACACCAAACTGGCGACGAAGCCTGTTGAGGGTGTTCATGACGATGGACTCAATCCGATTCCTCTGACGAAGCATACCCAGCTCTGGATCCAGACTAGTCATAATCTTTTCCTTTCAAGTTGGATCTTATTCAATGAACTTACAAAGTTACTGTATTCTTTTTTTTATGCTTCTGCAAACGACCCTACTTTTTATCGGTACATCATTTTTTTGAGTCATTCAAGGGGGCGAATTTGTTTATGGTAAAATAGTAAGGTGAGACAGGCATTTGCATTACTTGGGCTCATGACGCTCATAGTGTTTGTGGGAGCGTTTTTTGTGTTTAAAGAAGCCGGTGCACCATCGGATTTAGTCATAATTCCAGAAACGAAACCTATGTCACTATCACTCTCATCAACAGTTTTCAAAGAAGGAGAAAAAATTCCGTCAAAGTTTACGTGTGACGGCGACAATGTGAGTCCCGAGCTTCATATAAGTGGAGTACCTCTGGGAACACAATCACTCGTACTTGTTATGGATGACCCTGATATTCCTGACTCGGTAAAACAGGCGCGGGGAATAGAAAAATTTAATCATTGGGCAGTTTATAATATCAAAGCGGACACGGCAGTTATCAAAGAAGGTGAGATACTCGGAACGAGTGGGCTTACCTCAGTAGGAAAAACAGACTACGTGGGGCCATGTCCGCCGGACAGAGAACACCGCTATTTTTTTAGACTCTACGCAGTATCAGGTACTTTAAATTTCATCAAAGCGCCATCGCTTGATGAAGTTGAGGTAGCAGCGCAGGGTATGGCGCTTGGTAGCACCACACTTATGGGTCGGTACGAACGCATACAACGTTAAAAGAATGTAATTTTTATACGAACACTATGATCACACTTTTTGCGAAGACTGGCTGTCCATATTGTGCGAAAGCAATTGCAAAGCTCGATGAGTTAGGACTTTCATTTGAAAAAAGAAACATTGCTAACGACGCTGTCGCAGAAGAACTTGTTGCAATTGGGGGAAAGCGACAAGTGCCATATCTTATCGATGGAGAAGTGAGGATGTATGAGTCTGACGAAATAGTGAATTACTTACAAGCAACATACGGAAAGAGTGATGCCCACAATGAAGAGAAGCCTCTTCTTACGGTGCATATGGCTGAGGGAACAAGTAGCGTTTGTAATCCGACCCTATAATTATACGGCTGTATATGTACGTCCACGTACGCGCAATTCCAGGGGCCAAAAAAGAGCGTGTTACTAAAGAAAGTGACACGGAGTTTTGCATAGAAGTTCGGGAAAAAGCCGAGCGGAACATGGCAAACAGGCGTATAATAGAGTTACTTGGGGTGGCTTTTGGAGTAAAGTCGAATCAAGTGAAGATGGTGACTGGACACCGGTCTCCATCGAAGATGTTCAGTATAGAAAAAAACTTAGATATTTGACGCATTTCATTGTTGCTTCACAAGTTTTGCTCCACGCGCCGTATAAAACATACGTCTTGGTCACAAAACTTGCTCACGCCTCGAACTGCATTCAAATCTACTAAGTTTTTAAAAAAGTAGCGTTATAAGTTCATATAGATAACACTATGACATTTCCATCCATCAGTACGAAGGCAACAAACATCGAGATTACGCCTAAAATTGAACGCCTTATAGAACAGAAAATTGCACCGCTCGGCAGATTTGTCTCGAATCGTGAGACTGCGGTAACGTGTGAAGTTGAACTTGGAAAAGTTGCTGAACATCAATCAGGAAAAATATATCGCGCTGAAGTGAATCTCACGATTGGCGGAAAACTGTATCGCGCAGAAGCAATTGAAGAGCAGATTGAAAAAGCGATTGATGAAGTGCGTGATGAACTCAAAGTGGAACTTTCAAAAGCGAGCGACAAGCGCGAAAGTCTCTTTAAACGTGGTGGACGAAAGATAAAGGAGATGATGCACCTTGGAGAATAGGGAATATTGAATATAGAATATTGAATAGGTACATGCCAAAGTATAAAAAGATGATCCTGATTGGAGTGTTGCTTGTTCTGGTCTCGGTTGTTGGTATTTACACCTATTCAAAATTATTTGGCTGTGGTGGTTCATTCGTTGCTTTTCCTCAAATACTCAGTTTTCTTGAACTTATTGTTAACATCGTATCTCTTGCTGCCTTCGTATTAATTCCAACAGGATTGATTCTGTCATACAAAGGATATGTTCATTGGAGAATAGCGAAGAATAAACAACCATTAAGCATCTTTCTTGAATTAGTGGGCGTTACTTTTGTACTCGGTATTATTGTAAGCATATACTTGGCACAATTTAATTCGACACGGGATATCGGACTAAATGCTAAAACCAAATCCATATTGAATAGAAGTAGAGCTGAATCAGAGTTGTATTATGACAACAGATCAACGTATGAAGGATTGTGTACTAACTCACAAGAGTTGATACGAATTATGAAAAGCGCAAAAGTACAGCTTTATAGTCACGGGCTCCTGTGCTCAGATATTCCACCCGAAATACACTGCAATTCTGAGAGTGCAGGCTACGCTATATCTGCTCAGTTACATCATTTAGAAGATGGGGGGAATTATTATTGTGTCGACAGCACTGGTTTTGCGGGGGTGACTGATACGCCAACGACGGGAACGGAGTGTCCGAAATAAAATGCTGAATAGATAATATAAGATATTGAATAGGGAATATGCCAAAGTATAAAAAGTTGAGCTTAGTAGGTGTGGTGCTATTTGTTGTTCCTATTTTGATTATTGCCACTAGTGAATATGTTCTGAACTGCGAGGGTGACTTCGTTGCCTATAATCATATATTAAGTTTTGTATTTGATTTAACACATCGGATGTTCGGATACATGATTTATGTAGTCATTATTGGACTGCTCGTTTTTCTGAGCTTTCGATTTTTATGGAAGCGCTCCATGAATATTCCAGTAACAGAGATTGGTCTCGAAACCATCATAATTTTTTGTGTTGTCAGTTTTATACTATCAACATTGGTTGCTTCTCTTAATACGACTCGAAGTAAAGGACCTGATTCAAGTTCTTACTCTTCCTTGAATAATCTTAGGGCACAAGCAGAATTATATTTTGATCGACACGCACAGAGTTATGAAGGATTCTGTGATGACCAGAATACATTGAATCGTCTTGAATATGTCAGAAGTGATCTTCCACAGGTAGGATTATTATGTAAAAAACATTCACAAAGAGAAGTTGGTTGCTATGATACGAAAGATGCATATGCAGTATCAACAGCTCTTCTCACTAAGCTAAGTAGAGGAAAATATTTCTGTATCGACAGCACTGGTTTTGCTGGAGTAACTGAAACACCCGCAACAGGAACGGAGTGTCCGAAGTAAATAACAATATTTAATCCCCGCGTGGCCAAAGGCCACGCGGGGATTTTGTATCTGCACCTTTAAGAGCGATTAACGAACGATGAAAGTTTTGCACGAGTGTCGTCGCTCAGCGTCTTCCTGCGAAGCCTTGTCCTCACTGCTTTCATCACCTGATTCTTTGTTCCAATGGTGATGTTGTTAGCCCCAAAGGCGAAACAGGTTGCATCAAGCACGGTATCCACAAAAATCGGGTCGAGAAACTGGTGAAATTCAGGGAACTTTAGAAATGATTCCATGGTCAATCCTTGTTCAGCCTCCTTTACGTAACCAGTTGGATACACAAAGAGGAAATCAGTATGTAGCCGTACAACGAGTACAACAGGTGCTGGAAAAGATCTAAAACGATTCATGTATCCAATTGCGTACATGGCGTCCTCCTGAATATGCTTCGAAATACCCAGATGCAAGAATGCACCTAGTTAAAAAATATTGCAAGTTAGCTACTTATGAAGTCAGAAAACGCCATCTCTTTTTTTCCTTCAGGAATCACGCGGAGGATTTTGAGTGAACCGTCTGCGCCAAGCTCTGCATCAGTGATTTTTACACGGATTCGTTTGCCATTTTTCTCTGTAAAGAAATATGTCCCTGGCCAGCCATCGAAGGCGCGGATTTTGAGGAGGTTTTTATGTGGGTCGCTTGCAAGGTCAATTTCTCCCATGTCTTTTGAAATTTTTGTACAGAATGTTGCTTCAGTGTGATTTTGTTCTTCTGATGTTTTCTCGTCCTGAGTCCATTTTGGAATTACATCGACAAGGAGCACACCGCCTTGGTGTGCAAGCATTTTGTCGAGTTCACTTCCGCGCATCGGCCAGTGTTCTGGAGTAATCTCGACTTTTTTCTGCGCAATAATTGGTCCATGGTCGAGTTCTGCATCCATAAGCATAATAGTGACGCCAGTCTCTCGAACATCATTCAAAATTGCAGAGCGAATAGGACTTGCACCACGGAATTTTGGAAGAAGTGATGGGTGCACATTTAATGTGCCATGCTTTGGAATATCAAGGACCGCCCTAGGCATGATTTTTCCATACGCAGCAACGATAAAGAGATCGAAATCATTTTCTTTAAGAGCGGTCACAACCGCAGAATCCTTGAGTGTCTCAGGTTGAAGTACTGAAATGTCTCGTTCATTCGCCCATACCTTTACCGGTGGGGGAGTCATAATCATTTTACGCCCTTGTGGTGCATCGGGGTTCGTAACAATAAGCTCTGGAATATATCCAGCTTTTTCAAGTTCTTCGAGCACCCAAACGGCAATGTCGGGTGTGCCAAAAAACCCCAGTCTGAGATTCTTTATATTTTCGTTCGGTTGCATAAGAGAGAAAAGTAAGTCTAGAAAGTTTGTACAATATATACGCATGTGGCGAATCCAAACGGGGCAGGGCCTATGCGCGGATTATGCTCCATATTATTTTGTTTCAACATCATCATCGTCTGCTTCGTGCATACGCTTCGCTTCAATTTCATCTTTGCTCCACACTTTTTCTGCGCGGTCGATGAAGAGTGTCCCGTCGAGGTGGTCGACTTCGTGTTGAAATATCTGCGCAAGAATACCACTCGCACCACGTTCATACTTTTGTCCGTTTTCATCATAGGCGCGGATAGTCGCATGCGTTGCACGCTCGACTGCTCCATAATCTTCAGGGACTGAGAGACATCCTTCACCGACAACTTTCTTTCGTTTTGAAAGTTTGGTGATTACCGGGTTGATGGCAATGAGGTCAGGAATGATATTTGCTTCTTTCTTGCGGTCAGTATTGGTGTCGTGGACGAGAAAAATACGAAGTGAGATGCCAATTTGTGGTGCGGCGATAGCGACACCATTAAAACCATCGACATTGTATGAGTCGAGGGCATTGCGCATATCTTTAAGCACCTTCTGGATTTTAGGTGAAGTGATATCAGCTATAGGCACCTCCTCAGCAATTTGATGGAGGGCAGGGTGGTCTGTCTTTACTAGTTTCGCCATAACAAACATACTATAGCGTATTTTATGATGAATTTGAATAAGAAGAGTTAATGCAGATGG
Source organism: uncultured Candidatus Saccharibacteria bacterium (assembly GCA_964593375.1). Classification (GTDB taxonomy): domain Bacteria; phylum Patescibacteriota; class Minisyncoccia; order Phycocordibacterales; family UBA918; genus Damh-18. The sequence continues at coordinate 183,022 of CAZQIF010000001.1, read as the reverse complement.
TACGCGGAAAAACGCAGACGAGATGCAGATATTATGTGGATAGACGCAAAAAACCCCTAATCGTCACTGCGAGCGAAGCGAGGCGATCCAGTCCTCAATTACCTTCATCTTCTGCTATAGCAGATGATTAAGGTAATTTGTTATCTCACCTTTGTTGTCGTACGACAACAAAGGTGAGATACATTTAAGATTTTAACAAAGGGCCACCCTTCGCAAACATCCTTAGCAAAATTTCTGCGTCTTTCTGCGTGCTATCTGCGAGTATCCGCGCTTGCTTCAGCAAGACTCTACACAATCCTGTCGGGATTAATCACGATGCGGATGGTTGGAGGTAAACTGCGGAGCAGTAATGATAGTTTTTTGTCTGGCCAGTCTTTTGATGACATACGAATGAGGCCAAATTGCATCACGGCATCCTTGGGTGACTGGAGTGCATTGTATACCGACACTTTGTAATCTTTGAGTGTTGCGTTCACAAGTGCTGCGGTTTTTTCTGTGACATCTGCTGGTCCTTGCCATGTAAGGTGAATGAAGGTCGTGAACGGTGGGTAGTTGAATGTTTTTCGAAGTTCAATTTCCTCGTTATAAAATTGCTCGATGTTTGCATGCTTCGCATGTTCGACGAGTGTGTCATCTTTGGTGCGTGTCTGCACATAGAGCGCATCTTTTGAAATCTCGCGGAGGCGGAGCATGAGTGCAAAATTTTCTTCCTGAAGGCGCCAGGTGGGGGTTGCATAGAGTGCATCGACGTTCACAATAACGGAAATCTCGACTTGCTTCGTTAGGTAGGGAACAGCCATGCTTGTGCCAATCATAATCGCGCCCTTCGTGCCATAAAATTTTTCTTTGAGGAAGAGTGCCTTTTTGTGCGTGCTGGCGGTCGTGTGGTCAAAGAGCATGATAGGGGTCTTCGGAAGGAGTTTACCAAGTTCATCGTAGACATACTGAATGCCAATACCACGCTCACGGAGGCGCCATGAACCACATGCGGTGCACACATCGTGCGCACGTTCGCGGTGACCTGAAACACCACACACAAACCAACGCTCCTCCACTCCATTTTTTTTCGTGCGAAGGAGGGAATAGGGTGCGCCACTTTCGGGTGAGCGAAAAATGAATCCACAGTCAAGGCAGGCAACGACGGGCGCAAGTCCACGGCGTGCAGCAAAAAGGAACACGTGCCCACGCTTTTTGAGAACTTCTTTTATGGTCTCAACTACCTTTGGTGAAAAGAGTTTGAATGGTGTTGTTCCATCGTTCTTCTCATTGGTGTTCACGAGATGAAGCTTCGCGTCTATTTCAAGTCGTTTGGCATGCTCGGCGTACGTTTGATATGTTTCAGTTCTTCGTTTCCACTCTTCCTCGCTTCGCGGGACAAGGTCGGCAAGAATGATTCTTCGGCCTGAAAATTTTGCGTGAGTCGTGAGTACATCACGGTAGTCGAGGTATGGGCGCACGAGCTCTTTGTAGTAGGGGGAACGTGCGCGCTCCATGATGACGAGCGTAATGTCGTGTCGTTCGAGTACCGAGTGCGATGGTGTCGTAATAATAAGTTTTGGTTTACTAAAATCATCGAGTTCGGCATATGCCTCACGGAGTTGTTTTTTGGTCATTGTGCTCGTGAGCATAATGGTACGGTTTGTGATGCCACTTGAAAGATACTCATAGAGTTCTTCGGCTTCTGCAGAAGACGGTACCACGCAGAGCACAGAGCCACTGTGGGCAAATGTTTCGCGAACGAGTGAGCGATATGAGAGATGGCGTTCTTTGGTTGATGCGGTGAGCACCTCGGGCACAAATGGATGTGTTCCTCCGACATGGTGTGTGTGGGGAAGGGGCATATCACCACTGCGGATATCCGGCGGTAGGAGGTTGTAGAGGACGGCACCAACGCTCGTGGCGTAGTAGAGCGCAAGCTCCTCGGCGGTTTTAATGTAGGCAGGTGAGAGCTGTTGGACCTTTTCTTGGACCGGCAACTTTTTCAGAGAAAAAGTTGCCGCCTTGATTGCGGTCTTCGTTGCACTCACTTCTTTTGCGTCAACAACGACGCCGAGAATTTCTTGATTGCGTACCGGAACCTTGATGATACTTCCGCGTTCGTAGATAGCACTCGAATAGTATGAAAGCGTGTCAATTTGCACACCACGCTTAAGCGGAATTACCTCAATGACGAACATACCGGTATTCTAGCAAATAGGGAGGGGAAAGGAAAAATTAAGACAGCACTTAGCTATTAGTTCAAAGCTCTCAGCTTTTCTGGATCGCTTCGCTTCACTCGCGAAGACGGAACCGTCGGAAAGCAAAGCCTTCCGGCGGTGCTAAGTGCTGAGAGCTAAAAGCTAACCACTAGAATTCAGCCAGATACTTCACATCAGCACCAAGCGCCGAAAGGCGCTCAACGAGGTTTTCATAACCACGGTTGATGCTATAGATGTTGCGAAGGATAGAGTGGCCCTTGGCGCCAAGCATCGCAATGAGAAGGATAGTTGCGGGGCGGAGCGCAGGCGGACAAATGAGCTCGTTTGCGCGAAGTGGAGTGGGGCCGTTTATGTAGATGCGATGTGGGTCGGCGAGTACGGTGTCGGCACCGAGTTTATCGAGTTCAGTGAAATAAATTGCTCTTTTCTCATACATCCAGTCGTGAATGAGTGTTTGACCTTCTGCCTGTGTCGCAATAACGGCGAAGAAGGGAAGATTGTCGGCATTGAGGCCAGGGTACGGGCGCGAATGCACTTTGTCTTCGGGGGCAGAAAGTTTTGATGACCTTGTAGTGATATCGATGAGCTTCGTGCGACCATTGTGTGAGAGGTATGGTTTTGAAGCGGTGTATGCAAATCCCATTTTCTCGAGTACCAAGAGTTCGAGTTCAAGGAAATCAATGGGTGAGCGGGTGATGGTTATCTTCGAGTTCGTGATAATCGCTGCTGCAAGGAAAAACATCGTATCCGTTGGATCTTCAGAAAGGGTATACTCAATATCGCAATTAATGTCAGTGATGCCATGAACGGTGAGGGTAGTCGTGCCAATACCTTCAATTTTGACTCCGAGTGCTTCAAGAAAGTTGCACATTTCTTGCACCATGTAGTTTGCTGAGGCGTACTTGATGACGGTGGTACACGGTGCAAGTGCAGCAGCCATGAGCGCATTTTCGGTTACGGTATCGCCTGATTCATAGAGTACGATTTCACTCGGACACTTAGGTGAAGTTTTAACATTAAATGCGTCCGCAGAAGTATCGATATGAACGCCGAAATGTTCAAGTGCATAAAAGTGTGGACGTACCGTGCGACTACCGAGCTTGCATCCACCAGATTGTGGAAGCGAAAACGCCACGAGCTTGTGGAGCAAGGGACCAATGAACATGATGATGCTTCGTGTTTTTCGGGCAGCAACAACATCAATTTTTTTAAGGTTAAATTTTTTCGGCGGGGTGATGGTGATATCGCTCCCATTCCATTCGACGCGAACATCAATTGACTCGAGTACTTCAATGAGGCGGTGTACTTCTTCAATGCGGGGCATGTGACGGAGCGTCGTTTTCCCACGATTGAGGAGTGATGCACAAAGAAGTCCAACCGCACCATTTTTTGATGTGCTCGTAACAACAGTGCCCGAAAGTTTTTTTCCTCCGGTAATAGAGAGATTCATGGTGCCAGGGGAGAGGGTAACCAGATTTTTCTTGAGCGCGGTCCCTAATTTCGCAAGCATCTCAGCACTCACGTTTTGCTTACCAGACTCAATCCGTGCAATCGCACTCTGAGTCGTTTTAATTTTCTTTGCAAGCTCTGCTTGCGTCATACCCTGTGTCTCGCGGAGGTCCGCGATGCGGGCGCCAATATTTGTTTCCATCCCGTCAGAAAGTTATTTTAATAATATTTAGTGGTGCTTGTTACTTTGAGCCGTACGTTCTCTAGTTCAGAATTTCAACCCGCCCAATAACTTCTAACTGGACAGGTTTGTTAAGTATAGCATAGGCGCTATATTGCAATATATTGCATGTGCATAGTGCGCGTGTCATTGCGAAAACTCTGAAAACAGATACCATAGGTGCACTCTATGTTTGATTGGCTTTCTCCAAAGGTTGGTATTGATTTAGGTACAACGAATATTCTTGTATTTATTCCAGGGAAAGGGATTGTGCTTAATGAACCATCGGTGGTGGCAGTTTCTGATACGAATCAAATTCTCGCGGTAGGTACTGAAGCAAAGCGCATGATTGGCCGAACCCCTGACAGTATTCGTGCGTATCGACCGATGAAAGACGGGGTGATTGCTGACTATCGAGTAACTGAAGCAATGCTTCGCTATTTTCTTAAAAAAAGTCTTGGAAATTTTCGTATTTTTAAACCAGAGGTGATGGTATCAGTGCCGGCCGGGGTAACCTCGACCGAGAAGCGCGCTGTGGTGGAAGCGGCGATTAAAGCGGGTGCGCGAAGCGCGTATGTGGTCAAAGAACCGATTCTTGCCGCGATTGGCGCAAACCTACCTATATATGAAGCGCAAGGACACATGATTGTTGATATTGGTGGAGGAACCATCGACGTCGCCGTAATTTCGCTCGGAGGAATTGTTGCGTCAAACTCGGTTAAGTGTGCAGGCAATAAGATCGATGCATCCATCATTGATTATGTGAAGAAAACACACAATCTTGCGATTGGCGACAAGACTGCTGAAGATATAAAGATTACAGTCGGCTCCGCGCTTCCCCTTGAAGAAGAATTAAGTATGCAGGTGAAAGGACGCGACCTTTTTTCAGGACTTCCACGGACGATTGACATCAAAACCAATGAGGTAGTGCGAGCAATTTCGCGCGAATTGCATGAGATGATAAAGGCGATTAAGGATGTGTTCCAAAATACACCACCAGAACTCGCTTCAGACATCATTGATTATGGGGTCATTATGACCGGAGGGACATCACAGCTTAGAAATTTTCCTGAACTCGTGAAGCGCCGTACTGGTGTGAAGGCAACACTCGCGGATCAGGCGCTCTTTTGTGTGGTGAAGGGGACGGGGATTGCACTGGAACATTTGAGCACATACAAAAAAACCATTATTGCGAAAAGGTAGCTATTAGCATTTAGCATTTAGCACTTAGCCACTAGCACTTAGCTCTTAGTTTCTCTGGATCGCTTCACTTCGTTCGCGATGACGACCGACCCAAAGACGGTCAGGATGTGAACCATGATGTTCGACTTTGTAAGTCGAACATTCTGCGTATATCCGCGTGCTATCTGCGTCATTCCGCGCTTGCCCTCAGGCAAGACTAGAGTTATTCGCTTTCTCCTATTCTCTATTCTCTATATTCTATTTAGAATTGACGTATGGAGATCTTTGGACAGAAAAAATTCTCGTCACCGGAAGAAGAAATTGCTTTTCTCAAAAAACAAATTGCCGAGCGTGAGCAGGAGCTCGTTAGTCGGAACAAAGAAATTGATGCAACTGACCTAGAAACAGTTGGAAAAGCGGTAGTGCGTGAGTATGCAGAACATGACCCTACAATAGTACTCGATAAAAAACACATCATCGATAGTCATGATTTGGCACGCAGTGTCACAACACTCGAGGTTGTCGGAGATAAAATGCAAGAGGTCATGCGCGTTGTGTATGAGAAAGGCATTCGAAACGCACTTTCGGTCCTCGAACGGTACGGTGACGATTATCTCACTGACGAAATTCATAAACGTCTTGTCGCAGAAATGCGCACGGGCACAAAGATTGCCGATTTGAATGAAGGTGCTCCTATCTGGAAGTTGCTCCACATGACATTGTTTGAAGTTGCGCTTCCGGAACATGCGAGTGAGGACTCTGAAGCAAATTTGAAGACCCTTCTTTCTGCTATGGAGCAGTTTTTTGCAGGTATGCAGACGATTGGTGGAGGAAAGACACCAAAGCACTATTCGCTCGAGATAGCAGTTGCGGACAACAGCGACGACATTGTTTTCTATATTGCAGTACCAAATGAGTTTGTGAATCTTTTTGAAAAACAGGCACTCTCACTCTTTCCGACCGCACAACTCATTCTGCAAAAGAATGACTACAACGTATTTGTTGATGGTGGCGAGAGCCAGATTTCAATTGCATCAGAACGAAAACATCACATTTTTCCGCTTCGCCTCTATAGTGAATTTGAGAATGATCCGCTCAACGTTATTTTGAACGCATTTTCGAAAATTGAGCGTGTTGGTGGGGGTGCTGCGATACAGCTTCTCATTCAAGGTGGTAGTGCTAAATATCAAGCACTCTATAAGGGAATATACAAAGATGTTGAAAAGGGGGAAAAGGTTGATATCGCCATTCGCAAAAGTACATTTGTTGGAGGAATGTACGAAACACTGAAAGATGTATTTTCAGATCCCAAAAAAGACGAAGAAAAAGAGAAACCAAAGGATAATAACAGCGATAAACTCGAACTGTTTAATAAGAAGATGGGTTCGCAGGTGCTTGGAACAAACCTTCGCCTCGTTGCTTCGGCAGTCACGAGTGAACGTGCGCTTCAGATTCTCTCTGAACTCGAATCGAGCTTCCATCAATTTGAGGATACAAAAGGGAACCAGCTTGTCTTCAAGCGTCAAAGCGGAGGATCAAAAAAAAGTGCAATCAAAGACTTCTCATTCCGCGAGTTTTCTGAAGCGCAAACAATGCCACTTTCCGTCGCTGAGATTGCAACCATGATTCACATTCCCGCGGCGGGCGTTGAATCATCACCACAGTTTAAGCAATCGCATGCAAAGCGAGCACCGGCCTCTATGGATATGCCACAACACGGCACACTCCTTGGGGTGAATGAGTATCGCAATGTGGAGACCCAAATATACCTCACTCCCGAAGACCGGCTTCGTCACCTCTACGTCATTGGTCAAACCGGCGTGGGTAAGACGACCATGATTAAAAACATGATTGTTCAGGACATTCTCGATGGTAGTGGTGTCTGCATGATTGACCCACACGGCACCGATATCGTCGACGTGCTTTCTGCAATACCCGAGGCACGCATGGACGATGTTATCTACTTCGACCCCTCCAATATGGAGCGGGTGATGGGGCTCAACATGCTCGAGTTTGACCCACGATTTCCTGAGCAGAAAACTTTTGTGGTCAATGAACTCTTTTCAATCTTTCAAAAACTTTACGGTGGAACACCAGAATCAATGGGTCCAATTTTTGAGCAGTATTTCAGAAATGCAACGCTCCTCGCGCTTGAAGACCCAACGAGCGGCAGCACACTCCTCGATATTTCTCGCGTGATGGCAGATGCTGAGTACCGCAACATGAAACTCTCAAAAGCAACAAACCCAGTTGTGGTGCAGTTCTGGAAAAGTATTGCAACGAAGGCCGGAGGAGAGGCATCACTTGAAAACATTGTCCCGTACATCACCTCAAAGTTCGATGTGTTTACCGCGAACGACTACATGCGCCCAATCATCGGTCAGCAAAACTCGACATTCAACTTCCGCGACATCATGGATAAGCAAAAGATTTTACTCATAAATCTTTCGAAGGGAAGACTCGGTGAAATTAACGCAAACCTCATCGGTATGATTGTGGTTGGGAAGATTCTCATGGCGGCACTCTCTCGCGTTGATGATGCGACGAAAGGTTTCCCCCCGTTCTATCTCTACATTGATGAGTTCCAAAATGTGAGTACGAACTCAATCGCTTCGATTCTATCTGAAGCCCGCAAGTACAAACTCGGTCTGACGGTGGCGCATCAATTTATCGCGCAACTCGACGAGCAAATTAGAGATGCGGTGTTTGGAAACGTGGGCTCGATTGCAGCATTTCGTGTGGGAGCTGATGATGCTGAATATCTCTCACAGCAGTTTACTCCGGTGTTTGAACCAAGTGACCTCATGAATATCGAAAATCAAAATGCATACATGAAACTTCTTGCGAACGGTTCACCTACAAAACCATTTAGTATGCACACACATGCACCACACAAGACTGACCCTGCGTATGCGGCAAAGGTGATTGAATACTCATCACTCAAATATGGAACTCCGAGAGATGAGGTTGATGCTCTGATACGCGCTCGCTATCATGCCTAATATTTTCTGAGGTTATCAACTAGTTTTGTGAGAGGCTCGCTTAGGTCTGATGGTATAATGCAAATATGTCGGAGGTAAAAGGTACGACGTCTCAAGGGAGCGTTCTTTCCGGTGTGAATCAAAAATCATCTGGAGCAGATTTTGATATGCGAAGTTGGCAGGGCCTCACGGGGCTTCTCCAAGCTGCTCGCGAAGCGCATATGGACGATACCGCGTATGCGGCTTTTCGTGACATAGTGCTTTCCTATGCCCAGAGTGGGGGCGACCCAGCACTTAAATCTCGTATTGATGCTGTCGTGAAAACACTCAGAAAAACCGAAGAAGGGACAACTCAGGTGCCTACAGAAATTCAAGTAATTACTGAACCTCCGGCACAGAAACAGCGCTCTGGAACGCAAAATGAAACAAAAATTATTCCAGAAACTAAATCAACCCAACCACCAGTAGCGCCAAAAGAGATTGTTCAACGTGGTGGTGTGCGTCCTACCCCTGTATTTGGAGGGGTACCCACCAAACCTGACACGGAGGTGTCCATTTCGCACCTGGATGAAATTGATGTTTCACTTACGCAAGAAAGAGAAGTCCGACTCGAAAACCCGCCCGACCCGATGCTGGTATTTATTCCTGAGTTACCTAAAGAGTCTGAACCTGAAGCAAAACCAATCGAGGTGGCAGTTCCCCAGGCTGAAGTTACTCCTTCGCCTATAACTGAACGTCCTCCGATGAAAACGGTAGAGGAATATAAAGCACGCATTACCGAAATCAAACGCATCGTTCATAACGAAATAGGGAACCCGGTGACACTCATGGATGCAGGGAACCAGCTCGGAAGAACGTACATGAACGCTCTCCTTACTGCTATGAAAGCATCAGGAGGATCTTCGCCAGTTGGTATTGATAATGCAATGCAAAAGCTTGAAGAAGCATTTACACAAATTCAAGCATTAGGAAAAAAGAAGCCATCGCCTGAGGCGGGCAGTACCACGCCAGAACCAGTACCAGCAATGCCACCCCAAGAGGCAACTGCTCCTCCCATTGTTCCTGTCGAACCCTTGGTATCACCTAAGTCAGAACTCAAACCTGTTCCTGAACCAACTCTCGAAGCAATACCTATTACTGAAAATGAAATACCGGTTCCTGAAGAAATACCCGCTGTGGTGGTTGAAGCACCAGTTATGGAAGTTGCCCCAGTGCTTCCAAAAGTTGGAGAACTTGTAGTACCTGAAGTCGTACGTCATGAAGTAAGTGAATCAGTGAGTATTCCGCGACAGGAATCACCCGTCAATCTGCCTGTTCTTGAACATCATGAGGAAGCGAATATACACAGAAAAGCCATTCCCGAACTTGATCCTCCACAATCTGCGATATCAGAAGTTATGTTCAAACATGTGGCTTCACTTGGTAAAGAAATTCTCCCCAATCCAATTAATACCGTTCACGAGATTAAGGATGTGGTGCGTGATTTTGAGCTGATAGACCTTGAATCCGATGAGGTAACTGCTGCGCTTTACCAGCTTCTCCACGAGTGGAGCATCTTTTCAAGCAGTGGTATCTTCGGGACTGGTCCTGCAGGATATGACCACCCACTCTACAAACAGTTAGAACATCTTCCGATGCTCACGGTTGCAAATGGAGGATGGGACGACGCACAACCTAAACACCACCAGTCAATAAAGGATTATATTAATGCGTGGCGTCACGAACAAAGTATCTCCTTTAGTCCAACTGAAACCTTTGAACATTATCTGCGCCGTGTGGTGCAGAGGGTTTTGAAGCGACAAAAAGGGCGCTAGCATGCATAATAGGGCCTGTATGGAACACCATGCACATTGTATAGTTGGCGATTTCGAGAGTGCATATGCACGCATTCCTCTGGAAGACAGAGAAAGCGGACCTGATGTACTGCTTCAAAACTACACACAGTTTACTATTGCTGAGGCGCGAGCGTTAAAATATGCTTCTTCACAGCGTCCTGTTGAACGACCGAACCGAGTTTTTATTCTCGCGTGCACGAACGCAACGCTTGAAGCACAAAACGCACTCCTCAAACTCTTCGAGGAACCAGCACTCACTTCGAAGTTTTATATCATCGTTCCGTACGAGGATGTGCTTATCGCTACCGTACGCTCAAGACTGATGATTCAACATGCGCATGGTGGAACACAAAATACTGAAGTACTCGTAAGGGAATTTATGGAGTCTTCATACAATGAGCGATTACTACTCATAGGGGCACGCACCAAAGAAAAGGATGATGTGTGGTGTGATACGCTCATAGAAGGGCTCGAACGATACACAAAAGAACACCCAGAGTTCAAGGCAACCGAATTGCTTTTTGTGGAGAGGTACATTCGTGGTTCCGGTGCTTCAAAAAAAATGCTCCTCGAACATCTTGCACTCTCGCTTTGAGTCACACACTATTTAAGGTACGATATACAACTAACACGCAATATCATGAAATACGATTTTAAAACATTTGATGTACGAGCAAAGGACATTGTTTCTTGGCTGGAAAGGGAATTCAGCGGTGTTCGCACGGGGCGGGCAACGCCTGCACTACTTGACCTTGTGCAAGTCGAATCATATGGTGTGCGAGTTCCTATTAACCAAGTTGGTTCAGTGACCATTGAGGATCCACGCACGCTTCGTGTTGTGCCTTGGGACTCAAGTGTCATTAAATCAGTTGAAAAAGCAATCACAGAAGCCGACCTCGGTATTTCCGTCTCAGTTGACAGCAGTGGCCTTCGCATTATTTTTCCTGAACTTACGAGCGAAAGGCGAGAGCAACTTCTTAAACTTGCAAAGATGAAACTCGAAGAGGCTCGGGTATCCCTTCGCGGAGCACGAGACGAAGCAATGAAAGAAATTGGTGGATTCGAAAAAGATGCTCTGATGAGTAAAGACGAAGCGTTTGCAGCAAAAGAAGATTTGCAGAAGCGTGTCGATACACACAACCGTGAACTTGAGAGCATGTTCGAAAAAAAGGACACTGAAATCCAACTATAATCTCGTATGTCAATTCTTATTTTTATAGGTGTTCTTTTTGCGCTGGTTCTTGTTCATGAGTGGGGGCACTTTATTGTTGCAAAGAAAACTGGAATGCGCGTTGATGAATTTGGTATTGGTTTCCCGCCCCGACTCTTTGGAAAGATGTGGCGCGGAACACTCTATTCTTTCAACCTTTTTCCAATTGGGGGTTTTGTTAAAATTTTCGGTGAGGATGCGGTACTTGGAGCAGACGAACCGAGTACACAGGGCTCCTTTACCTCAAAAAATCGCTGGGCACAGTCGGCGGTGCTCGTTGCAGGGGTTACGATGAATGTGCTTTTCGCGTGGCTTCTTTTTACACTTGCACTCGGTATTGGCGTACAGACGGCTGTCGATGAAACATCTGCTTCACCTGAGGCTAAACTTATCATTAGTAATGTACTTCCGGGTGGGCCTGCAGAAAGCGCAGGAATTCCAAGGGGGGCAATTGTTACGAGTGTAGTAGGTGGAAAAGGTGACACACTTTCAAAACTTTCACCGGGAGCATTTAGTGAATTTGCAGGAAATCACGGTGATACAGAAATCACGATTGCCTATCAAGTGGGTGAAGAAATGTTTGTCACGCCACTTATACCAAAAAAGGGAGTAATCGAGGCTGAATCTGAGCGTTCAGCGATTGGTGTACAGCTCACTATGATTGATGTGGTACGTGAGCCAGCACATCTTGCACTTTGGAAAGGTTTAAAGCTCACGCTCACGAGTACACGTGATATTGCCGTCGGCATGTACAAGCTTCTCTCTGATGCGGTGCAGTTTAAGGCAGACCTCACACAAGTTGCGGGGCCGATTGGGATTGTGGGGCTTGTTGGTGAAGCGTCGGCGCTTGGCGTTACCTCGCTCCTCATGTTTACTGCATTTATCTCACTTAATCTTGCGGTCATTAATCTCTTGCCATTCCCAGCACTTGATGGTGGTCGACTCCTCTTTGTGATTATTGAAGCAGTTAAACGTTCACCAATTAATCCAAAGTATGTCATGGTTCTTAATACCATTGGATTCGGTCTCCTCATGCTTCTTATGATTGCGATTACATGGCACGATATTGTCCGAATCATCTAGAGCATGTGTCAAAACTCCCAATTCCTGCGTTGACTGCACCTCGACGATGTTCACCATATGTCCATATATGTCTCACATCCTCTCGATTTGTCGCCTTGGAATTGGAAATTTTGAAGACATGCTCTTTGGTTCGAGTCTGTATTTCAAAACACGATACTGTGGTTGTATAGAGTTTTGAGTTTTTCTTGGTCTGCTTAGCGTTTAGTCCGAAACACAAAGAAAGGCAAAAATGTCTTCTTTTGACCCCGTGTTGCTTTAACGTTAGAATGAAGCCAAGACAGATGTCCCTCAGTATGCGAGGGTATGTTTTTTGAGGTATTAATATGTTTTAGGATTTTGTTAATCGCTAAGTATTTTTTATGAGGCAATCACAATTGTTCACGAAGACGCGCAAGGAGGCACCATCTGATGAAGTGTCTAAGAACGCGCAACTACTCATTCGTGCAGGGTATATCCACAAAGAAATGGCTGGCGTATATGCGTATCTCCCATTAGGGCTACGAGTACTTGAAAAGATTAAACAAATCATTCGTGAAGAAATGGATATTGAAGGTGGACAAGAAATTGTGATGACGGCGCTCCAAGAAAAGGAAATCTGGGAAAAAACGGATCGATGGGATGATGCGAAAGTTGATAATTGGTTTAAGACTGAACTAAAGAATGGAACTGTATTGGGTCTCGGCATTACTCACGAAGAACCACTCACGAGAATTATGACCTCGTATATTTCTTCGTACCGAGACGTGCCACAGTACGTGTACCAATTTCAAAATAAATTCCGTAACGAAACACGGGCAAAAAGTGGCATCATGCGCGGTCGGGAATTCTTAATGAAGGATCTCTATGATTTTTCTCGAAATGAGGAGGAACATAATGAATTCTATGGTCGCATGCGGGAGGCATACAAACGCGTATTTAATCGCGTTGGAATAGGAGATATTACCTATGTAACATTCGCGTCAGGAGGAATTTTTAGTGAATTTTCAGAAGAATTTCAGACTGTTTCAGACGCCGGTGAGGATGTCATCTACGTTGATGAAAAAAGTGGTATTGCACTCAACAAAGAAGTGTACAGCGATGCGGTTATTGAAAAACTTGGACTCGTGAAGAGTAATCTTGTTGAAAAAAAAGCTATTGAATCCGGAAACATTTTTCATCTCGGTACGAAATTTTCAGAACCACTTGGTCTTTATTTCAGTGACGAATCGGGTGAAAAAGTTCCGGTATATATGGGTTCATATGGTTTAGGACCAACGCGTCTTATGGGAACACTTGTTGAAACACTCTCTGACGACAAAGGCATTGTGTGGCCAGAGTCAGTCGCACCGTACCAAGTACACCTCGTGGGCCTCAATGGTGATGATGCTGAAATCAAAGATTGGGCTGATGGACTCTACGCATCACTCAAGCGCCAGCATGTAGAAGTTCTCTATGATGACCGCGATGTGCGTACGGGAGAAAAGTTTGCCGATAGTGACCTCCTTGGTATTCCGTACCGTGTGGTGGTAAGTAAGCGCGGAAAAGAGGAAGGAAAGTTTGAAGTGGTGAGGCGCCGTGATGGGGAAGTCGAGTATCTTACCGAAGAAGAACTGTTTGCACGATTTAGTCCGGACGAAGTGACTGATGACGACGTACTGTAATAAAGCTGAGATGATTGGAACATTCACGCGTATACATTGTAATGAAAAAAATTCTGAAATTCATAGATAAACTACTCGAGTCGATTTCAACTGACATTGGTATTGACCTTGGAACCGCAAATACGCTTGTGTACGTGAAGGGGAAGGGGATTATCCTCAACGAACCAACAATTGTGGCAATCAATCAAAAAACTGGTCAGCTCGTCGCGGTCGGGAATGATGCAAAATCGATGCTCGGGCGAACACCGTCCCATATTGAGGTCGTGCGACCGCTTGTGGGTGGCGTGATTTCTGACTTTGAGGTGACTGAGGAGATGCTCGCATATCTCATTGCAAAAGTGCGCAGTGGCACGCGCTCGATTGTCGCGCCCCGTGTACTCATTGGCGTACCATCAGGAATCACCAACGTTGAAATGCGTGCGGCACGAGACGCAGCTCGAAATGCGGGAGCACGCGATGTCTTTCTTATTGAAGAGCCCATTGCTGCAGCAATTGGTGCAAAGCTTCCCGTACATAAACCACAGGGAAGTATGATTATCGATATTGGGGGCGGTACGACCGACATTGCGGTTATATCACTGAACGGCATCGTCACTGCAAAAAATCTCAAGGTTGCAGGTGATCGTATGAATCAAGACATTGTGAGTTACATCAAAGACCAGTTTAAAGTGTTTGTGGGAGACAGAACTGCAGAAGACGCAAAGATTGCGCTCGCTTCAGTTGAAGCAAACAGTGAGTCGCGGGAAATTGTCGTGCGTGGTCGCGATGTGGTCACTGGCCTTCCACGCGAAGTGGTCATTACTGACTCAGATATTCGCGAGGCTATTTCAGGTTCCATCAATTCAATCATTGAGGCAACGCGAGATGTGATTGAGTCTACTCCCCCAGAGGTACTCGCCGATGTTATGCAGCGAGGCATTTATCTCTCTGGTGGAGGTGCGCTCATTCCTGGGGTCGGTAAGCTCCTTGAAGAAATTTTAAAATTACCGGTGGTCATTGTCGCTGATCCTCTCCGCGCGGTCGTGCGGGGAACGGGTATTGTGCTCGAGAATTTAGAACAGTATGAAGAACTTCTCATTGAAAACGAGGGAGAGCTCTCACCGCAGCTCTAAGCGAACAAAAATCCTTCGTATTTTTGTCGTGACACTCATCTGCGTTCTTTGTGTGTTTCTTTTTCATACCGCAATTGGCAAGATTACTGCGCTTGTCACTACCCCCATTTTTTCATTTACTGATTGGGTGCAAAACTCAATGGCCCCACTTCCTTCGTATATTCGTTCGCGTACTGAGTTACTTGATGAGATTCACGCACTTAAGACAACCATTTCTATACAGAGTGGTGCTGATGCCACCATTGCGCTCCTTCAAACAGAAAATGATTCACTGAAGTCACTTCTTGGTGCACAAAAAGAAGAACGTATCGCTGCAGGTGTTATTGCACAGCCCCCGCGGATGCCGTATGACGCACTCCTTATCGATAGAGGTGAAGATGATGGTATTCATGAGGGCTCTGTTGTGTACCATGTGAATGACCACGCCATAGGATTTGTAAGTAAAGTTTTCAAGGGGAGCGCACTTGTCACCCTCTACTCATCAAATGGCGTGACGGGTACCGCGTACATATTTGGCCCTAATACATATGTGAGCATGTATGGGGAAGGTGGTGGAGTCATTAGGCTCAGTGTGCCACAGGGCATTACCGTTTTGACCGGCAATGTTGTGGTGCTCCCCGGATTATCTGCTGGAATTTTAGGACTGGTGAGTGAAGTGCGTTCAATTCCCACTGAACCAGAGCAACTGGCATTCGTTACCTTAAGTGCCCCTATGCAATCAATTGCCACGGTTGCGGTGAGTGAACGAAGTATTGAGCCACTCACTTTTGAAGTGGCCGAGGAGCGTATCCATGCATGGGATTACCATGCCTTGGGGATAGATATTCCAGAAATTATGCCAACAACCACGATGATGGTGGGAAGTACTACTTCTAATGTAAACAGCAATCAAGAATAAGTATGCGTATTATTGCATTTATTGTACTCATGCTCATCTCACTCTTTGCTCCGCTTTGGCTTTGTGCGCTGTGTGCATTTGTATATGTGTTCAGATATCCGGGATATGAAATACTTTTTCTTGGTGTGTGTATCGATGCACAGTTTGGCATAAATGCTGGGGGGCCTGCCTACTCGTACACACTCATTTTTTCCGCAACGCTTCTTGCTACCGAAATGGTGCGACCGTACATTAACGTTCGTTTTGGAGACATATGAGATTTTCAAAAAAATTACGAAAGGAGGAAATTTCACTTGATGAGATTTTACTCGATTCTTCAAACTTACCTCTCTTCAATACGAGCCGCATGGAGGGTCGTATTGAGATGCCGCTTCCTGAACGAAATATTTATGTGGTGGGAGGAATCTTTACGCTCATTGCGCTTGTCTTTTTTTCTCAGATATATAAGTTACAGGTAATTGAGGGAGCAATGCTTACCGCGAAGAGCGAACAAAACATGCTCGCTCAGACACTTATTGTGGCACCACGGGGTACGGTATATGACCGAAATGGAGAACTCATCGCGTGGAATGAAATTGACCAAAGTGGAGAGTATGAATTCCCCGTGCGCGCATACACTGACCGTGATGGTGTGGGGCAACTCATTGGTTACGTGAGCTATCCGCAAAAAGATTCGTCAGGTTTCTACTTTAGAACGGAATACATTGGTAGGAATGGTGTAGAGGAGACATACAACGACATGCTTGCGGGGACAAACGGAGAACAGCTCGTTGAGGTGAATGCACTCGGTGAAGTGATTTCGCAGAGCGTCGTTCATGGGGAGGTACCCGGAAAGGAACTCACACTTTCAGTTGATGCAGAACTCTCTGAGGTGATGTACGACCTCATTGCAACAACGACAGAGAAAAATGGCTTCAGAAGCGGTGCGGGCGCGATTATTGATGTTACTACGGGAGAAGTAATTGTGCTCTCAAGTTTCCCGTCGTACGACCCCGAGGTGCTTGCCGATGGCGATGATGGTGACCTTATAGCGAGCTACAACAGCGATGAACGGTATCCATTCTTAAATAAGGTTATTGCGGGTATGTACGTGCCTGGTTCGATCGTGAAGCCCATTGTGGCCTATGCAGCACTTGCAGAAAATGTGATTGATGCAAACAAAATCATTGTGAGCACGGGCTCGATTACCATTCCGAATGTGTATGACCCAACTAACCCTGCCGTGTTTCGTGACTGGCGTTCATCGCTCGGTGCTATGACGATGCGTGATGCAATTGCGTATTCTTCAAACGTATACATGATGACGATTGGTGGCGGGCATGGTGACCAGAAGGGATTGGGAATTACAAAACTCAGTAAATATTACCGAATGTTTGGACTCGGAAGCACGACGGGTATGGCCCTATCAGGAGAACAGGCCGGAGTAGTTCCTGATCCAGAATGGAAACGAAAAGTTTTCAACGATGACTGGCGACTCGGGGACACCTATCTCACTTCAATCGGTCAGTTTGGTTTTCAGGCAACGCCGATGCAGATGCTTCGTGTCTATGCGGCAATTGCAAATGGTGGGTCGCTCGTTACACCGCATGTGGTGAAAGGTGAACACGGTGCAATGAAAAATTTGAACCTCAACCAGGATGACTTGAGAGTGATTCAGGAAGGAATGCGACGTACGGTCATACAAGAAGGAGGAACCGCACGTGCACTTGATAGAAAAGATATCGAGATTGCAGCAAAGTCAGGAACAGCAGAACTTGGTACCTCGAAAGCACAGGTAAATTCGTGGATTGCGGGATACTTTCCGTATGACAAACCACGATATGCATTTATTCTCATGATGGAGTATGGGCCACGAACGAACTTGGTCGGTGCCGGGTCAGTGATGGGGAAGGTGTTTGACTGGATGGCTATAAATCGACCTGAGTATATGAGTCCATCAGATGATGAATAACAGGCTTATTTTGTTGTACACATTTTCTTTTTTTCTGTTCAAATGCAACAAGTTTGACTTACATTTTTTGCTACGTATAATTGATGCACCGTTAGAGATTTTTGAAACAATAGCGGAAAAGATTTCAACATTATCAGTCTCAAAATCCCTTACGTAACAATAACCACAATATATGAGTGAACCACATGATTCGTTTTTAACACAGGAGAAATTTGAGCAGCTTAAAGCAGAACTTGAACACCTCAAGACCACTCGTCGTAAGGAAGTTGCAGAGTCACTCGAGTATGCTCGTAGTCTCGGAGATCTTTCGGAAAATGCAGAGTATCAAGAAGCGCGTGATATGCAGGTAGCGATTGAAGAGCGTATTCAATATCTCGAAAAGGTCATCAAGGAAGCGAAAATTGTGGCGCATACGACAAAGGGTGATGTGGTTGGCCTCGGTTCAGTCGTAACGATTCAGAAAGACGGAGAGAAAGACAGTCGCAACTACACCATTGTTGGTTCAGAAGAAGCGAACATTCACGAACATAAACTCTCATACCTTTCTCCACTCGGAGAAGCACTCATGGGAAAGGCAAAGGGAGATGCGTTTGATTTTGAGACACCAAACGGAAAGCAGAAGTATTCGATATTGAAAGTCGCCTGAAAATAAGGAGCGCAAGCGACTATATTTTCAGAGCGCGTCGCCACATTGCTCTCGCAATGCTTTGTGGCGACGCCGAAGTCGAACGCTCAGTAAAATCCCAAAGACATCACCTACTATATTTTCAGAGCGCGTCTCCACATTGCTCTCGCAATGCTTTGTGGCGACGCCGAAGTCGAACGCTCAGTAAAATCCCAAAGACATCACGTACGATATTTGTATCAATATTGAACACAGTTCAATATTGTACTTAGCAACATGACCCTAAAAATAAACGAAAGACCACCGGTGCATCGCTCCGGCGGTCTTTTCATTTCTCATATAAAACGCTACTATTATCACCATGTCAGGATTAGATGATGTACGCGCTGAGCGTTTAAAAAAACTCGCGATTATTAAAGAGCGCGGAATTAATCCGTACCCCGCAAAATCCAACCGCACACACCTGATTGCAGATGCACTTTTGGCATTTGATTCGCTCTCACAAAATAGCACTGAAATAATTTTTGCCGGGCGTGTGATGGTGATTCGTGGACAGGGTGCAATTCTCTTTTTTGATTTTCAAGACGGAACCGGACGATTTCAAGCAGTGCTCAAAGAAGATGAAATGCCCAAGGAAAAGTTCGAACTTTTCAAAGAAGTGATTGATGCGGGAGACTTTATTGAAATCAAAGGAACACTCTTTACAACTCAAAAGGGTCAGCAGTCAGTGTTGGTGAAAGATTGGAGTATTCTCTCAAAAAGTCTTTTACCACTTCCCGATAAATTTCATGGTCTTCAAAACGAGGAAGAACGATTTCGAAAGCGTTACCTCGACTTGCTCACTAATCCAGATTTGCGAGAAATGTTTGTGCGTAAAGAAAAGTTTTGGAATGTGACACGAGATTTCCTCATTAAACATGGTTTTGTTGAGGTGGCGACACCAACACTTGAACTCACGACCGGAGGTGCTGAAGCGCGTCCGTTTAAAACGCACCACAACGATTTTGATATCGATGTCTTTCTCCGCATTTCAATTGGCGAACTCTGGCAGAAGCGACTCATGGCAGCGGGGTTTGAGAAGACGTTTGAAATTGGGAAAGCTTACAGAAACGAGGGGACGAGCCCAGAGCATTTGCAGGAATTCACCAACATGGAGTTCTATTGGGGCTATGCGAACTATGAAATGGGAATGGAGCTCGTGCGTGACATGTATCGCGCTATTGCTAAGGAAGTATATGGAACAACAGAGTTTACCTATCGTACCCATACATTCGATTTGGACAACGAATGGACAAAAATTGATTACCGTGAAGAAGTTCTGAAACAGACTGGTGTTGATATTATGACCGCGAGCGAAGATGAACTCAAAGCGCGACTCAGTGAACTCGGTGTTGCATACGATGGTGAGAATCGTGAAAGACTTACGGACACACTTTGGAAATATTGCAGAAAGAATATTGCCGGCCCTGCATTTCTCGTTAATCATCCAAAGCTCATGTCGCCACTTGCGAAGAGTCAGGAGGGAAGTGACGTTACGCAAATGTTTCAACCAATCATTGCGGGGAGTGAAGTTGGGCGCGGGTATTCAGAACTCAATGACCCCATAGACCAGCGTGAGCGATTTGAAGTACAACGAGCACTTATTGCAGGTGGCGACGAAGAAGCGATGATGCCAGACGATGAATTTGTGGAAATGCTCGAGCATGGCATGCCACCAACGTGTGGATTTGGTTTTGGTGAACGTTTTTTTGCGATACTCGAGAATAAACCATTACGCGAAACACAGCTATTTCCACTAATGCGCCCCAAATAAAGTTACGCACTCGAGATACACACAAGCATATTATTCTATGCTGTAATTAGATATTAGAAGACCTCGTTCAGTCTTTTAAACGCTCGGAGGAGAAATGAAGACCAGAATCGATTTGGGAATGGATTTGTTCGTCGTTCTTTTGTGTGTTGGCGGAGCATTTTTTTCGGCCTCAATGTTCAAAGTGTGGGCTGATCAGATGCTTGACTACAATCTCAGATGCAATGAGATGACCCATGAGTTTCGATTGCTCATACACGCTGTATTACCAGCACTGCTTGCGCTCAGTACCTTGCTCTGTCTCTGTGGAGCACTCCGCACCCTGTGGTTGTTTACTGAGAATTTGCACAAACGAAAGATTCATAAATCTCACGCATGGAGAGTGTGATGAATACAGTACGCGAGCTACCAAGAAATTTGGTAGCTCGTTTTGTATTGCTCATGATGTTAAGGACAAATAGGACGGCCTCAGATACGCGACGCCAAGACTGAAGTTTCGGAGAGGTATTTCTTATAAGATGAAGAAATTTTAGGCGAAGGTAACAAAGTATATGGGGCCGTTTTATTTGCCCTGTGCATAACTTTGGTATGATGTGGGATAGAGTGGTATATAATGTGCAAGTGGTGGGAGATAGTGGTATACTATGAAAATAGTTATCAACATCAAGTTCATCAATCATTCACATGCTGATTGGAGAGTACACACACAATATCGATGCCAAGAAACGGCTGTCCTTACCTTCAAAGTGGAGGAAGGAACTTGGTAAGAGCCTTGTGGTTACTCGAGGACTTGATAATTGTCTCTTTGTATATCCGCTCAAAGAGTGGGAGAAGATCACTGAAAAGATTGGTCAACTCCCACTCGGACAGGCGGACACAAGAGGGTTCAATCGATTCTTCCTTTCGGGAGCAGTCGAGGTGGAGGTGGATAGCGTCGGACGAATTCTTGTTCCGGATTTCTTAAAAGAATTTGCAAGACTACAAGAGGGAAAAATTGTACTTGCAGGTATCTATAATCGTATAGAAATTTGGGGAGAGAATCAGTGGATTGAATACAAGCGCCGTATTGAAAATCAAGCAGATGCCTTGGCAGAGAAGCTCGGTGAGATCGGCATCCTTTAAGAATGAGCAATATGGAACAACACATAACTGTATTCAGAAACGAAGCAGTCGATGCACTTCGCATATCACCAGACTCGACCGTTCTGGACGCCACAGTAGGGAGCGGAGGTCATACTCAATATATAGTGTCCAAGCTTTCGAAGTCTGGATGCTTTGTTGGTTTAGATGCAGATAGCACTGCGATTAAACAGCTAGGGCATCTCACGACCGAAGCCACAGTACACCTTAAGGTGGCAAACTTTAGGAACATTGACACAGTACTCGAAGAACTCGGAATAAAAGAGGTAGACGGCATACTCGCCGACCTCGGATGGAGAATTGAGCAGTTCTCGGGGAATGGGAAGGGATTCTCATTTGCAGTTGATGAGCCACTTATCATGACGTTTGGAGATTCTGAACTCTATCCATTCACGGCACGAGATATCGTGAACGATTGGAGAGAAGAGGATATCCAAAATGTCTTAAAAGGGTACGGTGAGGAGCGATACTACCGCAGGATTGCAAACGCAATTGTTCTTGAACGAGAGCGAGCGCCCATAGAGAGTTCACGGGAGCTTGCAGAGATAATTAAAAACGCTGTCCCAGGAGTGTATCGAAATGGGAAAACACACCCAGCAACAAAGTCCTTTCAAGCACTCCGCATCACGGTAAACGACGAACTTGATGCACTTCGCGAATTTATAGAAAAATCAGTCGGAAGACTTGCCCCTGGCGGACGACTCGCCATCATCACTTTTCACAGCATTGAAGACCGTATCGTAAAACACGCATTTAAAGCAATACAGGAGGCCGGAATCGGCACGATTATCACTAAGAAGCCATTAACACCCACACGAGAGGAACAAAAAGAAAATCGACGATCACGAAGCGCGAAACTTCGAATTTTAGAAAAACATGGCTAGGTATACAAACACAGAATTATATAAAGATGAGCGACGATGGCTTATTTTTGCTATCACTTGTGTGATATTGTCTGCATCCTGCTACACGTACTTTTTATGCGCATCGGTTGCGCATGTTGTTATGCGCAAAGAGCTCAATCAAGAAATCACCTCACTTAGTTCAAGTATTGGTGAACTTGAATCACAGTATATAAATGCCCAGCACAAAGTAAGCGCCGACATCGCCTCGATGCACGGCTATATTTTTACGAGCGCAAAAATTTTTATAGAACCAGTAGAACCTACCGTTGCATTATCTAAGAATAACGAAAGCTGATGAATGAGAAAAAGTGCAGTACAAAAGATACGTTTTCTAACTTGGGTCATTATACTCTTCGTTTGTATTCTTATTGGTAGACTGTACCAGATTCAGGTGCTCGAGGGCGAAAAGTATCGTGCAGAGGCAGAGAATCAGTACGTTCATACGGTTCGTGAACTCTATAAACGAGGTAGTATTTTCCTTCAGACAAAGGATGGTGAAAAAGTTTCAGCAGCAACGATGCAAACTGGCTATTTACTCGCCATTGACCCGACACGCATCACTGATGTCGAAGCCACATACTCTGCCCTGAATGCAATTCTTCCTATTGATAAGGAAGACTTTGCCTTACGTGCAAACAAGAAAGAAAAAACGTATCAAGAAATTAATCGTCAGGTATCAACAGCTGATGCAGATAAAATTGAGGTATTAAAACTGAAAGGCATTGGTCTTTATCGAAACCAGTGGCGCTATTACCCAGGTAATTCACTCGCTGCACGCACCATCGGCTTTATTGGCTACCAAGAAAATGAACTTGTCGGAAAGTACGGTCTTGAGCGGTACTATGAAGACACGCTCGTCCGTGATGAAGAGCGTCTTTTTGTAAATTTCTTTGCTGAAATTTTTAGTAACTTCAGTACAGTAGTTTTTGATAAAAAAGATGATGAACAAGGTGACATTATTACCTCAATTGAGCCAACGGTTGCACGAACACTCGATAAAACACTTGAGGCAGTTAACGAAAAGTATCAAAGTACCCTCACCGGTGGCATCATTATGGATCCAAACACGGGTGAAGTGTATGCACTCTCAATCGCTCCTTCGTTTGATTTAAACAATAAATCAGAAGTTGACATTGCAACTTTTTCAAATCCGCTCGTTGAAAATGTATATGAAATGGGTTCAATTATTAAAGCGCTCACGATGGCTTCTGGGCTCGATTCAGGCGCGGTTACGCCATCGTCGACATACTATGATGCAGGATACATTGACCTCGATGATTACACGATTAAGAATTTTGATGGACGTGGGCGCGGAACGGTGAGTATGCAAGAAGTACTCAATCAATCTCTCAATACCGGTGTTGCGCACGTGGTTAAAACAATGGGAAAGGATACATTTCGTGATTACTTTACGAAGCTCAAACTTGGTACTGAGACAGGTATCGATTTGCCAAGTGAAGGGCATGGACTTGTTGAAAACTTGAAAAGCCCACGCGATGTTGAGTATGCGACCGCATCGTTCGGACAAGGAATTGCCCTCACCCCAATTGCAACAACTCGGGCACTCGCAACGCTCGCAAACGGTGGCGTACTCATAACACCGCATATTGTACAGCGCACTCTGCACCTAAATGGCAAAGAACATGAAGTCGGTTTTCCTCCGGGAGAACAGGTATTTAGCAAAGAGACCAGTGAAGAAATCACGCGCATGCTTGTGACGGTCGTTGATAAGGCACTTAAGCACGGCACGGTTGCTATGGAGCATTACTCTATTGCTGCCAAAACAGGGACTGCCCAAATTTCTGATCCTGAAACAAAAAAGTACTATGACGACCGCTATTTACACTCGTTTTTTGGCTATTTTCCTGCCTATGACCCTAAATTCCTCATTTTCCTGTATACTGTTGAGCCGAAGGGGGTAAGCTATGCGTCTGAGACACTCACTGACCCTTTCATGGATTTAACCCATTTTCTGATAAATTACTACAGTATTCCGCCTGACAGATAAAACCAGACGATATTAAATTTTCTGTGAAAACAATCTTCAAAAAAATTATTGTAAGCATTATGACGTTTGAGGCAAAAATTCTCCTCAAGCGAACTAAGCCTATTATTGTTGCGGTCACGGGAAGTGTAGGGAAGACATCAGTGAAAGATGCCATCTATACCGTGTGCAAGAGTCACCTGTATACACGAAAAAGTGAAAAGAGTTTTAATTCAGATATTGGTGTCGCGCTCACGGTCCTCGGACTTTCAAATGCCTGGAATAATCCGTTTCATTGGGTAAAAAACATCATTGATGGTGGGCTTTTCGCAATACATCCGCACGATTATCCAAAACTACTTATTCTCGAAATGGGTGTTGACCGCCCCGGGGACATGGATAGACTTACCTCATGGATTAAGCCCGATATAGTCGTCCTCACGCGTCTTCCTGATGTGCCAGTACATGTTGAATATTTCGAATCACCTGAGCAGGTGAGCGAAGAAAAGGTAAAACTGGTAAAGGCGCTGAAATCTGAAGGAGTACTCGTTTACAACCAAGACGATGCACAAGTGATGGCAGTAGCCGAGGGGACGTTACAGCAATCAATCGGGTACAGTCGCTACTCACTTTCACCATACACCGCATCAGCGGATAGAGTGGTGTACGAAAACGGAAAAGCAATTGGTTTTGAATTTACGCTCACACACCTTAATACTGCCAAAATAATGCGTGTCACCGGATCACTCGGTGTGCAACATGCGTACAATTATGCAGCTGCAGCTGCAGTCGGTTCAATTTTTAATATCAGTATTGATGAAGTAGATGATGCACTTCGTTTACACATTCCACCCCCAGGGCGCATGAGACTCCTTGATGGAATAAAAAACACACTCATTATTGATGATACATATAATGCATCGCCGGTTGCAACTGAGCAATCACTCCAGACCATTAAGGAACTGAAAGGTGTTCAGCGCAGGATTGCGATACTTGGTGACATGATGGAGCTTGGACAGTTTTCAATTAAAGAACATGAGCGAATCGGACGACTTGCCGGTGCTTCGGTTGACTTACTTATAACCATTGGTGTTCGCGCACGTGGATACGCAAAGGGTGCACTTGAATACGGCATGGATGAACGAAATATTTTGCAATATGATGACACTGAGAGTGCGCGCAGAGAAATAGAGTCAATTATTAAGCCCGGTGACGCGCTTCTCATTAAGGGTTCACAATCTATTCGCGCAGAACGCATTGTTGAAGAGATTATGCTCGAACCAGAAAAGAAGGAGGAACTCCTCGTTCGACAGAGCAACATGTGGCAAAGTATAGAGTAGTACCCATTTCACATCAAAACGCCGGCACATTTCCGAAGGAAATGTGCCGGCGTTTTAGCGCACTACCTAAGTTACCTCGTTTCGTTCATATACAGTTCCTTCATTTTCTCAAGTCCTCGGTGCGCTTGCACTGCAATGGTGTTTTTTGACTGCCCCGTTATGAGTGACATTTCTTTAAGGGTGAGTTCTTGCACATAGCGCATGCGCATTACCTTTTGATACTTTTTAGGAAGGTGATTGATTAAGTCAATCGCAATTTTTCCGTCAAATACATCGAGTGTACGTTCGTTGTTGTCATAACTTGGCTCAAAACCTTTCTCGAGCAAACTGTCGAGCGATGTTGTTTTTCTCTTACGATATTCGTCAATAATAAGACCATTCAAAACATGGTGGAGAAATGCCTTCATAATGTCTATTTTTCCTCCTTTTGCGAGGTAGACCCACGTTTTCATAAACGTCACCTGCACTAAATCTTCGCTTGTTGCTTGATTTTGGACTTTGAAAAGCGCTCGTGCATTAAGACCGTGCTCGTAGTCATGATGCGCTACGGTTAGCTCGGACTGTAATGTTGCTGTTTCTTTTTTTGTCATAATGCTTGTTTGCATATGTGGTCGGTACTAATGAGTAATATCGTAGTACCGAATTCTATTGAGACTTTCTAGCCCGCCTCCAGTAGGAGTACCTATGTATATAAAGCCGTACGAAACAGGATTCGTTACAAACATATTACAAACCCCGTACGGGTTTCAAAAATCTATTTGTAATAAGCCCTCATTTGGATGCGTAGGTTCTGGCTTTGTTGCAGTGTGGTGACAATATGGTGACTGCGGTGAGTTATGCTTGAATACCAACTATACCACAGAAATAAGGTAAGCGGGAGAAGTGTAATGATTCACTGAGACTATCGGCATAGCGTATATGGATTCATACAACTCACAAACGACCAAGCCAATCTTTAGGGCGACGCAGATTCTGTGGTACATATTCGGAGTGCTCGAAGTATTACTCATGTTCAGATTTTTCCTTAAGCTGTTTGCAGGAAATCCAAACGCAGGTTTCACTGAGTTTGTCTACAGTATTTCTTCGCCACTCGTCGCTCCATTTATTTCAGTCTTCCGCGTCTCACAAGTGGAGGGGAATGTCTTTGAGTGGACAACGCTTCTCGCTATGTTTGTGTACTGGCTTATTGCACTTGGAATTACTGAGTTACTTCTCATGAGCAAAAGTGTTTCAACAAAAGAGGCTGCGATTAAACTTAATGAACAAGAAGGGGTGTGATGTACAAACGTTACTAACGTTATAAAAACCTAATACATATTTATATGGGATTCATTTTATGGATTGTCTTTGGTGCGCTCGTCGGTTGGATTGCATCGCTCATCATGAAAACAGACGGACAGCAAGGAGCAATACTCAATATTGTAATTGGCATTGTTGGTGCAGTTGTGGGTGGTTGGCTCATGAGTGTTATGGGACAGGGGGGAGTGAGTGGTTTTAATCTCTACAGCTTCATTGTTGCACTTTTTGGGGCAGTAGTACTCATTGCAATCGTGAAAGCGCTTCGTTAGATGAACAAGAAAAGTTTGAGGAAGGTATTTAAAAGCTCGCTTCATTCTCACGCTATGGGAAAAGTGTGAAGGTTTATACAAGTAATATTTATTTATATGAAACAACAAACTATACTCGAATCTGGACTTTCATACACGATATTCAGAAAAATATTCAAAGATGGAAGTGCAACCGCAAGCATCATTGTGTTTGCAATTGCTACGTTTATTCTCGGAACACTTGGATTTATTTTTCAGCTCATTCAACCGCATGTGGTTGGTTCATAACTCACTTCAAAAGTTCAATAATTTTTTTAAATACTACCTTTTCAGAAGAAAACAGCTATGTGAAATGATTTCCATTAAAGAACGGCTCTATGGGTACTATGAATAAACCAGTTTCAATCACTTTCATTTCGCTCGGTATAATTTTTCTTGCACTTATTCTTGTGGGGATAGGATTCTATCTCGCTATCTCGCTTGGCATGATGTCAACACCATTTTCATCAGGGACACCAAAAGCAGAGGTAACAACGGTTACGCCAACAAACACACATACAAATACTGGAACAACTACCACCACTTCAACCTCTGCATCAGAAAGTATCCCCATTAACCTCTCAGACTCCCAAAAATCAGCACTGAGTGCACTTGGTATTGATCCTTCGACTATTCCTGCATCAATTAGTCCATCGCAGGTTACCTGTTTCGAAGGGAAGCTCGGAGTAGCGCGCGTAGCCGAAATTAAAGCAGGGGCTACGCCGAGTGCTATGGACTTTTTCAAGGCTAAATCATGCATAAACTAGTGATATCTCGATTTTCGCTTGCTACAATAGTAGGAAGATGTCACGAGTGAAAAAGCTAAAAATGAAATCTAAAAAATGGCGCCCCGTCATACTCGTCGTAGGTGTCATTTTTTTAGCTCTCAGCATATTCATTGTAGTAACGTATTTCAGAACACCAACAATAGTTCCGGTGGTAATGCTTGAGGTGCCACCACAAGATGCACTGTATCGAAGTGGAGCGCACACAGACGACAACAGAGTCGAGGATTTGCTCTCGCGTATGTCGCTTAGGGAAAAGATTGCTCAAATGGTACTTGTAGAGAAAAACAGTGTGCACATTCTTGACGACATAACCACATACGGTATCGGTGCAATGCTGAGTGGTATGGGCGCAAAACCAACAGAAAACAACGTGAAGGGTTGGCGTGAAATGATTACGAGCTTTAGAGAAAAGTCGCTTCAGAGTCGTCTTGGTATTCCAATCTTGTACGGCATTGATGCGATTCATGGTCATTCAAATCTCACCGAGGCAACCATTTTTCCGCACATGATAGGACTCGGCGCGACGGGAGACGAAAAACTTGTTGAGCGTGTTGCTCGAGCAACAGGACAAGAACTCATGGCGACCGGAATTTACTGGAGCTATTCGCCGACACTTGATATGCCGCAAGATATTCGTTGGGGAAGAACCTATGAAACATTCTCTGATGACCCAACGCTTGTTGCGAAGCTTGGCTCGGCATATGTCCGAGGACTTCAGAATTCAGATAATGGGAGTTCAACGTTGAGAGTACTGAGCACCTTAAAGCACTATGTTGGTGTGGGAAGTATGGCGTGGGACACCTCAAGTAATAAGAATTTCCATATTGACCAAGGAACCACAGAAGTGAATGAAAATGCACTCAAACAAGAATATCTTCCGCCGTTTAAAGCAGCAGTTCTGGCCGGTGCAGGGAGTGTCATGGTTGGACTCAATAGTTGGGGTAATACAAAACTGAGTGCTGAAAAGTATCTCATTACCGACGTACTCAAGGGTGAACTTAAGTTTCAAGGCTTTGTGGTCTCAGATTGGTATGGCGTGTACGAAATCTCCGGAGGCGAATACAGAGCAGCAGTGACTGCAATCAATGCGGGCGTTGATATGGTCATGCTTCCGTTTGATTACCAAACATTTATAGCGAATGTGTCACGCGCTGTATCACGTGGTGAAGTTAAAGAAGAGCGTATTAATGATGCGGTGCGCAGAATTCTTCGCGCTAAGTTTGCAGTCGGACTTTTTGACGAACCGCGAAGTGGCGATATTGCAGGAGGTGTCGTTGGTGGAGATGCACATAGGGCACTTGCACGTGAAGCAGTCCAAAAATCACTTGTACTGCTTAAAGACGATGAAAACATTTTGCCCATTAAACAAAATGTGCGCACTATTCGCGTTGCGGGGAGTTCTGCAGATAATGTTGGAAGACAGTCCGGCGCGTGGACGGTTGAGTGGCAGGGGATAGATGGCAACTGGCTTCCTCAGAGCACCTCGATTCTCTCTGGCATTAAGGCACGCGCCGGAAAAAATGTTCTTGTCGAATATAACCAAAATGGAAATTTCAGTACCACAACACCACTCGCTGATTTAGGTATTGCAGTTGTTGGTGAAGCACCATACGCAGAAGGGTGGGGTGATAATGCAAATCCAACCCTCAGTCCTCCCGATTTAAATACAATTCGACAACTAAAATCTGTATGCAAAAAGGTAATCGTCATTCTCGTTTCTGGTCGACCGCTCATCATTACTGACGAAGTTCCATCATGGGATGCGCTCGTTATGGCATGGCTTCCCGGGAGTGAAGGACAGGGAGTTGCTGATGTGCTTTTCGGAGATGTGCCGTTTACGGGTAATCTCCCACTTCCGTGGCCAGAGTCAGTTGCGCAGGTTCCTATAGAAACTGATGGAAGTACTCAAGATGGTATGCCACCACTTTTCCCACGATATTTTGGTCACAACTAAAATCAATCCTCACTGAATGATGTGAATCATTGTGCGGTTCTTTGCTAGTTACAGAATATGAAAGTATATACAAAAAATTTGCAATAATATATTCACTATTACGGCAATGAATATATGAAAACACTTAAAGAGGATACACCTAATCTAAAATCCGAAGCAGGGTATTTTGGGGCACTCTGGGGTGAAAGTTGGACATACATTAAAACAGTGGTTGATGTTGTGCGTGAGCCTGTACTTATTCTCAACAAAAATCTCTGTGTGATGGCTGCAAATGAACCGTTTTACCGTACGTTTCAAGTTGATCCAGATGACACGGAAGGAAAGGTTGTGTATGAACTCGGGAATGGTCAGTGGGATATTCCACAGCTACGAAAACTGTTAGAAGATATACTCCCGCATAATACATTTTTTAAGGGTTTTGAAGTCACGCACGATTTCCCGTCAATTGGAAGGAAAGTGATTATCCTTAACGCACGTCAGATTCACCGCAAAGATACCTCGATAGAAGTCTTTCCTCCGATTATTCTGCTTGCCATGGAAGACATCACCGAAATGATCAGTGTAGCTGAAACACTCGCCCGACACACGAATCAATTTGAAGTAAAGATGACTGAACAAACACAAAAAATTGTTGCCCATATGGAAATACTCAAAGGAGAAATCGAAGAGCTTAAAAGAAATGCGCAATGTGCACCTTGCTTGTAATGAACAGAAAATATGGACGGCAACAGTGTAGTTCAATGTGAAGAAAGATAGTAATCGCTCAAGCAATACTTTGTGGCCAAAGTATTCACTCGAGTCTTACGAACAAAAAACCTCTGGGTGAGTAGCCGGTGGTTTTTTGTTGCGTAGAATCAATTTGTGAGCTAAAGAAACATTTGGGGTGCTATTTTTGCTATAGTACGGCTCTATTTAATTATAAAAGTTGAATAATTTATGACACTGCATAAAAAAACAGCGGATTTGCTCCAAATGCAGTGCAATAACCGTTAAAAAGAATGGAACACGCAATCGTGTGCAACGATATCAGTGCGGTGTGTGCGGGTATCGATTTCAATATAAAAAGAGAGACACAGGAATACCAGAAAAGCTTTGGCACGCATACACTCACGGCAAGCAAACACTCAATGAACTTGCTCATACATACGGGAAGAGTCATGTGTGGGTACGCAAACAACTTGATGCCCATGCGGTCACACAGACCGACCTCATACCCCAAGCCACTATCATCGTCGCAGACACTACGTTCTGGGGACGTCTATATGGTGTCTGTGTGTTTAGATCGTGGACACTCCACAAGAATCTTTGGTGGGGTGAAGTATCAAGTGAAATCATGGCACACTACCACTACGGACGAAAAATACTCGAGTCACGTGGGTGGATCTTCACCGCTGCGGTTATTGACGGACGGCGTGGCTTAGCCACCGTCTTTAAAGACATACCAGTACAAGTATGTCACTTCCACCAGATGAAGACGGTGACGAAGTACCTTACGAGAAAACCTGAAACACAAGCAGGACAAGACCTTCGCACGCTCATGCTCACCTTGCCACACACTACCGAAGAGGTCTTTACCACTGCACTTACCCTCTGGGAGAAGCAGTACCGTTCCTTCATTACTGAGAAGACGTATGTTCTTGGTACCAAGCATTGGTACTACACACACAAGAACGTACGGAGTGCGTATCGTTCACTCGCAACAAATCTTCCCCATTTGTTCACCTATCAGCGATACCCTGAACTTAATATTCCCAACACTACAAATACTATTGATGGATATTTTGCCGGCCTCAAAAAGAAAGTTGCGCAACATCATGGACTTCGAAAAGATAGACGATTTAAAGTTATCTCAGAGTTACTCAAAGGTTCATAAAAGCACCCTAAATGTTTCTATACTCCCAATTGACATTTAAATGAAAAAATTGTATAAAAGCACCGGAATTTTCCGTAATTAACAGGAGAAAAGTACATGCTACATGTTCGCAAAGCCAACTCCGAAATCGTGAGTTTGGTGAGAAAGGCTCGTCCGGGCTGCTTCCGTGTATCGGTTCCAACACACCAAAACGGCAATCCAAGGCATTGTGGTATAAAAATGATCAAAGTCAATGTGTTTTATGCCACGAACCCAAGCATCCCATCCAGAAATGGTGAAAATGAGCATGCGGGACTCCCGCACTATGTGTGTGCAGATCCCAGTTGCTCGAATAACCACTACTAGTTCGTTCCCCGTTCCAACAAAGGCCGGATGCGCATCGCGCATCCGGCCCCTTTTAATACATCAAACTAAAATATTTATTGACACCCGTATTGCGGGGAGTACTATTATTGACATATAGATAGATGTCTATACGTATTACATAATTTTAATCTCAATTTTATGAATTTTTTCATAAGGTCTATTCACGCTCGTGAATATGCGATGCTTCTTGCCACAGTACTACTTGGTGCAAGCTTTTTTATTTCAATTGCTTATGCAGATGTTCCTATTGAAGATAATGATCTCGATGGGGTAGGAAATTCACTCGACAACTGTCCAAGTGTTGCAAATGCAGACCAAGCAGACCCTGATGGGGATGGCATCGGTTCTGTATGTGATAACGCACCCTATGATCCAAATCCAGGTCAAGAAGATCCTGATGCAGACGGCGTAGGAACTGTAGTTGATAACTGCCCAAACCTTTCAAATTCAGGTCAGGCAGACGGTGACGACGATGGTGTCGGGGACCCATGTGACAACGCACCAAGTCACTACAATCCAGAGCAACAAGATTCTGATGGTGACCGTTTGGGAGATGTTGCAGACAATTGTCCACTTACAAGTAACCCAAACCAGCTTGATGATGACAAAGATGGTATCGGTAACGCCTGTGACCAATATATGTGCATTTATACAGGCCCTGAAATATGTGGCGATAGTATTGATAATGACTGTGATGGATATGGCGGCCCAGGACCAGTTGAGATTTGTTCTGACACGACAGCTCCCACTGGTCGTGTCGATGACCCATCAACGCTCGGACAAGTTAAGGGTACCGTTAACGTGTTTGTTAATGCTGAAGATAATCAATCACTTGTTAAGGACGTATGCTTAAAATATGGAGTTGCGAGCCCCGAAACCGAGATTGCATGCAAGCCCCTCGATGAAAGAGACTGGAATAGTTACGATTACATGCCCTCATTCACATTTAGTTGGGATTCCACGGTAGTTCTAGATGGCACATACAAGCTCTTTGCGGTCATGACAGACAATGCTGATAATATTGGTACGACGAATCCAGTTACTGTCGTGGTAAATAATGTCGGCCTTGGTTCATCCGCAAGTAATCCTTCACCAATTACCACGTGCGGAGAATTCCAAAATATCAGCGCACATCCCGGATGGTTTTATCGCCTTGAGAATGACATTGACTGCTCGGGAATCTCAAACTTCACTGCCATCGGTGAATTTGGTGGACAACTCGATGGCCAAGGCCACCTCATTAAGAACTTGCGAATGGTTTCGAGAGAAAGTAACAACAGAGGAATCTTCGACACCATTTCTTCTGGTGCAAAAATCACTGGAGTAAACTTCACAAATGCAAACATTTTTTGCTCATCGACGTACTGTGGCGGTATCGTGAACTTTCACAACGGAACAATTGAAAAAACCTCAATTCAAGGAGTAATGACCTGTAACGGAAAGTGTGGAGGCATTGCTTCACAAAATTCAGGAATTATTTCTCGCAGTTATGCAGACCTTACCATGAGTGGTGAACTCGGGCCGGCTGGACTCATAGCAGGTCAAAACTACTCAGGACACATCGAAAACTGCTATGCCCTCGGGAAGATGACGGCATCAAGCGGAGGAAATATCGGTGGTATTGTGGGAATCAATGAACAATGGATAAGCTATGGTGATGTCGTAAATTCATACGCAGCGGTTCAACTCATAGGACCAGGGAGCTCCGGAGGACTCATTGGTTGGCAGTATCAAAGAGGGAGCCAGTCAGGTTCATATTGGGATACTGAAGTATCAGGTTACCTAAAGATGTGCGGAAGTACTGATTGGAATGTGCCGGAGTCGTGCTCAGACGCAAACGGTCTCACAACCGCACAAATGAAACAACAGGCTAGTTTTGTCGGATGGAATTTTGAAGATATTTGGGCAGTGAAGGCAAGTGTAAATGGAGGATACCCATATCTCAGAGGTGTTCCGGTTTTTGTGAAAGATACGACAAATCCAGTAATAACACTTCTGGGAAATAATCCTGTTTCGGTGACAGTAGGCGACTCGTACAGCGATGCTGGAGCAACCGCGCAAGATGATGTCGATGGAAGCATTACTGCAAAAATAAATGTTGTAAACACCGTAAACACCGCAACGGTCGGTTCGTACACCGTTACCTATACAGTCGAGGACTCGGCAGGAAATGAAGCAATACCGGTCATCCGCACAGTAATGGTGAAGGAGAAAGAAGTGTCTCATTCGCAAACCGGTTCAAAGTCTCACAAGCGAAAAATAGTACAACCTGCACCTGTTGTACCACCACCTAGTCAAGTGTTAGGTGCGAGTACGTTTAACTTCACGATGAACCTTCATATCGGTATGTCAGGAAACGACGTAACCCAGCTGCAAAAGCACTTGCGCACTTTGGGTCTCTTTACGTATCCAACCGACACAGGGTATTTTGGCCCCATTACGCGCGAGGCGGTCATTGCGTACCAGAAACTGCACAACATTACCCCCGCTGTCGGTTTTGTTGGTCCACTCACGCGCGCAGAACTCAATAAAGGAACAGGGAAGTAAGGCGTATAATGGTTGTATATGGCAACCAGTCAAGCAACAGTAGATTACATACTCGATCAACTTCAAGAAATTGAGGGTGTTACTGCACGGAAAATGTTTGGTGAGTATGCTCTGTATTGCGAGGGGAGAGTTGTTGCACTTGTCTGTGACGATACACTATTCGTAAGAATTACTGAGGATGGGAGAGAGTTTGTCGGGGAACGATACAAAGAAGGTTATGCGTACGATGGAGCGAAAGTGTCTATGTGCATCGATGAAGATAGTATTGAAGACCGCGAATGGCTTTGTGAACTCATCAGTATTACCGCTTTACATGTTCCGCTTCCAAAGAAAAAAGTTAAAAAGAAGTAATGGTATAAGATAACCATACAACAATGGAAACACTACAAAAAGAAGAAGTATGTTGCTTAAAATTTGATCCAGCACCATGGGACAATAAAACATTTACGTGGAACAACAAGAAATTTATCAAAGACAAAGTCTTTACGCTTTTCTATATGCCCGTTAACTTTGGCGGGGTTATGAAGCGTTGTCAGGAAAAAATTGAAAAAACGGGCACTGTGGGTGCGGACGCTATGTGGCTTTCAGACCATACTTCTAAGTGGAATATGGATTTGTACATATCTGTTGATACCAAAGTTGAAGATGCTGAAAACGTCGTCATGAGTGGCAACTTCTTTAGTAAGGTGTATGAAGGCAATTTCAAAGACACCGGAAAATGGATGGAAGATTTTGAACGCTTCACCACTGAGAAGGGAATGGCGGTCAAAAAAATGTTCATGTGGTATACCACTTGTCCAAAATGTGCGAAGAAGTATGGCAAAAACTATGTGGTGATTATTGGGCAACTGCTCTAGACACTAAAACACAGTATCAGTAAGGGCTTTGATGGCGTGTTATACTGGCTATCAATTAACCATGCAAAAGATTCTCATGAAGGGCTGGTTTGTTGCAATTCAGTACATGACCATACCGGTCAATTTTGTGCTGACGCGACTTCTCCGGATTACCGTTAAACGTCCAGATGGTCTACGCATAACACATGGTACGTTCATTGTGGCGAACCACCAGAGCAAGATTGACCCATTTCTCATTACGTACCACATCGGGATACGAAACTGGACGAATGTGGTTCCTGTCCGTTATCCGGTGACACCCGACTACATGGAACGCCCCATACTCGGATTTTTCATCCGGCTCTTTGGTGGATACAATATTGGAAATACCGTCATGGAGCGCATGCAACGTCTTCTCCTCACACGAGACTTTCTTCGGCAGGGATATACGATTCTCCTTTTTCCAGAAGGGAAGATCGTGCGTGATTCCGATATGGTTGCCGACTTTGAACGGGGAGCCAAAGTTCTTTTTTCAGAGAATGTCCCGATTGTGCTCGTGCGACTTACGGGTCTCAATGCAAAACACAAGTTTCATTTTTGGAAGAATGCCTCTGCAACCCTCGAGTACAGTGAATGTCTCGGCCCTCTGATGAGTATTGAAGATAAGGTAAACCGCATGATTGAGTTTTATGGGTAAGGGAATATTTTTCCTTGCCACTTCTCCTAATTCCAAGTACACTTTTTTGCTATGGTGAAACCAGAAGAAGCTGAAATAATGTCCCCTGCAGGGAGTTTTGATAGTCTCATGGCCGCTATTCAGGCAGGATGCGGAAGTATTTACTTTGGTGTCACACAGCTCAATATGCGTGCTCGTGCCGCAGACAACATGACACTTGCGGACATTAAAGAAGTCGCTGATATTTGCCACGAACATAAGGTGAAAGCGTACCTTGTGGTGAACACACTCCTCTACGACCATGACACAAAGCTCATGCGAAAAATCGTTGACGCTGCAAAAGAGAATAATGTCGACGCTATCATTGCCTTTGATTTTGCAACGGTGCAGTACTGCAATGAAATAAAAATGCCGGTGCATATTTCGGTACAGTTTTCTGTCTCAAACTATGAGTCGGTCAAATTCTTTGCAAATCTCACGAACCGCGTTGTGCTCGCTCGTGAACTTACCCTGAACCAAATCAAGGATATTGGACTCAAAATTCGTGAAGAAAATCTCATGGGAAATGAAGGACGACTCATGGAGATTGAAGCTTTTGTGCACGGTGCACTCTGCATCGCACAATCAGGGCGCTGTCTCATGAGTCTCTATACCGACAATTCTTCCGCAAACCGTGGGGCATGCAGGCAGAATTGTAGACGCGCATACAAGGTAACCGATTTAGAAACGGGGCAAGAGCTTGTTGTCGACAATCAGTATGTGCTCAGTGCCGCTGATATTTGCATGATTGATAAGATACCCGAGCTTCTCGATGCAGGTGTACAGGTATTTAAAATCGAAGGACGTGGACGTGCGCCAGAGTATGTTGAGGTTGTGACCCGAGCATACAAACATGCACTCCTCGACGTGCAAAATGGCACGTACACAAAAGAAAAAATTGAGGGGTACTATGAATCACTCAAAACCGTATACAACCGCACACTTTCGCACGGTAACTACTATCTTGGACAAGAAATAGATGCATACAGCGACGTGAAAGGTTCTAAGGCGGCCAAAGAAAAATTTGCACTCGGTGTGGTGCAATCATATTTTGTGAAAGCAGGTGTTGCAGAAATTCTTCTCGATGCGGGTGATATTGCAGTTGGCGACGAGATTAAAATTATTGGACGGACCACGGGAGTGTACTCAGCAACGGTTACTGAACTTCGCAATGTGGATAGGATTCCGGTGACTGAGGCAAAGAAAGGGGATATCATAACCATTCCCGTCACAAGTCGTGTCCGCGAAAATGACCGCGTGTATCTCTGGAAAGACAGAACAGAAACGGATAATTAGTCAAACTCTCTAGGGGTCCCCTAGAGAGTTTGCGGGTAATTAATACATTGTATGGGAATCAAAAAAATTATCATTTGTCATCAACGTAACTCCTGTATCGGGTGTGGTTCTTGCTCGATGCTTGCACCAAAAAATTGGAAGATGAATGAAGAAGATGGGAAGTCCGACCTCCAGAATGGAAAAATGAAAGGGAATAAAATGGTGGTGGCTCAAATTGATGAAGCCGACTACGAAGCAAACAAAGACGCTGCTGAGGCCTGCCCCGTGCAGTGTATTAAGTTGGATTAACGTACAATTACGAAGGCCGGACCTATGTATAAACTATAGAATTGCCGTAACAAAATCTTGGCAAACGTACATGAAATTATCGATGATTGACCGAGTTTTTGTGGTGGTGTAACCTGTAAGTATATGATTCCAAATTCTCTGCAACTTAAAGTCAATATTTCTAAGCAAGGCCGTCGCTTTGTTGCGTATGCGCCTGCTCTTGATATCGCAACTTCAGGTAAATCAGATAAGGAGGTGAAAGCACGCTTCAATGAACTTGTGGGTATTTTTTTTGAAGAACTGCATAATGCCGGCACTACCGACGAAGTACTTTCTGAACTTGGGTGGAAGAAAGTTCTAAAACAATGGACTCCACCAACTATTACGACGAAAGATTTTAGTGTTAAGGTACCTACTTTTGCCTAACATTTCCTCCGCATGCCAAAAATAGGCGCAATACATTGGAAAGAATTCGAAAAGTTTCTTTTGAGTCAGGGTTGTGAGTTTAAAAGGGAAAAGGGAGACCACCGCATCTATTGGAAAGTGGGAATAAACAGACCAATTGTAATCCCAAGAGACTCACAGTTACCACAAATGATTGTACTTAATAATCTTCGTACACTCGGTATCGATAGGGTTGTATATCTCAATTTTCTCAAGCGTACCAAAAAATAATCGCGTGGTCGTCGCACCAATCGACGAAGCCAATTTCGAAGCCAACAAAGACGCTACTGAGGCCTGCCCCGTGCAGTGTATTAAGTTGGATTAGTATCAAAAATAAAACAGCCCCCGCTTATGAAGACAGTCTTTGTCTTCATAAGCGGGAGCTGGAGTCCTGTGTGCTCTCTCCGTAGGTTGTTTTATTCATCTCTGTCATCAATCTCGAGGCGGTCGGGACTATAGTTGTCTCCCGCAAACGGGCAGTGCCCATTGTTTCCGCTTTGTTTGAGTACGTAGTTGATTGCACGCTTGAGATTCAGCGCATCATCAGTTTTGTTGATGAAGCGGATGATCTCGTTCACTTTCTCGGCCATCCATCTGTCAAAATACTCGACTTCGGGGAGTGGGTGCTTTGCAATGTAGGCGAAAAAATCTCGAGGTGGAATATCGCTATATTGCTCCTGTGATCCTTTCATTGCTCCACGTCGTTTGTTCATGATTTCAGCAAGCAGAGTCTGAATAACTCCACCGTACTGTACTAAAGGAACTTTTTCCATGGAATACCTCCATTGGTTTGTAAACTCGGAGTTGATAATAGAGGAAAGTCGGTTTTTTGTGAAGGGTGAAGACAATCTTCTTTAGAAATGTGCGCAAGTCACGATTAAAACCGTGAGACCATTAACAAGAACGGCACACACATGTATGTTCCCGAGGGCAGAATCTCTGTAAATGTGAGGTGACTAAATGAATCATGGGAGGGTATTTGCCTTGAATAAAGAAAATCCGTTACGTGCTTGGCGCGACGTAACGGATGAAGGGGTGCTTTTGTTCAACATCAGCTTTGGATTGGCGGAAGCACGAGCGTTGCCTCAACCTCACCGTCGACTCGTTTGATGGTGAATCCCCACGAAAGAAATGCGCGAATCATCGGGGTGTTTTCGGGCTCGGTGACACCATGTACTGCTGTTATGCCACGGAGCCGCGCAGCCTCAAGGGTGCGACGCGTGAGCGTACGCCCCAGGCCATTCTTCTGAAGATCATCTCGTACCACGAATGCGATTTCAGCTGATTCAGACTTTGGCTTGTCGCGATATAGTTGCACAAGTCCAAGAATCGAACCAATGAGACTGGTGGCGACGAAGGCGATATCGTTCTGGTAATCGATAGTGCACGCATCCATCAGGCGATCCCAGCGTATCCGTTGGTCGAGCTTCTTGTTGTAGTGGAAACGTTGTCTAACCGTTTCTTCCGAAAGATACTTCTGAAAGAGCATCAGGGGTAGCATGTCCCACGCCACCAAGGGACGAGTGATGACATATGGGAAAAACAAATTACCCTTGGGCATATACGATTTCAATCCCCAAGTATTAACTCCGGGCTCTTCGAGCGTTAGGGTCATGTTGGAATGCCTTTCTTTCTCTATGTGTTTGGCTTACAAATAACAAAGACTATTAAATTTATAACACAAAAACAGAAGTATGGCGAATTTAAATCAGTTTGGTTTGCAGTGGTTAACACGGAGGCCGGGCCTCCGTGTTGCTGATGGTGATTTGTGACCTCATGGGGAATGATCCTGACGGTCACTAAATATTTTGTTGCGCTTCACTTACAAAATATTAAGTGCCGCGGGACACACCTCACTCGTGACGATGTAACATCGTTCCGGTGGTTCGATTCCCCTGCAAGAGTGTCTATACACTCTTGCCCGTGAGGTCATTAACAAAAACGGCACGTTAATACGTGCTCGCTTTTGTAACATGACCTCACGGGGAATCGAACCCCGATTTGCTGGATGAGAACCAGCTGTCCTAACCGTTAGACGATGAGGCCGTCTGTAATTGTACTGAACCGATTTGCTGGATGTTTACAAGACCAGCTGTCCTAGTCTCGGATATTTCTTGCGAAATTCCGCGACCCCATCTCGCTGTCGCAGAGCGACATGCTCCGATTCTGAAATTTGTACACAAGCAAAGCAGTTTGCTTGTTATGATGCATTCGCATCATACAAATTTCAGCGTCAGACGATGAGGCCGAATGTGTATCTACGTTTGTTCTGTACTGAGCGTTTGCCTCTGGCGTCTGTTCAAGGTGTCTCTCTGGGACACATGAACCGACGGGCTCGGAAATTATAGTTGCTTGCGCTTCTTAATTTCCGGCCATAGTTATACCAGAAATATGTCGTTTGATAAAGTCCACGGGGTACGTTCGTCTGGAAGTACTAAGATTTTGTGGTACTATGCCGGTTGGTAAGTTTTGCTCTTATTCACTCGAGGAGAGACTCATGGCTTCATTTTCGCGACTTGTCGGAATCAGTATTTGGGCAGTGTTGGTGCTGTGCATTGTCGTCAGTACTCCGATAAATGGTGCAACGTTAAGCGTTTTATCTCTTGGTATGGGATTCATGTACTTTGTCTACATGATGACCTCAGGGAGGGCGGCGCACCGACTGCAACGGGCGATGAGACACTCTGAGATCGACGCTGTCGATAATCACAAAGGACTTTCGAGCATTTTGATGGCGATGGCCCTTCTTGGAGTTGTTGGACTCGATTCAGCCATCTGGAGAACGAATGTGATCTTAGACGACCCACAGTTCATTATGTTTAACACTCTTGCGGTGGGGCTTGTCACGATGTACGGATTACTCCGGAATACATATTCGGGTCTCGAAAACCCGGCTCGGCACCATATTCTGGTCGTCGCGTTTGTGGTGTTCTATCTCCTCATGTGTATCATGGCTCTGAACATTTTCATTGATGGATTCCCGATGGAGCGAACTTGGTTTTGGAACCGTCTCTAGAAAGAATCCCACATTGCTACTCGGCCACTCACCTAGGTGAGTGGCCGTTACTTTTGTATAATAGTCGACATGATTCAAAAACAGGCTCTGGAGATTTTAAAGACCGGTGCGAATGTGTTTCTCACGGGAGAACCAGGGTCAGGAAAAACATATGTACTTAATGAATACATTGAATGGCTCGAAGCTCATGGCATTTCTGTCGCAGTGACCGCATCAACCGGAATCGCCGCAACCCATATTGGGGGCATGACGATTCACACATGGAGTGGCATTGGCATTCGCGATACGCTCACACAGTACGATTTGGATTTTATTGCCGGAAAAGAAAAAACAGTTAAGCGCATTCAAAAAGCAAAGGTGCTTGTCATCGATGAAATTTCAATGTTAGACGGACGGGTGCTCGATATGGTGGAAGCAGTCTGTCGAACAATTCGTCGAAACGGTGATTCATTCGGTGGACTCCAAGTGATTTTAGTTGGTGATTTTTTTCAACTTCCTCCAATTGCAGGAAGGGGAGAGATGCCTCGCTTTGCCTTTGAGTCACGTTCATGGGAAGGGGCGAAATTTCTCACCTGCTACCTTACCGAACAACATCGACAAGAAGACGAATTGCTTCTTGGACTTCTTGCATCAATTCGCCGTAATGATGTCGAGGAATCGCACTACACACTTCTTTCAGAACAAACGGACATTGGATTTCCTGATATTGAACCAACACGACTCTTTACCCACAATAGCGATGTCGATTCAGTCAACCTCACGAGACTTGGCGAACTTAACACTGAGGGTGCAACATATAAGATGGAAGCGCATGGTAATAAACAACTGCTCGTCGGTCTCGTGAAGAGTTGTCTCTCTCCAGAAATTTTAGAACTACGGCGTGAGGCGATGGTCATGTGCACAAAAAATAATTTTGAGGTGGGGTATGTGAATGGCACCTTGGGACGTGTCACTGATTTTGATAGGGAAGATGGATTTCCAATCATTGAAACAAGTGATGGACGAACGTTGAAGATTGAGCCTTCTTCATGGAGTGTTATGAATGAGGATGGGAAGGTGCTTGCAGAGGTAACGCAAGTGCCACTCCGTCTTGCATGGGCGATTACCGTGCATAAGAGCCAAGGAATGTCGCTTGATGCTGCTGAAATTGACCTGCGAAACGCTTTTACGTACGGGCAGGGCTATGTTGCGCTCTCTCGCGTGCGTTCGCTTATGGGTATGAAGATTCTTGGTATTAATTCCCAAGCACTCCTCGTTGATCCGCGCGTGGTGCTTCGTGACGCACGTTTTAGAGAAGAATCAGATGACGGTGAATTTGCGTTTAATGAAATGGATGACGGAGAAATAGAGACGATGCAAAAGAACTTCGTGAACGCATCGGG
The DNA here is from genome assembly GCA_964593375.1 of uncultured Candidatus Saccharibacteria bacterium. GTDB lineage: Bacteria > Patescibacteriota > Minisyncoccia > Phycocordibacterales > UBA918 > Damh-18. The sequence goes on along the minus strand of CAZQIF010000001.1, from coordinate 140,389 downwards.
TGGAAAATGGGATGTCGAACCAAGTGAGGGAAAAGCGAAAAAGACACCAGGAGAGCGGATGAAAAAGGAGAGTACTTTAGAGGCAACGAAAGAACTTGTACTCAAACAGCACTCAGTAAATGAAATTGCAAAAGTGCGCAATATGGCACCGTCTACCATTTGGGTACATATCGAAAAGCTTGCCGAAGAGGGAGTTCTCTTGCGCTCACACCTTGATGCACTTATTCCGGACAGCGCATCGTGGAATCATATCTATGGTGAGCTCAGTGAAGCATTTAGGGCAGAGGGTACCGAAAAGCTGAAGCCGGTGTATGAGGCGCTCGATGAGCGCTATGACTACGACATTATTCGACTCGGAAGAATCTTTTATACGCTCAAGTAACCATGTGGTTTATTCCGGGAATACGCATACGAACGAGAAGGAGACGCCGCGCCCCAAAAGGGGCGCGGCGTTCACGTGCATCCATACGCCACTACGAGGAGCATAAAGAGCATGCGCGTGCACTCGTGCATGAAAAACTTGCACACTGGAATCAGTACTACAACTGCACGTACAATCGTGTGGCAATTAAGAACCTTCGCTCTCGGTGGGGGAGTTGTTCGAGTAAGCAGAACCTCAATTTTAATTACCGTATTGTGTTTCTGCCCGAAGCGCTCATCGACTACATTATTGTCCATGAACTCTGTCACCTCATTGAATTCAACCATTCGAGCACATTTTGGGAGCACGTCGCGCGCACGATTCCTGACCACTATGAGCTTAAAAGTGCACTCCGTGCCATTTCTTCGAACTACATACACCAAGTACCCGCGGGTATTTCAGGTGTGGTATGATAGCAAAATATGACACGCCTATTCATTATATTGTGCTTTATTTTCGTTAGTCTATTTAGCTACACGACCTTTGCACAAGCGCCGAGTGCACCAGTGACCGTCTTTCTTTTTGGACGCGACAAATGCACCCATTGTGCTGACGAAAAGATTTTTTTGGATACGTATGGCGCTAATGATTCCAGTGTGAGCTACGAATATCTGAATGTAATTGATGATGAGGAAGCAAAAGTAGCATTTGAGGCACTTTTAAATAAGCACGAGCTTTCGCACGTCACACCGCTTACCGTTATAGGTGGGGAAGTGATTCAGGGTTTTAGTACTGGGGATACGACTGGAGTCCGCATTAAAGAAATGGTTCTGCGTGCACGCTCATCAGACATTAAAACCATCGAAGACCACCTCGCGCGAGCACCGAAGCAATCAGATAGTTTTGTTGGCACCGGGTGCGACGAAAACGGTACTTCCTGTGATTCGATTACGAATCCAAATCAGTTCGTCTTCAACTTGCCACTTCTCGGCGTTGTTGATTTAAAGACACTCTCACTCTTTTCACTCTCTGCAATTTTGGGAACGATTGATGGTTTTAATCCATGTGCGATGTGGGTACTCATCACCTTCCTTGTGCTTCTTTCGCAGATTGGTGACAGGAAAAAGATGGTCATGGTCGCGAGTATCTTTGTGGTTGCAGAAGCCATCATGTACAACCTCATCCTCAATGTGTGGTTTACCGCATGGGACTTTGTAGGTCTTGACGCGATTGTCACACCACTCGTGGGACTTCTTGCGGTAGGAGGGGGTATTTTCTTCTTGTATCGCTATCGCAAAAATCGAAACAAAGCACTCACGTGTGACATAAGTGATATTGAGTCACAAGGGAAGACAACGGCGCGCATCAAAGACCTTATCAGTCGCCCGACAACCATTCTCACTATTTTTGGCATCATCGCACTCGCGTTCTCAGTCAATGTTATCGAATTTGCTTGCTCTATCGGTATTCCGCAGGCATACACCAAAATTCTCGAACTCAATCAGCTCGACTTTATAACACGACAGTTTTACCTCATCGTATACTCGGTTGGATATATGGTCGACGATTTCATTGTCTTTGGTCTCGCAATATGGGGCTTTTCAAAACTTGAAGCGCACGGACACAAGTACGCGCAAATGTCGCTTCTTGTGGGGGGAATCCTAATGCTTGTTTTAGGAACATTACTTGTTCTCAATCCAGATTTACTAGTGTTGTAGCAAAGAATGCAAAGTTTGGTAGTATGCGCTCATGGAAACAGCCTCTGACATACTTATTATCGATAAACCAAAAGGAATAACGTCTTTTGATGTGATTCGTAGGCTAAGGAGGAAGCTGGGCATTCGCAAGATGGGGCATGCTGGCACACTCGACCCGCTTGCAAGCGGACTCATGATTATTGGTGTGGGGCAGGGGACAAAAAAACTGAGCGACTACATCAAACTTTCAAAAGAGTATGTTGCAGAAGTTCTAATCGGGGAACAACGGAGTACTGGAGATATGGAGGGTGAAATTCTTGAAAGTTGTGACGTTCCCGAACTACCATCAGAAAAAGTTTCTGAAGTACTCATGAGCATGGTTGGAGTGATTGAACTCGAAGTTTCAGCATACTCAGCAATCAAAAAAGATGGAGTGCCGATGTATAAGCGAGCACGCAAAGCAGAGAAAACAGGCGAGGAAGTAACCGACTTACCGGTGCGTGCTATGGAAGTGACCGCAATTGAACTTTTGAATACTACGTATGAAAATAATCGTGCGGTACTAACTGTAAAGTTCAATGTGGGAAGTGGTACGTACATACGCTCGCTCGGTGAAGAAATTGGACGACGACTCGGCTACCCAGCAACACTTCAAAATCTGAGACGTACAAAAGTAGGGGAGTTCAAAATTGAAGACGCACAATCATTAGAAGACCCTATGTAGTGGTCGGACCCCTAAATAAAACACGGGCGGTTCAGAGAAACTCCGAACCGCCCGTTGCGTCTGTAGAACTACTTCTTTGCTGGCCGACTGAAGAGGCAAAAGGGAGTGTCCATCCGGAAGCCACTTTTCAAGAAGGCGCTCTCCAGCTGTGAGTGAACATTGATGAACTTTTGTAAGTCTTGAATTGACTCGACATGAACATGAAGTGCCAGTCCCCATAGTTCAAAATCTAAGTGCAACTTTGCTTCCAAATTGTTCGCGATGATTACTGAAACGGGTTCACCGATTCCCAGTGAAGTAAGCGCACTTTCATTTTCCGTGTTGATGTCAGTGATTAACGATGACTTGTTGCCGTAGCGACGCTTTGGTTGTTGAAAGCTACCTACGTCACTGCCCTTTATCAAGAACACACCTTTACTCAGTGGGTTTTTCTTCATGAGAAGCTCCTTTGTTGGTGAGAGTACTGGCATGGATTATTGAGCAAATGGTGCAATTTGTCAATCTGACAAATTACGGGCGGTTCCAAGTTGCTTGGAACCGCCCGTTTGAAAATTGTTCTCCCTGTTTAGTGCTTCGAGCCCAAGATTGAAACGAAGGGGCTCATCTTGAAACCAACCCTCGCCATCGCCCGCCGAATAGTTGCCGTCTTCTTTTTTAGGTTCTCGGGCGATTGATTTTTGATTCGGCACCAAAGAACAAGAGCTCTGCTTCTCGTGTATGCAATCTCGAAAAAATCCTCAGGATCTAGTACAGCATCAATTGCGGAGTAAAGCTTGTCGAAGGTTCCTTTCGGAGTGAGGCAATCATCGATTCGTGCTCCGATTGTGTCTATTCCAGGCATCTCATTGTGCTTAATTCTGAAATGCCCATCATACGGTTTCGTCCTTGCCATCGTACTTCTCCTAATGAACTACGTCACAAATTGCCAACGACTATAATCAAACAAATTCATTTTAATGTCAAGGAAAAAGAAAGACCCGAAGCGCGATGCGCCTCGGGTCCGTACCACTCAGTCTCAGTCGACAGGATGGGTGTGTTCGTTGGCCTGAACGGCCTTGTCGTACATTTCTTGTTGACGAAACTCCTCCTCGAGTTGCTTCTGGAGTTCGTCAAGTTCCTTGTGAAGTTCCGCAAGGAACTTTTGACGAGCCTTCGATAGCGCTGCCTTTTTGCCGCCAATTCGTCCCATCGCACGTAGGGCCTCTGTATCTCCCTTAAGTTTTGCACGAGCGACATGGGGTGGGGGAACAGGCTTCGGCTTTTTTGTTGCCATCACGTCCTCCTGTGGTTTTGATTTGCGATGGTTTTCTTCAAACGAACGATCATTTCGTCTCGAATTCGAATGTAACTCTCGCCGAACGGTACTCCCTGGAGAGAAGTCATAACAGCAGTGGTTGCTTGATGTTGGTCCCTGTTTGCCAAGCGAACTGCTACGCGCAGTCGCCCGAGCATTTCTCGGGTAAGCGTAATTCGTTTTCGTACGCCCACGATGTACTCCTTTGTTGGTTTATCTGAGTATTATTATACCATACATTGTGTAAAACGCAAACCACCGCGGAAAGTTTCACTTTCCGCGGTGGTTGTCGTTCCGGCCGACGAGCCGGAATCCAGTTTCAAATTATTTGAGCAATTCCTCAACTACAGCTTTGACGTCTGCTCCATCTGCCTTACCTGCAAGTTCCTTCATTAAGGAACCAATGAGCATGCCCATTTTAGATTTATCAGTAAATCCAAGTTCAGTAATCTTCGCTTCTACAATCGGGCGGATTGCGTCACGTGACATGAGGGTAGGGAGGTAGGATTCGAGAACCACGAGTTCTTCCTTTTCGGGGCCTGAAAGATCAGTTCGGCCTGCAGCATCAAATTGTACAATTGATTCTTTTCGCTGTTTTGCGAGGCGTTTAATCACTGTTAAAACTTCAACGTCAACAAGAGTTTCCTGTGGCTTACGGTTTGTCGCCACGAGTTCGTTCATAAAGGCTGTCAGCATACTACGCACCGTGCGAAGCCGTACTGCATCATGTGCCTTCATGGCAATTTTGAGTTCGTCTTTGATTTGATTGTGTAGTTCCATAGTTTCTTTATTATGTGAACTATATATTACCATAGTTATCATGATAGAATTACGTAATGGATTCAATTCAAATACTCATAGGAATGTTTTTAGGAGGTATTATTGGCTTTTTTGTAGCCTCATATATTAAAAATAAAGAATTAGCAGCGGAAAAAAGAATTCTTGATGAAAGTAAGGGAAATAATGACCAACTTGGGCCGTTATTTAAATCAATCGCAACTGATGTTCTGAGAGAACAAAAAAATGACTTTCGAAATGACTTTGAAGATAAAAATAGGGAAATACATCAAACTGTACAAGGGCTGAAGGATGCGGTGAACATATATGAGAAAGAAAGAAAAGAGCAGTTTGGTGCTCTAAGTGAAAATATCAAATCAGTTTTGACTGCAAGCACAAAAGTGGAAGAAACAGCAACAAACCTTAAAACTGTGCTTTCATCTGCAAGCGGAATCAGGGGGCGTTGGGGGGAGGCGGCACTTAAAGATCTTCTCATACAGTCTGGCTTGTCTGAGGGGGTTAATTTTTTAACACAAGAAACGATTCAGAATGACGAAGACCAATCTCAGCGTCCTGACGTGATAATCAATCTGCCAAATGATTCGCAACTTGCAATTGACTCCAAGGCAAGTTTACAGGAATATTTTAAATATGTTGAAGAAAAGGATGAAGAAAAAAGGAAAAGCCATATTGCAAAGTTCATTCAGGACATTCGGGGGAGAGTTAAAGACTTGTCATCAAAGAAATATCAAAAAATTGATGGAAAGATTCCCTACGTCATAATGTATGTTCCAAGTGAACCTGCTGTGAGAACAATCTTTCAGGAAGATGCAAATCTCTATAGTGAAGCCCAGGAACAAAATGTCATGATTGCAAGTCCAGCAACAATAATGCCCTTAATCGTGCTTATAGCACATGCTTGGAAACAACATAGGTCTACCGAAAATATTCAACGAGTAGTAAAAGACATTGCATTGTTGGGTGACAGATTAAAAATTTTTATGGGACATGTCGTCGGAATTGGAGGTGCCCTCAAACAGGCAACAAATAAATTCAATGAAATGGCAGGGTCATGGGACGCTCGTGTATATCCAGTAATTGACAGGATAAATGATAAAGGAGCTCGAATTGATGTTGAGCCCGATATTCCACAAATCGAAGTAGAACCCAGGATTCCACATAAAGTGTTCGAGATTGAAGCACAAAAACCTCAGGAGATTGAGTAATTTATTTAGGGGTCAGACCCCTAAATAGGTGGATTTATATCTGTCCACTTTATATAGATGTGAACAATAATCGCAGAGGAGCGGGTGGTAGTATTAATGGTGAAGTATTTATTGTATTAAACATTGTATATGTGGTTTTTTGGTAAGAAACAGAGCCCGGTAGATGGAGATGCGTATGAGGAGATAAGCGAAAAAAAGACAACAAAAATTGGATATTTTCTGCTCATTTTGATGGCACTTTTTATTGTTGGAATTTCACAAACAGTCTTTGGAGATTTACGCAGTATTCCAGAAAGACCGGTAACCATTTCTTCTTGCGCTCGTGAGTTCGCTTCCGTACTTAATGTACAAACGAACACGAATGAGTACTCTGGCTACGGTTACGACTATGGATATTACTCGAATTCATCACTTCAAAAAGGGAACTGTACATTCAGTACCTATGAAAATGAATCTGGTGTAAGTAGCAGTATCACTTCGGTGGAACCCTTGCTGAAACAGTATTTTGCAAAAAGTACTGAAGTCTCAACCTTGAGCAACACTATAGAACAGCTTAAATATAAGCGGAGTCAGGCAGTCTCAAACTACGACATTAGTCTGCAAGAACGACAGGCACAAATCGAGGGTGCATTCGATGTGGGGACAGAACAAAATGCCGTTGTAACCGTTGACGATGAAATAGCATTACGCCAAGCACAGGTAATTGCACTCACGCGAGAAAGAGATGCACTTCTTGCGCAGATACAAACGAAGGTTCCAACTTACGAGGCACAGTATGACAAAGCCCTCTCACTCTACAACAAAGCAGTGAATTGGTATCGCCTCAAGGTGTTTGGACTCACTCTGCTTTTCATCATTCCGTTCTTTGTCCTCAGCATGCGCTACTACTTCCGTTTCAAGAAAGGAAATAGCCCGTATACGATTATTGCAGGTGCAATTTTTGTCGCTTCCTCACTCCTATTCCTCCAAGTTGTGGGTATGTTCCTCTACGAAATTATTCCACACGCACTCATTCAACTGATTATTGATATCTTCATGCAGGTCGCCATATTGCGCTACGTGCTCTATTACGGGTCAGTGGTGCTCGTTATTCTGCTTTTTGGAGGGATTGTGTATGTCATTCAAAAGCGCGTGTACAACAGCGCTGTTGTCGCAATCAGACGCCTCAAAGACCACAAGTGTCCAAAGTGCTCATTTACGCTCGATAACACAATGGTATTTTGTCCACGTTGTGGGTATCAAGTCTATGCAAGTTGCGAACACTGCCATAACGCACGATTTGTAGATCTTCCCGTGTGTCAGGCGTGCGGTAAGCGAAAATCATCACCGCTCGAGAAGCCCCAGGATCCTCAGTAATTATTTAGGGGTCGGACCCCTAAATAATTAAAATAAGAAAAAGACCCGCGGACGAGTCTTTCTCGTGGGCGGGTCTTGGGATGCTACTTTCCGAGTTTCAGGTTTGACATGGTGACTGCCATGCCGTTTTTACAGCTAACCCTATACTCGCTCCGGAGGTCTATGCCAAGGACTGGCACATGGTTCGTTTCGATTGTGTCCAGACCTCCGTTTGTCGTGCACGCGGTCTGCGCGAGCGTGATAATCTCAGAGCTTACCGTATCGCCTCGTTCGGCGATAACTATAAGCAATAGGCCGACAACAATCATAAGAATCCATCCGTACTTATTCGTTTTGTCCATGAACTTCTCCTGTATGTTGTGAACTTCATAAATATCATATCATAGATTATAAATTAGTCAATAGCATATTATTGTTTTATTAGAGCAACCGTTCTTTAGTTGCATATTTTAGGGTTTTCTAGTAGAATCACGGGCACGTTATGAAAAAGAAGGAAACCACAGCATTAAGCACTGAATTCGCGGTCATTGAGACTGGCGGAAAGCAGTATATGGTCTCAGTAGGAGATGTTGTTGAAGTTGAGCTCCTCGATAGTGAAATCAAGGAAGGAGACAAGGTAACCTTCGATAAGGTCCTTATGGTAGATAATGGTTCTGACACCACGATTGGCGCGCCATACATTAAGGGAGCCAAGGTGCAGGGAACATACAAAGGGCTAAAGAAAGGAAAGAAAATCACCATCGTTCGCTACAAGGCAAAATCAAACCGCGACCGAAAGATTGGTCATCGACAGAAATATGCTACAGTAGCAATCGAATCACTTAAATAATCACAAAAACCCCGCGCAAAAGCGCGGGGGTTTTCGTTGACACACAATATAGAATATTGTACAATATTTTTAATTCGGGACGTCCGAAGTGTTTTTGGGAGAATACGCGTGAATTCTTTCGATTTGCAAGGTGTCATGGTGTACTTCGGAGTCGCAGTTTTCTTTGTTGCAATGACTGAAGTTTTTGTGGCAGTCTATCAGCTCAACAGCGTGGATTCTGTACTTGAACGGTCATATTTTCTCAAAGGGGTCTACGTCACTCGGTCTCTCTTTCTCGTCGCATGGTTCGTGTGTGGGGTTGCATTTGTTCTAGATATTGAATTCTGGTGGTCACTCGTTCTGGGTGTTGTGATAAGTACACTGTTGTTCGCACTTGCACAATTCCGCGTGACCAAATAAGAACTATATGGACATCTTTTTCATCCCCGCAAGCCACGGCTCGCGGGGATTTCTTATTTAATATTTTCTATTCAATATTCAGTATCTTCTATAAACGATTTTGCAAAGCGTTCTTAATCGTCTCAGGATCTGCATACTCAAGTTCAGAGCCAGTCGAAAGCCCACGCCCGAGCTGACTCACTTTAATTTTGTATTCCGCAACAATGTCTTTGAGAATTGATTCTACATATCGTGCAGTGTTTTCACCGTCGGGATTTACCGAAAAAGCGAGAATAATTTCTGTGAGGCCCTTTTGTGCTTTTTGAAGGACAATACTTTTGAGTGCACCACCACGAAGTTTCTTAATATCTTCTGAATTAAGGAGGGGAACGGTGCCACCGAGCACAAAGTAGTAGCCTTCATACGTTTTAGAGCGTTCAAGGGCATCTAAATCAGACTCCCGCTCTACAATCGCAAGTTTGGTATTGTCACGAGCCATGTCACTACACACTCTACATTCACTGTTTCCACGCTCACTTGTGAAAAAGCGGAAGCAGGAAGAACATTCAGTCACTGTGCCTTGGATGTTACGAATAAGTTCGGAGAGTCTTGCCACAGTGTCAGCCTCTTCATTAAGAAGATGATACGCAAAACGACGCGCCTGTCTTCCTCCGATGCCAGGGAAGCGTTCAAATAGTTTGATAAGTTCTTCGAGTGTCGTCATTGGAGTGAATCAAATTAAAAATCATCTGCGCCACCAGCGTCACCCGCACTACCAGTTGCATGGTGTGTATCGAGATTGAGGAAACGCACGTGCTTTTCGTCGAAATAGAGTTCCGCAAAACCAACGGGACCATTTCTGTGCTTTTCAATAAGAATTTCAGCAATATTTGGGCGGTCAGACGCTTTATTAACTTTGTCTTCGCGGTGAATGAACATCACAAGGTCGGCATCTTGCTCTATCGAGCCAGAATCACGAAGGTCAGAGAGGCGAGGCTTGCCCCCGCGCTGTTCAACGGCACGACTGAGCTGAGAAAGTGCAATCACTGGCACATCGAGCTCACGGGCAAGGATTTTAAGTGAACGAGAAATCTCTGTAATTTGTTGCACCATTGAATCACTTGCTTTCGTTGATGTCGGACTCATGAGCTGGAGGTAATCAACAATAAGGAGATCAAGGCCATGTTCATTCTTGAGACGACGTGCAGAAGAACGCATTTTGAGAATATTGTTTCCGGGCTGGTCGTCGATATGAATCGGTGCTTCAGAAAGGCGAGCCATTGCGGCCTGTACCGCTTCAAACTCATGGTCTGTGGTGAGTTTACCGGTGCGGAGTTTCCACGAATCAACACCTGCTTCTGCTGCGAGCATGCGGTCGACGAGTTGTTGGTCGCTCATTTCAAGTGAGAAGATACCAACAGATGCTTTGTGGAGAAGCGCGGCATTTCGTGCAATGTCGAGTGCGAGCGTTGTCTTTCCCATACTCGGACGCGCTGCGATAATGATGAGGTCAGATTTTTGAAGTCCTGCAGTGAGGTTATCAAGTGCAGTGAATCCTGTTGGCACACCACGCTTTGCATCGCCCGAAGAATTGAGTTTTTCAAATCTATCCCACGCCTCGACGAGTGAACTGCCAATTGAAGTAAATTTCTGTGTCGTTGGTGCATTCGTAACTTGGTAAATCTTTTTTTCAGCATTATCCATTGCTTCATCGACATTTTCAGGGTCAGAATATCCAATCTCAGCAATATCATCGGCCGCATTTATGAGTCCACGGAGAATTGCTTTGTTCTGTACAAGCTCGGCATAGTAGAGTGCGTTACTTGCAGCAGGAACAGTTTCGACGAGCTCAGTGATGTAGCTTGCACCACCAGTTCGTTCGAGGAGACTTCGGTCTTTTAGTTTTGTCGTGATGGAAAGAATATCAATTGGGTCACCCTTCATGAAGGTGTCGAGAATGGCGCGGAAAATTTCTCGATGCTTATCGGCAAAAAAAGATTCAGGATACACTGTCACCGAGACATCGTGCATCGTTTCCGGTTTCAAAATAATCGCACCGAGGAGTGCACGCTCAGCGTCAACATTCTGTGGGGGAGTTCGGAGTAATCGACTCCGTGTTCCGCTCTGCTGTGTTGGGATTTCTGTCTCGGGCATATAGTGAAGCAATTGTATCACGAAAAATTACCCTCAACTCAAACCTCAAAACTGAGGATAATCGTGCACAATTGGGGATTAGGGTTCTGTCAAGAAAGTGAGATTGCATATTGAAAAAATCTGAGTATTCTGTATGGGTTCTTTCACAGGAGTTAGCCATGAACCTCGCAATGTGGGAAATTGTTCTCATTCTTGCCATGCTCGGTAACTTGGTTTGGGATATGTCTGGTCGCCACGTACTTCGCAGTCCGTGGCCGCTTTTCATCACTGTTCTCATCAGTGCGCCACTTGTGGTCAAGCTGGCGACGAAGATCTTCTGAATATTCAAATATCAACAAAAAGCGCCCGATGGGGCGCTTTTTCTAATTTGTATCAGAAAGCGGAGAGTTCTTTGAGACGCGTGGACCATTCGGAGTGTCTTCAAGGTTATACCCTTTGAAATTAATTGCTTCTCGAAGACGATCAGCTTCATCCCAGTTGCGTGCAATACGCGCGACTTCACGTTCATCAAGGAGTTGCTGTATTTCATCGGGTACCTCATCTGGCTCAACAATACCGAGTTCTCGAATCACCTCGTCTTGTTCATCTGAAAGCCCAATACCGAGCACTTTATCAAAGTCTTTGAGTGTGGCGACTTTGTCAGCTGGGGAGACGCGCTTATCTTTAATCAGTTCCCAGAGAATACTGATTGCTTTTGGTGTATCGAGGTCGTCCCCAAGGGCGGTAATGAATGCTGCTTTGAAGGCAGGGTCAACCGTACCCTTAGCATTTTTGTATTCTTCGACAATATATCGCTTAAGGCGGAAGAGTGCCTGCTTTGCACCCTGGAGTGCCTCGAATGTAAAGTTTGCTTGAGAACGATAGTGAGAGGTAAGTACCCAGTAGCGGTATGAATCGGCTGAAATACCTCGGTCAATAATATTGTGAAGAGAAATGGTGTTGCCAAGAGACTTTGAAATCTTAGTGCTATCAATCGTGATAAAGGCATTATGGAACCAATAGGACACATATGGCGATTTACCGGTTGCTGCTTCAGCCTGAGCGATTTCACCATTGTGGTGTGTGTATTTGAGGTCTTCGCCACCAGTGTGTACGTCAATTTGCTTTCCGAGGGAGGCAAATGCCATCGCGGTACACTCGATGTGCCATCCGGGGAAACCCTTGCCCCATTCGCTGTCCCAGCCAAGGAGGCCTTTTTTCCAAAGTGCAAAATCAGCGGGATGCTTTTTTTCTGGGTTGGCTTCTACGCGTGCGCCACTTTTCAGTTTTTCGAGGTCAATGTTACCGAGCTTTCCATAGGTGGGGAACTTTGAGATATCAAAATAGACACCATCCGAAGTTTCATACGTATATCCTTTATCATCAAGGGTCTTAATGAGTGCAATTTGTTCTTTCACATAGTCGCTCGCGCGCGTGTACTTGCTTGCGTGCACCATGTTAAGTTCCTCAAGGTCATTCATGAAGGCGTCAATAAATCCATCTGAGAGGTCGTGCATCGCGGAAAGGGTAATTGGCTTTCCTGCCTTGCGGAGCCCTTTCATCATTTTGTCTTCGCCGGCATCGCCGTCATCAGTGAGATGGCCGAAGTCGGTAAGGTTCATGGTGTGCTTCACTGTGTAGCCTGCATACATGAATGTGCGCTTCAGTGTGTCTGCAAAAATATATGATGCCAGATTGCCAATGTGCACATAATCGTAGACTGTCGGACCACAGGTATACATCGTAACCTCATTTTCTTTAAGAGGCTTAAAAAGCTCTTTCTGACTCGAAAGGGTATTAAAGAGGTGGATGGGGGAGTATTCTTTTGGTTCAGGCTTTTTACTAAAGAATGAAAACATAGTAGCGCTATTCTAACAAAAACTCAGACTTTTGTCCGTGGTTCAGTTTAGTACTCAGTTAGCAGTTATCAGGTAACTGAGTACTGATAACTGATTACTGAGAAACCAGCATTAAATCCACCGCTTATATTTAAAGAATATAAAGAAACACACCATTGCGCTCACCATAATGCTCACAATAATCCAAAAGTCCCCCGGATCTCCAACTATAGGAGTTGAAACCGTATTCATACCGAATGTTGAGGTAAGGAGAGAAAGTGGGAATGTGACAAAGGCCATGATAGTAAGTATCTTCATCACTTCGTTCTGCTTTGTGGTGAGGAGCGCGAAGTTTGTCTCACGGAGGTCAACCAGTGATTCAAAAAGTGTAGTGAGTCTTCGCAACAGGTAATTATATGTATCTTGAAGATCTTCGACTTCGGCACTATATGAATGCTGGAAAACTGCTTCAAATTCCACTTTTACATCCTTGAGTACATCTTCGTGAGATCGTATAACATGACGAAAGGCAATCATTCTCTTACTCATTTTTGAAAGCTCAAAAATGATTTCCTTTTCTTTATCTTGAGAAATCTGTTCTTCAAGCTCGAGAAGTTTTGATTCAAGGTAATCAAGCTTTGATTCCATTACATTGTACAGCTCATTCATGAGGAGAATGTACAGGTGGGCACCGGTCATCTTGCTATGGTTTCCTTTGTGCAAGGTTGAGGCAACCTCGAATTGTTTTTTGAATCGGTCCGTTGCTTCCATGTCCTCATACTGGACGGTTACGAGTGAATTCTTGGAAACAATAAACTTAATTTCGTGAGGATATTGCATGTCCACACGCTTTACAATAGGGAAGTCGAGGGTGATTTTAATGACCCCGTCAACAATAATAGCCTCGCTCTGTGGCACAGGTGTCGAGAGGTCAGTCATGAGCGACGGTGGAATATCGCAGGAAATCATTACTTCTTGCGCTTCTTCTGTGGTTGGATTCTTAAGGCTTATCCAAGCTAGCTTTCCTTGTTCAAAGCGTTCAATCATAAGATACCTATATGGTATCATGCTCTTCTAAATACCAAAGTTATTTTTTGTGTAAACTTGGGATTGTGTGCGATAATCAATCGACAATAACTATGCAACAACCAGACCCATTTAGCACCTTTGTGCCACAGTTGGACCCACAGACAGACATTCCTGAGACTTTAGACATTCAGGAAGCAGATGCGCGGTCACCATTTCCCGTACTTGGAGTAGTGCTTGCTGTTCTTTTTGCAACCGCGGCATTTTTCTCTGGTCTCTACTTTGGTGCCTCACAGTCTCGTCTTGAAGCAAATATCGGTTCACTTTTTTATGCGCCACCTGCAGTTGATGTCGCGGTAGATCTTTCGGAGTTTTGGCAGGCATGGAATTTACTCGAAGAAAAATTTGCTGCAGGCACTACCTCAAGCACCGTTTCAAAGGAAGATAGAGTATTTGGCGCGATTGCAGGCCTTGCTGAATCATACGGAGACCCATACACCATCTTCATGCCACCACAGCAAGCGGAACTTTTTGAACAAGACATTTCGGGCAATTTCAGTGGTGTAGGAATGGAAGTTGGAATGCGTGAAGGACTCATAACGATAATTGCGCCACTCCCCCAGACCCCTGCAGAAAAGGCTGGGATTGTTGCCGGAGACATTATTGTGAAAATCGACGGAGAATCAACTGAGAAAATGAATGTTGATGAGGCGGTAAGACGAATTCGTGGTGAGAAGGGTACTGAGGTTAAGCTCACACTTTTGCGTAAGGATGCTGAAGAATTCATTGATATAGCTATCATTCGAGACAATATTTCTATACCGACGAGCAAAACAGAAGAGCGGGATGACGTCTTTATTGTGGCACTCTACAGTTTCAATGCACTTGCAGAGCAAGACATTCAGAATGCACTTCGTAAGTTTGTACAAAGTGGAAAGAAGAAACTCATTCTTGACTTGCGTGGAAACCCCGGCGGGTATCTGCAGAGTGCGGTTGGTATTGCGAGTTACTTCCTTCCAGTTGGCGAGGTTGTTGTTCGTGAAAGTTTCGGAGAAGGACAGGAAGAAACGCTGTATCGAAGTTCAGGAAAAACACTAGGGAGTTTTGCTCCAGAAAGCATGGTAGTGCTCGTTGATGGCGGTTCTGCCTCTGCGTCAGAAATTCTTGCGGGAGCACTTAAAGAACACGAGGCAGCAACAATTATTGGTGAGCAAACGTTCGGAAAAGGTTCAGTGCAAGAGCTTGTAAATCTAAAAAATGGTTCCTCGCTCAAAGTAACTATTGCGCGTTGGCTCACTCCGGATGGCACATCGATTTCAAACGGCGGTCTTGCTCCAAATATTGAGGTCAAGCGTACTGCTGAGGATAGGGTGAACGGCAAAGACCCACAGCTCGATGCCGCTATAGAGTTTTTGAACAAGTAGAGCGCAAAACTGTTTTATATTCGCCTACCCGAGTAGGTGTTTGAATGCGTGCAGATTTTTGCTATGATGACACCCACACACGTTAACAGGTAAATTCACATAGACGCATGAAAGTTATTCTAATTAAGGATGTAGCCAGAATTGGGAGGCGTGGCGAGATAAAAGAGGTTCCGTCGGGTCATGCGCTCAATTTCCTTATTCCTCGAAAATTGGCCGAGCCAGCAACGCCTTTTAATCTAAAAAAGCTCACCGAGTGGAAGTCAAAGCATGCAGAGCACGTGGTGGCAACCGAAGAATCGTTTGATGAAGCACTCGCGACACTCAGTACTACTCAGGTTGAGCTATCCGCACCCGCAAATGAACAAGGACACCTTTTCAGTGGAGTTAAGGCTGAAGATGTAAGTAGTAGACTCGCAGAACTTGGTATTCACATTCCGGTAGCCTGCATCGAGCTCCCTCACCCACTTAAGGCACTCGGTACACATGAAATACCACTACTTTCTGGTAAAAAGAAAGGGGTGCTTACACTAACCATAATTCAAAAATAGATTCGTATATGGCAAACGTTAAACAAGTACTTACCATCATCGGTGTTTCAGTTCTCATCCTTGGTGCTATTGGGTTTTGGACACATTCAAAGCAGGTTGAATCAACCCCAGCGCTTTTGATAGATTCAGAAAAACTTGATGGACCACTCGCTCCCGAGGAGCTCGAAATTAATAATCCAATCATATCAAATACCATGAACAGAGTTGCAATATTCGACACAAACAAAGGACCAATCAAACTCGAACTCTTTGAGGACCAAATGCCGATTACCACAGGTAACTTCATTAAACTTGCCGAAGAAGGATTTTATAATGGTACTAAATTCCATCGAGTCATTAGTGATTTTATGATTCAGGGTGGTGACCCAAATTCCAAGGGAAGTGACAGCACTACCTATGGAACAGGTGGTCCAGGGTACACCATTCAAGATGAGTTTATTGCAGGTCCTCTCCTCACAAATACCCGTGGTACCATCGCAATGGCAAATACCGGTCAGCCAAACTCAGGAGGGAGCCAATTCTTCATCAACACAAAAGACAATACTTTCCTCGATTTTGACAAAGAACCATTTAGTTCACGACACCCTGTATTTGGTCGTGTTATCGACGGAATGGATATCGTAGATGCAATTAATACAGTTTCTACGGGAGAGCGCGATGTTCCTGTAGACCCAGTCATCGTTAATTCAGTGACCATTAGTGCACAATAGTAACGAGCGAAATGAAAACGAAAACCGCCCGCATGACGAAGTCATGCGGGCGGTTTTCTAACTGAGATAGTTACTTGGTTACTACGTGTACAATCTTCTTCATCTTTGTTTCTCCATCAAAGCCGAGTTTCTTAACGTTCTTGAAAGATACCTTTCCAGCCTTAGCAGCATAGAGTGTATGGTCAACTCCTGCAGATACGTTTTTTCCAGGCTTAATTTTTGTACCCCGTTGTCGCACAATGATTTCACCGAGTTTAACCGTCTGACCATCAGATCGCTTAACACCCAAGTATTTTGGGTTTGAGTCTCGTAGGTTTTTAGCTGAACCTCCAGCTTTTTTGGTTGCCATGGTTACTATTTTTGCTGTTAGCCCACTCGTAAAATCCGCTTGAGCTCGTGTATAATGACCGCGTGAGTATACAAGAGATAATCATAAATATCAAGCGGTTTTTTGCAGACAAAGACGTTTTTTTGGCCATTTTGCTCGTACTCGTTGGAGTTGCATCTTTTGGCCTTGGGAGGGCCTCTGTGGCCGATTTTGGGCCAAAAAACAGTACAAATGAAACCACTGCTTCTATTCCTCTGTCTCAAGTAACGGACGTTTTTAATGAGGGTACAAATGAGGCAACGACTACCAAGAATATTGAAAAGTCTGGTGTACCTGTTGTAGCAGATGCACAGTATGTCGCATCCAAAAACGGCACCAAATACCACCTCCCGTGGTGTGTTGGAGCAAAGCAAATTAAAGAAGAAAACAAAGTATGGTTCAACTCAAAGGCAGAAGCTGAAAAGGCGGGATATACCCCAGCAGGCAACTGCAAAGGAATATGAATGCATATCTTGAATTTCGTCTCTGTGCTCATGGTATTCTATAGATAAGAGTATTTTCTATGAGCAAGCTTCGTGATGACATTAGAGAAATTATCCGCGCAGGTGTCTCAGCACCTTCGGGTGACAATACACAGCCATGGCGTTTTGTCGTAAGACGGAACACCGTAAAAATTTTTTCAACTGGGCAAAAACAATCTAAAAACATCCTTGTAGGGTCATCTTTTGTTGAGCACATCACACATGGTTGTGTGATTGAAAACATGCTCATTGCAGCAGACCACTTTGGATATGATGCAAAAGTTGTTTTATTTCCAGCAAAAAAAGACCCAAAACATACCGCAACCATTACACTCATGTATGACCCGGTTGATCGAGGTGTGAATCTGTACCGGTACATGTATGACCGCATTACAGATCGAGGTCCCTATCTCAAGGAACCTCTTTCACTGACACAAAAAGATGAGCTTTCTCAAATACCATCAACTCTTAGGCTTAGTGGGCGTGTTGTTTTCATCGAAAATAAGAAAACAATTCGCGAAATTGCGCACCTTGTTATGACACAAGTTCAGCTTCTTTTTTCACACCAAAAACTCCATGAGGAATTCTTCGCAGCACTGAGGTGGACACCGCATGAAGTGCACACCACCGAAGATGGACTTGATGTTCGAACACTGGAACTCAATTTCTGTAAATTCATACTATTTCGATTCGTGCTCCGCAAGTGGAAGATTGTAAGTGTTTTAGGAACGCTCGGCATTCAACATATCGCTGCTTTGGTGGAGTCACTAAGGTACACA
Source organism: uncultured Candidatus Saccharibacteria bacterium (assembly GCA_964593375.1). Classification (GTDB taxonomy): domain Bacteria; phylum Patescibacteriota; class Minisyncoccia; order Phycocordibacterales; family UBA918; genus Damh-18. The sequence continues at coordinate 122,440 of CAZQIF010000001.1, read as the reverse complement.
CAAGCCGGTGCATACTGTGGCATTATCCTTCCGAGCAGTACCCATACTGAATGTGTACACGCGGGGAGGATTTTAGAGCGCATGTGGCTCGTTGCAACAAGGCAAGGACTTAGCGTGCAGCCAACCTTTGCAACCCTTCTACTTAATGAACATGTTGAAGAGGATCCATCAGCATTCACACTACCTCAAAAAACTCTTCTTAAGAAAAGCACAAAATCATTATATGAAAAATTCGCTGTTGGCTCTAATGAAAAACTTATGTGCATGTTCCGCATTGGGGTTGGTACCGGGCGCCGAATTCCATCTCTCCGCAAAGAACCAGACATTACCTATTCTTAACAAGACCTCATGACTAATCTTTCTACAACACCATTTAATTATTCAGAGGCATTTTCTCGCAATATCGGTCTTCTTTCAACTGATGAGCAGGCAAAGCTCCGCGAGTTTACCATTGCAATTCCGGGTATGGGTGGTGTCGGCGGAGCGCATCTCATTTCGCTTGTACGGCAAGGATTTGAAAAATTCAAAGTTGCAGACTTGGATGTCTTTGAGCTTAAAAATTTCAACCGACAATACGGAGCAAACATGAACACGCTCGGGCAAGAAAAAGTCCACGTAATGAAGGAGGAAGCACTCAAAATCAACCCAAACTGCCAAATTGAAATATTTAACTCGGGCATTACCCCTGAAAATATTGATATATTTCTTCACGATGCCCATCTTACCGTCGATGCACTCGATGCATTTGAAGTTGACGCACGTCGTATGCTCTACAATGAATCGCTGAAGCGATATATCCCTGTTGTCACTGCGGGACCAATTGGGTTTGGTACGGCGTTTCTTATTTTTATGCCGGGAGGGCCAAACTTTGACGATTACTTTGCCGTAAAAGATTCGATGTCATACCACGAAAAGCTCATTGCCTTTTTTGTGGGTCTTCTTCCAAAAATGCTTCAACGGAGCTACCTAAAAGGGACAAATCTTAATGAGAAACGTGGCCCATCTTCGATTGGCGCTATTAATCTTTGTGCGGGAGTTGTAGCAATTCAAGCACTAAAAATTTTACTCAAAAGAGGAACGATTCATGCAGTGCCGTATTATCACCAGTTTGATGTGATGCGCGACCGATACGTGCTCGGCCGCATGTCGTTTGGAAACAGAAATCCACTCCAACAAATCAAAATACGACTTGCTCGATTTTTGGTAAAAGACTAGTACTAATAGTTTTGAACCGGGGAAGACAAATCTTTGGGTATTTTGTTATTCTCTGAAGAGTAGTATCCATTTCGCACCATTTCGAGCCACATACGGTGGTACCAGACTTCGTATCCACGTGAACTCGGATGAATACCATCGCGTGCAAAAAGATGCTTCGGATTCTTTAAAAATGGGTTATCAGTCTCCTCCGTAAAAAGGTTGATGATAGGCACTTGTAATTCTGATGCAACTGCATGAATGGTTTTATAAATTCGCTTCTCCTCGATTTTGAGGAAGAACTGAATGAGAAAAGGGAAGAGTGGTGCAGAACCAATACTATTGTAATGAAGAAAAATGACACGATGATTGCTCATTGTAAGTGCCTGTAAAAAGACTCCCGTGAGGTGTGTGCGAATTGTTTTGAGTCGAGAAAAATGCCACACATCATTTCCTCCTGCACTTATGATGATGATGTCAAATGTTTGGCCTGAAACTTTTTCAATTTGCTTCGTGAGGTCTTTAATAATACCCCCGTTTTGTGCTACGTTCACAATTTGAGCATTTGGAAAATCGTGCGCAAGTCTCCCAGCTATAGTTTCTTCGGGAGCATGTGCACCGGTTCCTACTGCAGTACTATCACCGAGAATGAGTATTTTTTTTGCCTGTTCGTTCGTCGACGTATATGGCTTACTTGAAAACGCAAGCTGTTTATTGAGGAGAAGGTGGAGAATCATGATGAGCGTCCTCAGTACTACAATGAATATCAATACGTTTGTAACGTAAAATACTGCACTCGAGGAATCGAGAGGGGGGAGCGACGTGATGAGTAGGGTTACATATTCGTGCATGATAGATAGGGGTCGACAGCATTCTGTATCATACGATACCACACTGCATACCCAGCATCGTTTGGGTGAATTTTGTCGTCTGAGAATAATATCTCAGGTTCCTTTCCAAGCGGGTCATCTTCTCGTTTTTCATAGAGGGGAACATGATGCATATTGTGCGTGTTAGAAAGTTTGCTAAAAAGCTCAGTCATCTTCCTGCTTCTCCAATCAAAAAGTGTACTGAGAGGAAATCGGATAAATGGTGCAGTACCAACATTGTTCACAGAAACGAGGATAACAGCTTCCGCTCCCATCGCAACAGTATGTTCAGCAATTTCCTTAAAGTGATGAGTAATTTGTGCTGAGGAGGTAAAGGAAAGCGTATCAACACCACCAATGTGCATCATGATAATATCAAAATGATTTTCACGTATGTTCGACAACGTGTGTTTTAATTCACGCACGTTCATTGCGTTTCGTGAGGCGTTGGTGATTGCAATATTGGGATAATCTTGCGCAAGTCGTCCAACAAGAGAGTTTTTTGCCTCACGCGCACCAGTTCCAAATGAGGTACTATCTCCAATCACGAGCACACTTTTGTGGGGGCTTGCATGTGCTTTTGAAACGGGAACCGCACGCTTACCTGCGAGAACTGCCTTGCGTGCATGGATACCGATACGTATCGCTTCATAGCAAACCACACACAGTACAAGAATGCCAAGAACAAGAAATAAAGCAGTCATGCTCATAGCTTTTTTTTAAAAACCCATGTCCAGATACCAGAAAATTTTACACGAGTTTCAGAAATTTGTGTGAACCCTGCATGTTCTGCGTAGTGCGGTATAAGTCCAACGATGTGGTCATTAAGAAACTCCTGTTTCTCAAAAATGAGAAGGAAGCGAAGAAAAGGGAATCTCGACACACCCCAGTCAGTAAGCACAAGAGCGCCATCGGGTTTGAGAATTCGATATATTTCACGAAATGCTTCTTGTTTTGAATGGGTGCTCATATGATGGAATGCCAAGGTTGAAAAACAAACATCAATAGAACTTTCCTCAAACGGCAATGATTCAGCATGTGCGCAATTGAATGAAATATCTTTAGTTGCAAATGCTCGTGAAGACTGAAGTTTTGAAATCAATGAAAAATCTGGATCAATACCCCAAATCTTCGCTTGTGGATATTTTTCTCTCAGAATCAGTAGTTGCGTTCCTGTACCACACCCGACGTCAACGATGGTGGCCGGTTCGTCGTTTAATTTCGCAAGATTAGTAATTCTTGATTTAAATCCTTTACCCAATCCCGATACAAAAAGAAGGGGATCATAAAGGATATCTAAAACCTTAAAACGGAGCAGGGGGATATGCTTTTTTGGTGGGGTGTGCATATGAGTAATTATGTAATTATATGGTATATGCCTGATTTTGTTTAATTCCAGACCAGTTCATTTTGACAATATATAGGTTATTGTGTTTTAAATTGATACTTCAAAGCTTAATCAAAAAATTTAGTGTTGTGTGTTGTTTCTGGTATTATAGAGGCCATACACGACAGCGGTGTATTTTTAATTGTCTCGTTTATGCATTTTAAATACTTCCTATGATATATACGACATACAAGCACATGCTCTCAAAGACAGAACCCTCAACACTTGGCCTCGTAATTGTTGATAAAGAACTTGAGGATGAACGAAGCGCATTTGCGGTATGTACCGAAACGGAGCGTGAAATGTATAAGCGCATTCCGCTCGCAAAGCAACGTGACTGGCTTTTTGGAAGACTTGCAGCAAAGCGTGCGCTTCACGACCACTTTGATAGAACACAGTTTGTGCAGATTCCGCTCGAGCGTATTGAAATTGCGTCAGGTCAGGGAGTGCCGCCAAGTGGTAGGCTCCTTGATACGCAAGCAGGTTTTGACGCGAGCGGAGTACTCCTTACGCTCAGTCATTGTGATGAATTTGCAGCGGCGAATGCAGTGCCACGTGGTGAATGGAGTGGTATTGGTATCGACATCGAACGAGTACGCAATTTTCGTCCTGAAACTCTAAAGGGATTTATGACTCAGCATGAAATTGATACGCATAATGCGCTTTCACCAGCGGTGCAAAAAGTTGATGCAACGCTCAGGTGGAGTCTTAAGGAAGCGTATCTTAAAGCTATTGGTACGGGTCTTAAGACACACCCACGCACTGTAGAAACAATGGTTAATCTTGAAAATGGTAACGTCACCATCACTATTGCAGGAGAACGAGTGAATGCAACAGTGCACTGGGCGGTATACAAAAACGTGTACATGCTCGTTAATATGGTGTTATGAAAAATTATAGTGAAATAGCAAAAGAAGTAATAGAACTTATGGCGACTTCGCTTGGAGCAAATGCTTCAGCTATTACTGAGGAGAGTATTATTGCTGATCTATCTCGTGATTCAATTCAGCTCTTTGAATTGTTGCTTGCATTTGAGAAGGCATATGAGGTTGAAACTGCGTATGAGGATGTGGTAAAGATGCATACGGTGAGGGACGTGATTGAGTATGTGAGTCGGATAAAGTACGGAATTGTTGAATAATTTTTTATGGTTCAATTTAGTGTTGCGTGCACAGAAGATGACTTGCAAGATTCACTACAACTTGTGCATGAAGTGTATGTTAAAGAGGGATACCGTAATCCAGATGATTCGCACAATGAAGGCATTGGCGCATATTTAGGCAGGGCAGGAGCAACGACGATGATTGCGCGCCACAATGAACAACTGTTTGGCACAATCTCCGTAGTGTCTGACATGCATGGTGTGCCGATGGATATAATGTACCGCGAAGAACTTGGAGTGTATCGAGATACGGGTGCTCGGATTGGAGAGGTATGTCAGTTTGCAATTAATAAATTGGCACTTAAGGAATTCCCACACATTGCTGTTCTTGATGTATCAGTCGGGCTTCTTGGTCTTGCGGTGCAATATGGACTCGTGAGTGCACACGATTACCTCTGTTTTGCTATTAACCCTAAGCATCGCGTATTTTACGAGTCACTTGGCTGTATTCGAATCGGAGAGGAAAAATCGTACGATTCGGTGAGTGGAGCTCCTGCACTAGGGTATGTGCTGAGTATGGACGCCGTTCGTCAAGCAAAAGAAAGCGAAGAAAAGAAACATTTCCTTCTCACAAAAATTTTTGATACAGAACTCCCAGAGAATTTTTTCATATAAGCTATTAGCACCTAGCTTTTAGCACTTAGCAACGACCGGCGCGCTTCGCGCGCCGGTCGTCAACGCGAACGAAGTGAAGCGATCCAGAGGCTAAGTGCTAATAGCTACGTGCTAGTTTTCACCACCTGATTTCTTTAATTCCGTATTTCTCCAAATATGCATTTGTTTTACTAAAGTGTTTGCATCCGAAAAAGCCGGTATGTACCGAAAACGGGGAAGGGTGGGGAGCTTTCAATAGGAGGTGTTTTGATGCGTCAATGAGGGATTCTTTTCCTTGCGCGTATTTCCCCCAGAGGAGAAACACGACATGCTCCTTCTCATCAGAAATTTTCTTAATGACCGCATCGGTAAATTGTTCCCAACCGAGTCCTTGGTGAGAACCTGCATGACCGGCTTCTACGGTGAGTGTTGCGTTAAGTAAAAGCACCCCTTGCTTAGCCCAATTTTCTAAATCACCAGTTTCAGGAATTTCTTTACCAATATCATCTTTTATTTCCTTATAAATATTTTGAAGTGAGGGAGGAATTTTCACACCATCTTGCACTGAAAAGCAGAGCCCGTGTGCTTGACCCTTACCGTGGTAGGGGTCTTGTCCGAGTATTACGACTTTTACTTGTTCAAATGGACAGAGCTCAAATGCATTAAAGACAAGCTTCGGAGGAGGGAAGACAGTTTTTTCTAAATACGCATTTCTTACAGTTTCACTAAGAGTTTTAAAATACGGAGCTTCAAATTCATCTTTAAGCACCTTTTTCCAAGAATCATGAATAGTGACACGCATGATTACATTGTAACAAAATTTCAATATAAATATAAAAACCGCGCCTCACCACAGTTGAATATGGTATGAATGGGCGCGGTCGTACTGGTCCTTAGAACTAGAATTGATGGCCGGTCACCGCGGAGTCGAGCTCAGCGGTGACCGGGTACTACATTGGCACTTTAAACGGAGATGCTTAGCTCCGGGTCTCTTGAACTGCTGAGGTAGTTTTTACAGGGGATACCAGCCTCCTTTTTACACCTGAACCACAAACTCTACATTTCTATAAATTTGCCCAAGGAGTTTGCTGTCCCTGAACGCGAATATCATAGCATACTCACGATTAATGTCAAGCACAGTAGGTAATGTGCAAGCACATTTGGCACTCCACAATTTTGTGATAAGAAAAATTATTATTTAAGCCAAATCCTTTTCTGCGTACATCCGCGTCTTGTCTGCGTCCCTCCGCGTTTATGCTATGCTATCTCTATGATAGTCATAGACATTGAAGCCTCGGGGACCGAGTACGCAAAGCACTCCATTCTCTCGATTGGCGCACTTGATTTTGATAATCCAACAAACCGTTTTTATGAAGAATGTCGCATGTGGGAAGGTGCCCATGTAATGGAAGAGGCTCTCGCGGTCTGTGGTTTTACCGAGGAGGAAGCAAGAGACCCAAAAAAGTTACCAGAAGGAGAAATTGTACGCATGTTCCTCGAGTGGTCGCAGCATATGGGTGACCGCACCCTTGCGGGGCAAAATGTTTCATTCGACCGTGATTATCTTAAAGCTGCGTGTGACCGTGAAAATATCGCATGGGATTTGGCACATCGTACAATTGATACCCATACTCTTTGCTACATGCACATGGTAAATCACGGACTCACACCACCAATAGACCCCGAACATCGTCGTTCAGCACTTAATCTTGACGCGGTACTCAACTATTGTGGCATCGAAAGTGAACCAGAACCCCACAATGCCCTTACAGGTGCCCTCTGTCATGCTGAAGTTATCTCACGACTTCTGTATAGCCGTAAACTTGTTCCTGAATTTGAGCAATTCTCGATTCCGTGGTTGTAGTTAGTTAGCACTTAGCGATTAGCTCTAAGAGCTAGGTGCTAACAGCTAATCGCTCGTTTTCATATTCACTATTCCATATTCCATATTCTATTTTCTATGTTTTGGCATGATACACTATACGCATGAGTAGCCAAAATAAAATTTTTGAAAGTAAACCCAAGAAGAAAAAAGGGAAAGGTGACCCAAAAGATATTCACTGCAGAGTACTTACCGACCTCTTCGAGACTGATGATGCGGTGCAATCATGGCGCATTTTCCGCATCATGTCGGAATTTGTTGATGGTTTTGAAATTCTCCGCAAGTACGGCACGGCAGCAACCTTCTTTGGAAGCGCACGTACGCGCCCAGGTGAACCTATATACAAAGCTGCTGAAGAACTTGCAGCCCGCCTTGCTAAAGCTGGTTTTGCAATAATTACCGGAGGTGGCCCCGGCATCATGGAGGCGGCAAACGTCGGTGCATTTAAAGTCGGAGGGAAGTCTGTCGGACTCAATATCGAGCTACCCATGGAACAAAAGCTCAATCCATACGTCACTGAAACTGAAACATTTCATTTTTTCTTCTCTCGCAAGGTAATGCTCTCGTTTGCATCAGAAGTGTATGTGTATTTCCCAGGGGGCTTTGGTACGCTCGATGAGCTATTTGAATTGATTACCCTCATTCAAACAAAAAAAATATCAAAAATCCCCGTCGTACTGTATGGAAAAGAATTTTGGACACCCGTGCTGAATTTCATGAAGAAGGAACTGATGAAAGACTTTAAGACTATCGACGCAGAAGACTTGGAACTTATGCATCTCGTTGATTCTGTTGATGAAGCGTATGCGTACATTACAAGCCATGTTGATCAATTGTCGCCACGACAAATTTAACACTAACCTAACTCTCTGATTCGTATGACAGGAGCATCAGACCGACAAAGAACATTAGAAAAGAAAGCACGCGCGTACGCAAAAAAACTAGTCGAGAGCTTCCAAAAGCCAAACTACGCTAAACATGAATCTGCGCTTGGCATAGCGGGTGATATTCGCTATCAGAATCAAGTAAAAAAGAAGATTGCGCACCTCATAGGTGCACGACATGTGGTGCTTATTGGTATTGGTGGTTCAACACTTGGTGTTGAGGCACTCCAGGGTGCACTTTCTTCAGAGCTCACGTCATCGCTTCTTGTCCTTGACTCAATTGATGACCAGCGCATGCGTGAGTATAAGCATCTTCTTTCTACCGTTAAGGATGTGAGTGACATTGCGATAGTCTTTACCACTAAGTCTGGAACGACAACCGAAACGATGACGAACGGCACCGAAGTGCTCGCTCGAGCAGAGGAAAAGTTTGGGGAGAAAGTCTATTCGCGAATGGTATTCATCGGCTCCGACAAAAGCGCACTTGCCAAAATAGCAAAGAAAAAGAAAATTACATGGATTGATTTTCCTGATTCAATCGGTGGTCGTTACTCAGTTTTTAGTGCGGTAGGTATTGTACCACTCACGATTCTCGGCATTGATACACAGGCCTTCAGACGTGGTGCAGAGAGTGCACATTCTCAAGAAGAAATTGCAACCGCAATCAGAAGCGCCGTTAACCTCGTGATAAAAGCCGAAGAAGGAATGCACACACTCGACCTCTTTACCTTCAATCGTCAGCTCACTCGATTTGCACTCTGGTACCGACAGCTACTTGCAGAAAGCATCGGAAAGAAGACAACAAAACAAGGAAAACCGTTTGATTATCCTATTTTACCTACCGTTTCCTCAGCGAGCGACTTGCACTCAGTAGCACAACTCTATCTCTCAGGAAACCGCGGAATCTACACACACTTCATATATACCGTACTCAGTAACAGTGATGAAAAATTGCCTAACCATTGGCTTCTTGCAAACCTGCCAATGCTCGTTAATAAATCCCCGCGTACTATTGTGGAGGCCATTCGTGAAGGAGTTATCAAAGCATATTCTGATGAGGGGTTGCCATATCATTCAACCGTTATTCCTTCACTTTCACCGCACGAAATTGGACGTCTCATGGCAGTTTCTATGATTGAGGTAATGATACTCGGCCATCTCTTTGACGTGAACGCTTTTGACCAACCAAGCATTGAACTCTACAAATCACACACGAGAAGCTTACTCAGTGAATAACACACCACATGTACATTTTATTTGATATTGGCGGAACAAAAACTCGTGTTGCACGAAGCGAAGACTTGCAGTCGTATGGTGAGCCCATCAAGTTTGAGACACCGCTCGAATTCGATAAAGGAATGGAAGTAATTGGTAAGGCAATTGAAGACCTTGCGGGGGGAGAGAAAATCGATGCGATTGGGGGTGGTATTCGCGGACCTCTAAATCATGAAAAAACGGCGATTGTGAGCGAAAAAAAGCTCCTTGATTGGGTTGGACGACCACTTGTAGAGACACTCAAAAAGCGATTTAATGCGCCCGTATTCCTTGAAAATGACACAGCGATTGTTGGACTGGGTGAAGCTATACATGGGGCAGGGAAGGGATATTCAATTGTCGCTTACCACACCGTGAGTACTGGAGTTGGTGGTGCACGCTTTGTGAACGGCCACCTTGATGTCTCAAGTGTCGGTTTTGAGCCCGGACACCAGGAACTTGATATTGACCGTAGTCTTCTTGGTCACAATACGGCACATACACTTGAAAACCTTGTTTCTGGGACTGCGCTCGAGAAGCGGAGAGGGGTAAAACCGTTTGAAATCCCACAAGATGACCCTGTGTGGGACGAACTTGCCAAATATCTTGCACACGGTCTCAAAAATACCGTTGCATACTGGTCTCCAGATGTCATTGTGCTCGGTGGTTCGATGGTCATAGGTGATCCACGCATCTTTCTCGATGATATTATCCGCCATACCAAGGCATTACTCGGCGATTTTCTCCCATGCCCGGCTATTGTAGATGCAAAACTCAAAGATGAAGGTGGTCTTTATGGAAGTATGGTACTTCTTGAACAAAGGCTCGGGCACATATAAAGAGGGAAGAGAGCACTCCTAAAGGATAAGCAAATAAGCCATATTTTGGTGCTCAAAAAAATAAGCATTTTTCTTGTTTCAAAGTGCTTTTTAGGGCTATAAACCGTGACAAAATTTTAGAATATGGCTTAAAATATATACTATTTGCGCATTGACACACCAAAATATCAGTTGTATAACTTGACTTTTCATCCAGATATGCTATTATATTGGGGTAACGGCATATCGCCGTTTTTTGTTTGAAAATCGTTCAGGCAAATTTGTTCGATAAGACCCTAGGCTTATATTATCTAGTTTACTTACAGCCATTATCGCTGTAACGAACGTAGTTGCGGTACCGGTTAGTGATGCCGCATATGGGAACATTGCAACAAACGAACAGGTCACTGAAGAAATGGTGGGCGAACGGACAAACACAGAAAAGGCTGTCCGCACCTACTTCAGTGATATCCCTGTCATGATTCAAATCGCACGCTGTGAATCAGCGTTTCGACACACTCTGTCGGATGGGTCAGTTCTTCAAGGACGAGTAGATCCTGCAGACACTGGAGTAATGCAAATCAATGCGCGTTACCACGGAGTTGAAGCAGAGAAACTCGGTCTTGATCTTACGAAACTCAACGACAATATGGCATACGCTCGTGACCTCTATGAACGGCAAGGGACACGACCATGGAGCGCATCTGCTCCGTGTTGGGAACCTACGCTTGCAATGCGTTAAGAACAAAAAGACCTCCTAAACGGAGGTCTTTTTGTTACCCGAAAATAATGTGCTATATCTTGAGCTTCCAACCTTCACCTGCGCCGTATGCCACAACGTAAAGTAGACCACCAAGAATTGAAAGATTCTTGAGTGCGCCGGTAAGTTGTTTTGCATCGGTAAGTGGATTGTGTACAAGAAGCACCGTGAGAACGAGGAAAATAATAAGCGCAGAAGCTGCGAGACCAACGCGGTAGCCAACGACAATCATTGCTCCGCCGATAATCTCGAGGAGTACAACAATCCATGCCACGACGATAGCGAGCGGGAGACCCATCTTTTCAATTCCATCTGCAAATCCAGAAACTCCCCCTTCGCCGAGTAACTTATTAATACCTGAAACTAAAAAGAGAAGTCCCAGGAGTACACGTCCAACGAGCGTGCCGTAGTTACGAACAAGCGCGCGTTGTGATTCTGACATCATCATATTTGATTTAGTGATTATGGTTATAACCGGTTTGTGCACTATGTAACCGTCACTACAATTATATCAAATCAAAAGCCGGATTTTGCCATGCCGTGTATAATGTGGTCACTGAGATATGCAATATTGGTTAATGAAAAGTGAGCCGTCGGTCTATGGTATTGATACGTTAGAGAGAAATGGGGTTGGTATGTGGGATGGAGTGCGCAATTACCAAGCCCGTAATTTTATGCGCACTATGCGGGTAGGGGATAGGGTACTTTTCTATCATTCAAATGCCACAGTGATTGGAGTTGTTGGCTTTGCAGAGGTTGCAAAAGGTGCCTACCCAGACCCAACTCAGTTTGACCAAAAGCATAGGTACTTTGATGCAAAGTCAAAAACCGATAATCCTCGCTGGGTTGCTGTTGATCTCAAATTTAAAAAAAAATTTAAGCAACCGCTCACATTAGCAGTACTCAAAAATGATCCATTTTTTGCTGATATGCTTGTGACGCAAAAGGGTATGCGACTCTCGGTACAACCGGTGGCAAAAAAGCACTACTTGCAGATTGTTAAACTCGCAAAATAATTTTATATCATGGAAGCAATTGTTGGAAAAAGATATCGACATTATAAAGGACGAGAATATACGGTCATTGCGATTGCAAGACATAGTGAGACTCTTGAAAAGATGGTGGTGTACCAAGCCGAATATAATTCGGATGATTTTAGCGAAAAGGCAATATGGGTACGGCCACGCTCGATGTTTGAAGAATGTGTCACTTACAATAGTGAGACGATACCTCGTTTTCGAATGATAGAAAGCTAATATGGAAACGGATACAAAAATTGGTTTTCTCGACTCCGGCATTGGAGGATTTACGATTCTCAAAGCAGTACGTGCACTCCTCCCAGAGTATGATTATCTGTATTATGGTGACACTGCCAATCTCCCCTATGGTAACAAAACAGAAGAGGAAGTGTACACATTCACATTACATGGAGTAAAAGAACTTTTCAGTAGAGGTGCTGGTCTTGTTGTTGTTGCGTGCAACACTGCATCAGCTGAAACACTGAGGAGAATACAAGACGAACTCATTCCACATGTCTACGCAGACAAGCGTATTCTTGGAGTCATCATTCCAACAGTAGAAACAATTCTCGCATCGGGTGCACATAACGTTTTGCTCATTGGTACGTGCCGAACAGTGAACTCAAAAAAATACGATATCGAACTTAATGCAAAAAATGAAAAGAAACCTATTAAACTGACATCCATCGCAACACCAGAATTGGTTCCATTTCTTGAAAGTGAAAAAATTGATGAGGCAATGATGTATCTCAAAAATATGATAGATACCAAATTGGGGGAGGCGAGTACGCTTGTGCTCGGATGTACGCACTATGTGCTCCTCAAGAATCGAATCCGAGCAGCATATCCGAAACTTCACGTAATCTCACAGGACGAAATTATTCCGGAAAGTCTTAAAGAGTATCTCACACGTCATACTGAAATAGAATCAAAACTGAGCACGAACAGAACACTTGAAATTATTTTGACGAAAGATGATTCAAAGTATCGAGATATGTTGTCGGAGGTCGCCAACGGACTATTTTAAATATCCGTGTAGTCTTTCATTTCTTTAATGGGTGGAACTGCTTATGGGTACTCTCGGCATACTTATCTGAAGCGTGCACGTATCTCGTGGTGGTATCAAGTGACTCATGTCCGAGGAGAATTTGGATGGCAGCAGGGTTTGCACCTTTTTCTGCGAGATATGTTGCAAAACCGTGACGCAGTGAGTGGGCACTAGTTGGAACATTAATACCGAGTAGTTCACGGTATTTTTTTATTTTCATCTGCAGGTAATTCGGAGAAATGTGTTTGTTTTTGACTTTGACATTGAGTCCTCGTTCGGGAATAAACAGGTAGGGGAAGTCATCCGTACGCTCTGCTAAATAGAAACCAATGTGCTTAATTGCACGCTCAGTGAGGTAGATAAATCTTTGCTTCTTACCTTTTCCTTGGATAAAAATTCGGCCAGATTTATCAAGTTGGTTTCGCTTTAAGTTGATGAGTTCTGATATACGCATACCACTCGCAAAAAGTGTTTCAAGTGCTGCTCGATTACGAAGGGCAACCCTCTTATCCTTTTCGAATTTCATCGGTGACTCGATGAGTTCGATGAGTTCATTTAGTTCTGCTACCTGACCATGCTTCTTCTCCATACGAAGGAGTTTAATTGAACCTGGAACAACGGGCGCTTCATAGTCCATGTCGATGAGATACGCAAGGTACCTGCGAAGTGAGGTCAGTGCACGATTAATGGACCCACTCTTCAATCGCTGTTCAGAATCGTCTCCTGAAGCAGTTTTTCGATCACGAGAATTTAAATATGCTTTGTACTGTTCGACCGTTCGCTTGGTTATGCTCGAGAAGGGGAGGTTACTCATTTCATCATAAAGAAAAGCATCGAACGTCAGCAAGTCGCGCTCGTAGTTATATAAAGTTTCTTCTGAATAATTGTTTGCTTGGATATACAGCAAAAAATCTTCAATGTAGGGTAGCAGTTGAAACACATTTTTTCCCGTAGTTTTCTTTGTCATAACAGTTTCATTATAGTAAACAATCTACTTAGAGGGGAGTGAGTGAAGTGTTGAAAATACAAGGTATTCTCTGGCACTTGTAACTGAGTATAATATCTCTAATACTCAGTACTATACTAGAATTACCCATATATAATCAAACAAGTTATCCCCTGCTCTGAAAATCAAAAAATTGTAGTTGCGGAGAAAAAAGTGTGTGAAAGTAATTTGTGTTAGAAAATTTCTAAAATATAGTTCACACTTCCCCTTGCTCATGATGGTTGATATCGTGCACAAATTTGAATTGTGCAAAAATCATAAAAAACCATTTTTCGTTCATTTGGTTGTTTTCCATCATTTTGGTCTTTCTGGCCCATGAGCTGGAATCCAGTCCTATTCATCCGCTTTGTGTGATGTATGTATCGGGACCTCTAGTACCTCTAAAATGACCTCTCGAGGTCGTTTTAGAGGTACTATCCTACGTCTCAAGGTATGTACTGAACTCGTTGAAAGTTTATTAAAATATCCAGAACAAGATGTTTGGTTTGCACTCCTGAAAAGCACCAGCTGTGAGCATGCCTTCAGATGCCTCAGGTACAAGGAGTCAAATCAAAGTGGTGTGAGTCGTATACATATACGGTGAACCATCACTTTGATGCAGACGACACAGTAGATGAGGCATATGAAGATATGCTCTAAAGACTCTCGAGTGTATAGGAACTACCATTCCATATAAGATGGTTTGATACGTCATCATTGATACGGAGATCACGCATACCGCTTGAATAGGTGTCGAGTGGTTCAATATTTTTAACCGTGTAGAGGAAATCAATCGGCACAAATTCTTTTTCTTTATTTTGTAAAAACATGCTTGCCATGCATCCGCCTGAACCGCATGTGAGCACTGAGTCGAGTATGACAATGAGGTCGTCATCACCATCTCGGTCGATGTCTACATATTGTGTGTTCAGTGTGTACGAACCGCTTTCACTAATCACCTCACGAAGTGCTGGAACACTCTCGGTGTAGTGTTTGAGAATCGTTTCAGTGACCGCAGAGCCTTTTGCTCGTATGAGAAGTGCGGTGAGATTCTTCCCAGTGAGACTCTCTAAACCCTCAAGTGAGAGATAGCAGATACCAATAACGAGTGCTACAAAAAGTAACCGTTTCATTACTTCTGATTGTATCATAGTGTAAAATTTGGGCTCAATTTAGAAAAATCACTGCAATTTTATACAAGAACTCACCCTGCCAAAAAATTGACTAAAGCTTGGGCTAGCGCCCGTGAGCGGTCAATTTTTTGGCAAGGTGAATTTTTGTAAGTTAGTAATATAAAAATGTGTGGGTTTATTACTGAGGTAAATAAACCATTGGGTCAATGTAGGCGTCAGTTGCTGCCACTGGCGTTGTCGCCGCTCCACAGCTTGTTACCGCCTTAATTTCATTAAATTTACGTACAGAGACACCTGACTTTGCATACACAGTGAAGTGGAGGTGTGGACCTGTCGAATAGCCTGTGTTGCCGCTGTATCCGATGATGTCACCAGTGTTCACATATTGACCAGGAACAACACTCTGCACGCTTTGGTGTGCATAGAGGGTTGAAAGACCATTTGCATGATCAATGAGTGTCCACTTACCCCATGAGTAACATCCGGAGACGGCATCGGTATCACCCGTTGCACGCACGGTACCTGCAAGTGGTGCAAAAATTTTCGTACCACGCGGTACACCAAAGTCGACTCCCGGATGATACGCACGACCGCCGTAGACCGATGCGTTTTGCTTTGCAAACTCAGTGCCACCAAAAAGTTGTGTGATGACCACATTATCGACCGGCCAGTTAAATACCTGAGTTCCTTTTGGTGGAATCGTGTTCGGATCAAGAATGAATTGTAGTTTTGACTCAAAGTCACGCAATTCTTTAAGGAGTTGCGCTTGTGCTGCTTCTTTTTCTTTGAGCATTTTTTGATATTCTGCTTCTTGGCTTTGCGTGCGCTTAAGAAGTGTACTCTTCTCTGTTTTGTTGCTCGTCAAAACCAGATTCTGGTCGGTGTATTGGTTTTTAAGATCAACAAGTTCTTCACGCTTTTCAGTGGTTTCTTCACGCTTTTGTTCAAGGAGAATCTTTTCTGACACGAGGCTCCCCACCTTATTGTACATAAACGAACGAACTTGCTCGAGCTCCTCTATAGAGTTCCAAATTTCGGAAAGATTGTCATACTCAAGAAGTGCGATAATGAATGAGTCATTATCAGACTCATTGAGCCGACGCAACGTTTCGGCAATTGCTTCCTCGTTTGTGGTGATTGATTCTTGAGTCAAGCCAATCTCGAGGCTCAGTTTGTTTAGTTCCAAATCTTTCGCCCCAATTTTATTTTGTGTGTATTTAATATCAGACTGTACTTTTTTTCGTTCGAGCTCAAGCTGGTTGATAGCAGATTGGAGTGTCTTTTTTTCACCACCTACTTTCTTGAGTTCGGCTTGATAGGCAGCGATTTCTTTCTCAATTTCCTCGAGTCGCGTATTGCGTTCATTAATTTGATTCTTGAGTTGTTCAACCTGAGATTGTGCTTCTGCAAGTGATACGGGTGTGACGTATATGATGAGGAGAAGAACCCAAAACAACGCACCAAAAAAACTAACTTGTTGAAAAAACTTCGCCATACTGAATGGTTGTGTGTTCAAAGTATACTGAGCTTTACAGAGAATTGGTCAAAAGGTATGTGTTACGCTGTCGGACGCTCCTCTGTATGTAAAATTGTATCACACGCACTCTGTATTCTTTTAAATGCTTCAGGAGAACCTATAATAGCAATGACAGTAAACGGGTCTGGTGAGCGCTCTTTTCCAGTCAGCGCTACCCGAAGTGGCCAGAGAACTTCCCCCTTCCCTACTTCCTCGGCGTAATTCCAGATGTATGACTTAATTTCTTCAGCATCAATGTCTTCAGGTATTTGTGAAATAATTTCAGCAAGTTTTTGTAGACGAGGAAGCGTATCACGCACGGAGGTGTCATTCTTCCACTTGAGCATCAGAGCTGGAACTTTTGGTGCGGTAAAGGCAAAATCATACTCCCCCTTCTTAGCCTCCTCGGTAATGTCTGATGCAACAGAAATACGTTCACGTATGGTTGGCAGAAGTAGTCGTAGTCGATGCTGACTAAACTGTGGGAGGTCGTAGATGCGTTCAGAAAGGCGTTCAAATGCCATATCAAAAAATGCCTCATCATCAATACGAAGAAGATGTTCTCGGTTGAGCCACTTCATTTTCTCAATATCAAAAATCGCTGCGCTTTTTTGTACACCAGCTAAATCAAACTGTTCAATGAGTTCTTGGAGGGTGAACACTTCTTGATTTGTTCCGGGGTTCCACCCGAGAAGTGCAAGGTAATTATTTATCGCTTGAGGTAGAAAGCCTTGTGTTCGGTATTCATGGAGCGAAACTGAACCATGTCGTTTTGAAAGCTTTGAACGATCGGTACCGAGGAGTATTGGCAAGTGTGCATAGATAGGTCGTGAAAAACCAAGTGCTTCCTGTATAAGTATTTGTCGTGGTGTATTTGAAATATGGTCTTCACCACGAATAATATGAGTAACACTCATTTCATGATCATCAACAACAACGGTGAAATGGTACAAGGCGTCATCGAGAGATCGTGCGATAACAATGTCACCAAGCTCCGTTGTGTCAAAGGTAATTTCTCCACGAATTTCATCTGTAAAAGTTATGACTTGATTCGGATTTCGTAATCGTACAACAGTAACCATCTCCCCTTCGTTTTGTTTGCTTTCTTCTGTTGAGAGATACGCTAAATCTTGCTGAATCAAGCGTTCGAGGTAATCACGATAAATAGGAGCTCGTTCAGATTGGCGATGAAACTCATCCCATGAAAGACCGAGCCATGCTAAGTCGTCAAGATTAATTTCTTCGTACTCGCGGCGACTGCGCACCTTGTCAGTATCTTCAGAACGAAACACAATTTTTCCACCATGCTTTTTTGCATACAGATAGTTAAAAAGTAGCGTTCGCACGTTGCCAACATGAAGAAGGCCGGTTGGGCTTGGGGGCATTCGAGTGATAACCTGGGATTTTGGAGTTTCCATAAGGATTAGTGAGTTTCGGCGAGTTCAAGTGTAATCTGTGCAATTGTATCCCCCGCATCTGCGCGCCCAAAGGTGAGCGCTGAACTCGACATTTCGCTATAAATATCGGGATTTCCTATAATACGGTCAATTTCAGCTCGAAGCAAGCCGTCACTAAAATTGGATTCTTCCATTACAATTGCACCACCAGAACGTGCATAGGTGAATGCATTTGTGCGCTGGTCGTGACTTATTGACTCAGGAATCGGAATGAGAATTGCAGGTTTGCCGTGGATGGCAATTTCGTGAATGGTGCCACTTCCTGCGCGTGAAATAATGAGAGTCGCGGTATGGAGTGCATCATTAAGTAAATCAGGACCGAGGAATGGGACTGGATGATATCGTTTAAAAAGTTCAGGATTAGGAACGAGTCCATGCGCAGAGCCTGACACAACATTGAAATGTCTTTCGCCGGTTTGATGCACGATAGTGAAATCAACAAGAAGCTCATCGAGTGAGTCAAGAATAAGTTCATTGAGTCGCTCTGCACCCTGCGAACCGCCGAGGACGAGAATCATGGGAAGTGTTGGTTCAATACCGAGACGCTCATGGGGTGCACTTGTGGGTTGGGTGCGGAGTTCGTGTCGTATGGGATTTCCCACAAATGCTGTTTTCTCTGCAGGGAAAAATTGAACAGTCTCCTTGTATGAAACAAGGACAACGCGGGCAAATTTTGCGGCAAGTTTATTTGCTGAACCTACCGCAGCATCAGATTCATGGACGATAATCGGAATACGGAGAAACCATCCGGCGAGCACAATCGGTACACTCGTGTACCCACCTTTGCTAATGATGACATCAGGGTATATGGAGAAGAGTTTTATGACTGCAACAAAAATGCCACTGAGCGTTTTAAAGAAATCGAGGTAGTTAAGAAGCGAAAAATATTTGCGTCGTTTTCCGGCAGGACAACTGATGAAACTAATTTGTTCTTTATCGAGCGTCGCTTTGTCGTATGGGTCTGGACCCATGTAGTAAAGTGTCGGCTTTTTTGGAGCTGTGTTAAGTGCTTCAGCAATACTCATGAGCGGGTAAAAATGCCCGCCGGTTCCTCCTCCCACTAATACGATAACTGCTCTGCTCATAGGTGATGACTATATGGTATCACGACTGTATCTCAAAATGGCGTTGATACTTTGACACATTGAGTACAATGCCGATGCTTGCAAGTGTGGTAAGGAGTGCGGTTCCGCCATGACTAATGAGTGGTAGCGGTAACCCCGAGAGTGGTGCAAGTGCGAGCATGCCGGAAATGTTGAGAAATGTTTGTGTGATGATGAGTGTGATGAGTCCAACCACAATGAGCATGCCAAAAAGATCAGGAGCATGGGTAGCAATGCGATATCCTCGAAAGGTAAAGGCAACAAAGAGCAATATGAGGAGCACACTGCCGATGAATCCAAATTCTTCGCTAAATACCGCAAAAATCGAGTCCCCAATAGGCTCAGGTAAGTATTCAAATTTTTGAATACTTTGGCCAAAACCACGTCCGGTGATACCACCTGAACCAACCGCAATGAGCGATTGCTTAATTTGGTAGCCGGAACCTTGTGGGTCACTCATGGGGTCAAGAAACACAGTGAAACGCTCCATGATATAGGGCCTGGTAAACGCGAGTGCTACGAGGAGTGTCACACCGATAAGTATAAAAATAATCACATCACGAATTCGTCCGCCCGCCACAATAAACATAGCGAGAGAAGCAGTAACAATGATGAGGAACGTGTCGGTGTCAGGCTGAAGAAGCATGACAACACCAAGAATTCCGATGAGGCCAAAAAAAGTGAGCGTTCCTGCTTTGAATTCAGTGATACGTTTTTTCATACCTGAGAGCCACGTGGCAATATAGATAACGAAACCAATCTTCAAAACCTCAGCGGGTTGAAAAGTAAACGAACCGACTTCAATCCACCGTCTCGCACCGCCGTGTTCGAAGTTGAGTGCGGGCACGAATACGAGAAGCGTGAGCCCAAGAGAAATTAAAAATATATAAAATGCGTATTGTCGCCACACGCGGTAGTGAATAGAACTTGTTATGAGGAGCGCAATCATACCACCTATAAGACCGAAGAGAACTTGATTAAGCGCTACCGAGGAAAACTGTGCTCCAGTGCGCGCTAAAAGTCCGAGTGATGCAGAAGAAAAAACGAAGAAGCCGATAGCAACTATAACGACGACGAGAATGAGAAGTGTTCTGTCGATAGTATGATGCATAGGAGAATGAGAAATTTTAGAGCGCGATTGCGAGCAAAATACCGATAATGGCAAAGACAAAACCTAAAATCCAATAGCGCATCGTGACTTTTGGTGCGGGCCATCCAACGGCTTCAAAATGATGATGAATGGGTGCAATTTGAAATACTTTTCTCTTAAGCACTTTTTTTGAAAAAACTTGCAAAATATCCGAAAGAACGGTGATGACGAGGAGTATACCGATAATGGGGAGTACTGAAACACCCTCCCCTCCCCCAATGACATCAGTCATGAAGGCAACGATGGTGAGTGTCATCGTGAGCGCCATGACACCCGTTTCGGTCATATAGAAACGAGCGGGTGGAACATTAAACCAGAGGAACGCAAGAATGCCTCCAACAAGAGTAGCACAATATGCCGCGAGGTCGATTTGATTCTGGAAAAGTGCTATGCCGGCATACGCAGTAAAAATAAACATGAAGGTACCACCAGAGAGACCATCAATTCCGTCGATGACGCTACTTGCATATATCGCTACTGCTACGAGTACAAAAAATGGAATGAATAATATTCCTAAATCAATAGGTCCGTATCCAATGAGGGATACTTCATGGACATCGAGTTTTTCATAAAACCACCACGCGCTAAAAAGAGCAGTGATTGCAACAACAACGAGTCGTTGGCTGAGTGGTAGTCCACCAGCAAAATGCTTCCCCGTTCCTCGAATAACGAGAAAATCATCAATAAACCCAACGAAGGCACCAATAATAAGTGCGCCCAAAGGAAGCCATGTCTGTGAACGACTGAGAAAATCGAGTTTTGAAAAACCACTTTCGGGGAAGAGAAACTGGAGTGTCCAAAGGCAGAAAATGGTGATGAGTACACTCGCCCAAATAACGACACCACCCATACGCGGAGTATTGGTGTCCTTCTCTTTATGGAGTGCATCAAAGATAGGAGTTTCCCCGCCACCGTATCCTGCACCCTTCCCTGCCTTTTTCTTCCACATTTTGTACGTGTAGAGGTAGTGCGTCACAAGTGGAGTAATGATAATACCCACAACGAATGCGAATGCGGTCGGCGCAAAAACTTTAATAAGTGAAGCTTCCATATGGTGAATTATTTACTTGTTACATAATCTCGTGCTCGTTCACTGAGGAGAGCCACATCTTCGAAACGACCCGTTTCAGTTGAGCCGAGAACTGCAACAACAATGACGTGGTTGAGCCCTGCCTCAAACGCAATGACAAGGTTACCACCCGCAAGTGCGGTGTATCCGGTCTTTGAAGCAATAAGCCCTGGTATTTCGCTTACAGCCTCGTTCGTGTTTTTCACGAGATGGTAATCACCCTGAGTATTATCAATCTTAGTGAGTTTGGTGCTCGTGAGGGCCACGAGGTCAGGATATTTAGTGACGATATACTCCATAAGGAATGCCATATCGCGGGCGCTTCCATATGCACCCGCTTCGGTCAGTGAAAGGTCGAGCCCAGTTGCATTACTGAAATGAGTACGGGTGAGACCAATTTCTTCTGCTTTGAGATTCATCGCTTCAATAAAAACGCTGTTTGGGTCGTCGCTCTCCACGAGTGCTTCCCCTGCCGCTCCTGCAAGCGCACGTGCACCGTCGTTTGAAGATTCAATGAGGACAAGGTCAATGAGGTCGCGCGCACTAAATGTCTCCCCGTCAGTAAAGCCACTGTCTCCACTCTCACGAATCGCATCGACAGAAATAGGAACGGTTGCCCCTGTTTCGAGAAGCTCATAGGCGACAAGTGCAGTCATGAGTTTTGTAACCGAAGCAAGTGGAAGCTCCTCATCACCATTTTTGTTAAAGAGTACCTTTCCTTTTTGGACATCAAACACGAAAGCAGATTTTGCAGTGAGTACGACATCGTTGAAGTACTCTGAGAGCATCGGTTCAGCTTGTGAGACATCTGCGAGTGTTGCCTCAACACGCACATCTGAGGTGACATCAGCTTTTTGATTACGGAGTGAAGCAAGTGTTCCTGCATACGTTGAACCAAACACCACCGCAAGAATGCCGAGCGCTACAAAGAGTTGCCTTAGTACCGGAACATGCCATGCCTCAGGCAGAGGCGGTTCTGGTATTTGAGCAATTGGAGTAATAATCTCCTCTGTTGGTTCAGTTTCTGGTGGCATATTAATCAGTGAGTGAGACTTGTTCTGGTGTATCATTTCGCTCCTTTTCAAAGGTATCAAGCGCATTCATGATGTCTGCAAATTGTGGAAGTTCTTCGCGCTTTGTAATACCGAGGTGTTCAAGAAGTGATGAGGTAATTGCGTACATAAAAGAGCGTTGGTCGCGTGGATGTGGTCGTCGTTCAATGAGGCCACGTACGAGTAGGTTGCGAAGAATGAAAGAGGAGTTCACTCCTCGGATGTTGTCGATTTCAGCGCGACTTAGTTGTCCTTTGTATAAAATAATCGCAAGTGTTTCAGCGCCCGCTTTTCCGATGTCGCGTTTAAGGTCATCACGTCGAAGTTTTTCAATAGTCTCTGCTACTTCAGGTGCGGTGACAAGCTCGACAGTGGTGTCAGTTCGTACGATGCGTGTTGCTCCATTTAGGAGTCTTTGTGAAAGTGATTCAATTGCTGAAAGAATTTCTTCAGGGGTACGTTCAAAAAAACCCGCGAGAGCTTTAATCGTCATGGGTTCTGCTTCATAAAACAGGACACCCTCAATGTGCCGTTCAAGGTCCATAGTTAAAGTATACCAACATTTTGGCCATTTTTCGCCCCCAACCTGTCAATAAACCGACTAGACCGTAGTCCGAAGCACATAGCGCTTAGAACCACCGGAAAGCTTCACTTTCCGGTGGTTGTCTTTGCGAGCGAAGCGTGGCAATCCAGAAAAAACTCAGAAATCAGTGTCATTCCGGGCTTGACCCGGAATCCAGAAGCCAAGTGCTAATAGCTAGATACTATCGATGAGGTGTTCTTACCAGAGTGGTTCGCGGATTGTCGCTACCACGACCAATTTCAAGTGCAAGCACTCGTTTTTCGAGGTGTGCGAATTCGTCACGATTCACCTTTTGCTTGAGGTCGTTCTTGATTTCCTGTACATCAATCATGAGCCGACCAATCATTTCTGTGTGGGAATCAAGTTTTTGCTGTACAGAACCGAATTGTTCAGCAACTGCAGACACCTGATGTTCAAAATGTTCAGTAACTGCACCAATGTATCGCTTGACGTCATCATTTGTATGAAGTCCATCAATCATCTTTGCACCTCTCAAGGAGAGCTTTTTCTTAGCTTGTTTTTTGGGAGTCACCTTTTTCATATGATAATAATATCAGTGGTTACACACTAGTCAATTATTATAGCTTATAGCTGTTAGCACTTAGCTATTACAACCACCGGAAAGCGAAGCTTTCCGGTGGTTGTCATTGCGAACGAAGTGAAGCAATCCAGAAAATACGCGGATAAACGCCGATAGTCGCAGAAGCGTATTATTTGTCATCCTGAACTTGATTCAGGATCTAGAATATTTCTTGCTGACTCTGGATTCCGGGTCAAGCCCGGAATGACACCGCCTCTTCACCCTTCCGCATGAATCCGCGTGCTATCCGCATTTTTCCGCGTCAAACTATCCATATTTCGGAGCATTCCCTGTATCCCGCTCAATTTCAATATCTGTGTAATGTGCTGCTTGTCGTACCATCACACTTCCCTGTTTGACCATCTCGAGTACCGCAAGGAAACCAACTATAATTGTCCCGCGTTCAGAAGCATTTCCGGTAAAATCTTTAAATTTAAATGAAAGCTGTCGTTCGACACGCTCTTTAAGGCGGTCAATCATTTCTTCAAGCGACACGACTTTGCGTACCTGCACTTTCGGTTTATCAATTTTTTTCGGCAATCGAGTGACTACTTCAGCAATTGCACTTGTGAGTGCAGAAACATTGGTGTAGTTATCGGTTACAAAAAGTGGCGTCTCATCAAACACAAAGGTGCGCTCATACAGCATCTTTCGACCAAATGCTTGTTCAACAATTTTTCCGGCGTTTCTAAAAATTTGGTAGAGCTTGAGACGTTTCTCGAGTTGCTCCATGCTTTCCTCTTCGGTTTCGGTAAGTTCAAGAATTGGGAGAAGTGATTTTGATTTAATGAGGAGAAGTGTTGATGCAAGTACGACGAAATCTGCAGTTTCGCGGAGCGTACTGCGTTCCATAATGGCGACGTACTTCATGTATTCGTCGGTCACCGCCGCGATGGAAATATCATTGATGAGGAGCTTGCGCTTTTCGATGAGGTCAATGAGCAAATCTAAAGGCCCCGTATAGACATCGGTAGTGATACTAAAAACGCCGTGCTCTACTGTTGCTTCTGGCACATAGTAATTATAGCACTTAGCTTTTAGTAGTTAGCTCTTAGTCAACATTTATGTTCGACTTCGTAAGTCGAACATTCTGAGACTATCCGCGTCTCGTCCGCGTGTTTCCGCGTTCTTCTCAAAGTCTTTCAGCAATCTTCACCAACAGTCGCACCGGTTCCCCTGTCGCCCCTTTCGCAAGCTTGTCGCTCCCGACAGAAGTCATGCGTGGTGCCATGTCGATATGCACCCACTTCATACCTTTTGTGAAGTGAGACAAGAATGTTCCGCCATTGATGGAGCCTCCATATTTAGAATCACCACTTGGAATGTTTGAGATGTCACCATGCACACCCTTCGTGTACTGCTTGTATTCTTCCCAAAGTGGAAGTGGAAATACGTAGTCACCACTTTCTTCGCCGAGCTCACGGAATTTGTCCTCGAGTTCTCTGCTCTTCGTCATGATGATGTGCGCATGTTGACCGACTGCCACGAGTGCAGCGCCGGTGAGTGTCGCTACATCCACAACAAGTCGCGGTGCATACTTTCGCGCATAGTGAAGTGCATCAGCGAGTACAAGCCGCCCCTCTGCATCGGTGTGGAGCACGTCAACGGTCTTTCCTGACATCATGGTGAGCACATCACCAGGTCGAATTGCTTCGTCTGAAATTGCATTCTCTGCGGCAGGAATAAGACCAATGACATTTTTCTTAAGACCTAGTTTTGCGATTGCTCGAATGGCACCAATGACCGCTGCACCACCTGACATGTCCATGTGCATTTCGTACATCGCCATCCCTGGTTTTACTTGGAGTCCGCCCGTGTCAAAGGTAATCCCCTTTCCAACGAAAACAATGGG
The DNA here is from genome assembly GCA_964593375.1 of uncultured Candidatus Saccharibacteria bacterium. GTDB lineage: Bacteria > Patescibacteriota > Minisyncoccia > Phycocordibacterales > UBA918 > Damh-18. The sequence continues at coordinate 97,089 of CAZQIF010000001.1, read as the reverse complement.
ATTGTTTTCGTCAATGATTTGTCGATTTTGGATTTGCTTTTGGCTTTTGGCTTTTGGCTTTTGGTCTCCGTAATATTCGATAACAATGAATTTTGGCTTGATTTTGGCACCCTTTCCCACCCCCAAAATTCCGCCCATTTTGAGCTTTTCAATGGCCTTGGCATCTAAGACCGTAACGGTGGCTTTTGTGCCTTTTAGAGCCAATTTTGAGGCTTTAGCGAGGCCTTCTGGGGTCATATCGCCTCCTGGAGTGTTTGCTATATCACGGGTTCCGCTTATGGCCTCTCCAATGATTAATCCTTTCTCAAATCCTGCTTTTGCTTCCTTGGAAACATCACCTAAAACGAGAATCTCCTTAAGAATTTCTTTTGGCTGTTTGCTCTTGTATGTGGTGAATTCATACTCTGCGAGTATAAGATTTTCAGCAAGCGTTTGATACGCCCATGCCTCACCATACGCACTCAGCTTTGGAAACTTTGCGTACTCAAATGTAAACGCAAGCTTTTCGATTTTGTGTTTCTTTGCACTCTGCACAATGTCACGAACGAGTGTGCGAAATGTGCGTGGAGAAACTTTTTCAAGTTTCCCCACGACTACTTCAAGCGTCGTCACATTCCCTTCCTTCACAAATCGCCCAGTCCCCTTTTCTGCAAAGATGACGCGCGTGTATTCCTTTCCGAGTTTCGAGATTTCTTTAGTTGAAAGTTTATTGACCATCGCTTGTTTCCTTATTGAGTAACGCGTCGATACGGTTCATGTCACGGGGGAACATGCAGGCTTCACGTACATTTTTCAGTCCAAGAATTTGCATGGTCATACGCTCTGCACCGAATGCAAATCCCCCTTCTGGTGGTACACCATACTTGAATGCTTCGAGGAACATTGAGATAGCGCTCGGATCCATTTCCCAGATTTTCACGTGTTCGAGGAGCTGTTCGTAATCGTTAATGCGTCGTCCACCTGAGAGCCATTCAATACCACGACAGAGAAGGTCCATCCCTTCGTTGAATTCAGGATGTTCTGGATTTGGGTATACGTAGAATGGCTTCTTGCGTGTTGGATATCCATACACGTACACAAAGTCAGAGTTTGTTTCTTCTTTAATAATCTGGCAAATTGCGCGTTCGTCTTCAGGGTTGAGGTCCTTCTCTCCACGTACGTCCTTTCCAGTTTTAGCAAAAATCATTTCCTGCGCTTCGGTAAGTGACATCGTAGGAGTCTTTTCTATCATGACGGGGAGTGTGGCTCCGAGGAATTTGAGTTCTTCAGAACATTTCTCGGCAAGTGTCTTTAGAATGAATCGTACTGTTTCTTCAGAAACGTCACGAACATCGGTCCACGAGTCGATGAATGCCATCTCAGCGTCGAGCGAAACAATTTCAGTGATATGACGTGTGGTCGCGCTCGGTTCTGCGCGGAAAACTTTGTTTACCGAAAAGACGCGCTCAAACGCGGTCATCACAATTTGTTTGTATAGTTGTGGTGATTGTGTGAGGTATGCTTTTTTGTCGAAGTAGTTTACTTGGAATACTTCAGCCCCACCCTCTGCAGTTGCAGGAGTAATACATGGTGCTTGGAATTCTAGGAATTCCTGACTTTTCAAATATTCACGGAACGAGTCGATGATAACCGCCTGCACCTTGAAGATTGCTTGCAGTCGTGGATGACGAAGTGTGAGTGCACGATGATCGAGTTCTGTGGTGAGGTCGAGATTGAATCCTTCTGCCGACATATCAAACGGAAGTGCTTCTGCCTTACCTAATACTTCGAGCGCAGTGATTTCAAGTTCAATGTCGCCGTTTGCAACCTTTGCATTCACCATGTTTTCTGGGCGCTTGTTGACCTTTCCGGTTACAGCGACGACCCACTCCTGCTTCAGTTCCTGTGCAACGGTGAGTAGCTCTGGTTTCCCAAACACCACTCCCTGCACTTTGCCAGAGCGGTCACGAAAATCAAAGAAAGCGACTTTCCCTTGATTACGCGCTACATCCACCCACCCCTTAATGAGTACTTCTTCTCCAACATGTTCGTGGAGTGATTTTATGAGAGTTCGTTCCATAGATGATTTGTTATTTTATAGGAACGAAAAAAGCCCCTATAAATATATTACTAATTAACATACTTATAGGGGCGGTCTTTACCGCGGTGCCACCCTACTTCCCTGTCGTATACGACATGGGCGCTCATCATGTACGTATCGTGTACAACGGGGGGTTCTACTCAACAGACAAAAGAAATGCAGTGCGTCAAGCGATTTGCTCTTTGTGGGAGCAAATCGAGACGAAAATTCACAATAGTCACTACGTTCGTTTGTTCATTTTTCTTCCCTCATCTCAGTGGTGTCAGCCACATCATAGACGTACGTGGAGTATACGAGCAAAAACAAATTGCGTCAAACTGTCTGTCGTCGTCGCTTAATAAAGTGCAAAAGTACTCTTAGAATAATTATTGCAAGAGAGGACAACACTATTCCTAGAAAAACCAAAAAGAATGATAGTTCATAACTTGCCCAACATGGAAATGAGGTAAAAGTATTATCTTCACAGTGAATTACTGATTGAAGAAACTGTTCAAAAAAAGCAAACTGCTGTTCAGTGAGTAATATCAATGAAGCAACCACCAGTGTTATTGTTGGCATTTTTATAAGCTTGATGATTTCGAGTTTCATTCAAATCTCAACAATTAAATCGAAATGCCAACCATTTTTCGCACCTCGCGCATTTTGCGGAGAGCTTGTTCGTGAGCTTGCTCACTTCCCTTTTTGAGGATTGATGCAACCTGCGCATCGCTCAGAGATGCACGCTTCTCTCGCATTGGTGCAACGACTGCTTCAATATCTTCAATGAGTAATTCCTTCAAGTTTTTATACTTACCTTTGTATTCTTCATAAATCGGTGCAAGGTCCTTTTCAGTTTTGAAAAGTTTATGAATTGCATACACATTTGCTGGGCGTTCACCACTTGAGTCGGTCACAATACTCATGACTGCTTTTGCGATTTCTGCTTTTGTGCCAAAAAGTGGAATAGTGTTGCCATAGCTCTTGCTCATTTTTTGTCCATCAGTTCCAGGAACTATTCCTACTGCTTTCAAAATCATTTCTTGTGGCACAGAGAAAGTTTCACCGTAGGCATTGTTGAACTTTGTTGATGCTTCGCGTGCGTACTCAACATGCTGTCGTTGGTCCTCACCTACTGGCACAACTTCTGTGTCGTAGAGCAAAATATCCGCCGCCATGAGCATTGGGTAGTTGAACAGTCCGGCGTTTGGCTCGAGTCCTTTTGCAACTTTGTCTTTGTACGCATGTGCCTGCATGAGGAACGGTACCGTGACGAGACATTCAAACATCCACGCGAGTTCAGTGTGTTCAGGTACATCTGATTGTTTGAAAATAGTTGCCTTTTCTGGGTCGACGCCAACTGCGAGATAATCCTTCACCACATCGATACTGTACTGACGAATGAGTTGAGGGTCTCGGAGGCTTGTGAGGGCATGAAGGTCAGCAAGCATCAGATAACTCTCATAGTTATGATAAACATCAACAAATGGCTTTAATGCACCAAAATAATTACCAATATGTAGTGCCCCGGATGGCTGTAGCCCCGTAAGGAGTCGTTTTTTATTACTCATAGCAAAATAGTACCAAAATAATGAGGTTTTATAAAGGTATGTAGTATTATGGTGCTATGCATGTCGAAGTAATCACAACCAGTCGACTTGTTTTGAGGCCTTATGTTGAAAACGATATTCAAGCATGGCAACGATGGGATGTTGATCCTGAAATTCAGAAGTATTTACCAGAACCAGTGAACAAAGTTGTTTCCGAAGCAGAACAGTCTGCTTATTTGAAGGAGTGTCTGGAGGAAAATGATGGTGCGTACTGGAGCATTGTTTGGAATGAAACCGGTGATGTTATTGGGACTATTTCGCTCACTGAAATTAATTTTCATCATGGTGTAGGAGAACTCGGAATTGTGATTGGTGAAAAGAAATTTTGGGGTCTTGGTATTGCAACAGAAAGTATTGAAGCCCTCGCGGAATATGCAAAAAATGTACTTAACCTACGTCGACTCTGTGGTGAATATGAATCAGAAAATATTGCGATTCAAAAAGCCCTCGAGCAAGCTGGTTTTGTGTTTGAATGTGTACATAAAGATTCACGCATTAAGTACAATATGCCAATTGATACCACAACAATGATTCGATTTTTGTGAAATAAGCACTTCAATATATTTATGAATACTAATCAACAGAAATGGGAAGAATCTTTCAAAATGGGGCGAGAGTACAGTCCCATGAATGAGATGCTTTTAGACTCACTACTCAAACAGGTCACTAATGACAAAAAGACAGCAATTGACCTCGGTTGCGGAACTGGTGACGCAGTAATAATGCTAGCCAAAAGAGGAATGAAAGTGGTTGGTACAGATTGGTCACAAAATGCCCTTTTGAAAGCTACTACAAAAGCAAAGGCGGCTGAAATTTCTGATTGCACAAGTTTTCAAGAAATTGATTTAAATAATTTAGTAGAACTTAAACACGATGCGAGTCTCACTGACGTTGTTCTGTGTAAATTGGTAATCGCATTTGTGGAAGATAAAATGCGGTTTTGTAGAGAAGTGAAATCACTTTTGAAAGCAGATGGAGTGTTTATTGTTCAAACTCCAGTTTTGTATGACCATGTGACTTATACACCAGAAGATAAACCTGAGATTGCAGTAAATTATAATGAGATTGTCGATGTTCTAAACAAGAACTTTTCTAAGGTTATTGAATTCAATCATTCGTATTTCAGCGAACGAGGTGACCTTGTCACATTCATTACATACAATTAAAACCCTGACATAAACTTAAAACTGAGCCCAGATTCGTTTTGAACCTGCATCAATGCGAACTTTGTTTCCCAAGGGCATGGGGATTTATGTGATCAAAATAACCAAAGTTTATAAAGGAGTACTTAGTCCATTTACATTAACTATTTACACAATGATTTTTACACCTTTAAATCCAAAGTATTCTTTGTATGATTTTTCGCCAAAGAGAATTGGGTAAAAGTCTTCTTTTGCAGTGAGGTATTCATTTCCCTTTCTTGCATATCGTGAACCCTTTCTCACCAGTTTATAATTCCGTATATTCTTAAGTAACTTGTATTGAGGAGGCTTTGGAACCGTGGAAACAACATTGTAGTAGGCGGTTACCCTCTTTGTGCCTGGGATATTTGTTTCAAGTATAATCAGGCGTTTTAGTAATCGTTTGATTCCAATGACCGTGTTATTCAGTACTTGCGCATCATTGTCACGTCCATATTCAAAACCAATTCCGATTTTTGCTTTTGAAATGAGCGCATTATTTTTTGTTGCACTCATGAGCAATAGTCTCTTTGGTTTAATTGCTTCAACGCATGCCAACGTTTTCTTGTCGAGTTTTGTGACAATGAGTGTATCTTTGAGTTCACTTTTTGTTGAATGAATGTCGATTACAACATCTGCTGATTTGATTGTGGGAAGAAGTTTGTATGCAAGCATCTGCTCATGATTACCTGTGGTTTTCCCGGGGAATGACCGATTAAGATCTTGATCAATAAATCGCTTTTTCTGCCTGAGTGCCTTTTCGTTAGCAATTTGAACAATAAGGACTTTTTTTGAGATGTGTAGCTTTTTGATTTCTTCTGCCACAGAAAGTCCTATCCTTTCATCTCCATGAGTGGCAATATTAAGAATAATTTTCATTCTCGTAAAACTTAAAACTGAACCCAGATTCGTTTTGAACCTGCATCAATGCGAACTTTGTTTCCCAAGGGCATGGGGATTTGTGGGTTGGTGTGACCAAAGTCCATGTTTTGGATGACCGGAATATTCTTGTTGTACTTTCGTACTTCGCTCAGAATAGTTTCTCGTTGTTGCTTCCGATACTCAACACCTTCTTCAGGTGTGACTTGTTTATCAAAATCCCATGTCTGCGGTCGTCCCATAAGTATTCCTTGTACACGCTCAAGAATTCCTCGTTCTCCTAATGCACGGATGACTCTGCGAACGTTGGTGTGTGATGGAATCTCTTCTGACGTTTCAAGCATAAGAACAATTTCAGTAAATTGTTCAAGTGTTGGGATTGGAACTCCATGACGGAGCATTTCATCAACTGATTCGAGACAACCTCCCCACAAAATACCTTCGGCATTTTGTGGGCCATCAAAGTACCATTCATCATTTTTATATTGAATTCTTTTCTTGCTGAGGTTAGCTGGGTCTTCCCAAGTAAGCGGAATATCATTGAACTCATTTGAAGCAGTGAGTTCAAATTCACCTTCGTCAAAAAGTGCATGTGTAATGTATTCCACAGTATACGCATCCATCTCTTTCTGCATCGCAAATTGGGTAAACAAGCATGCTCCGTAATAAGATGGTATTCCGTTCAGAAACAAGAAATTGCAGAAGTGAGTATTGTCGCTAAACCCAAAAAATGGTTTCGGGTTTGATAGAAATAGTTCACTATTGAGGTTTTTTACATATGTCACCTGGTCGTCTCCGCCAAGGGTTGCTATGACTGCTTTGATATCAGGATTACGAAACGCATCAATGAGGTCTTTTGAACGTTCCTCACCGGCTGCACCAAGTTTCTTTGTGGCAGGAAATTCTACTGGTTCAAGTTCGAACACCTCTCGTAAGCGTGTAAGGCCGAGCTCAAACACGTGTGGCCACACTGCAGGTGCAGCAAATGATGGTGAAAGAATTGCCACCTTGTCTCCCCTCTTTAACTTCTGTAGTTTTTTGATTTTCATAAAAATCTTTACCTCATAAGTTTCTACTTGATGCTAACAGAACAATCACGATTTAGAAAGATAAGAAAAGCGGGGGCTTGGGAGCCCCCGCTTGGTGTGACCGAAATCAAAACGAAATCGTCACACCCACCATCATCTTCACTCGACCCTCGTCTGGTTGTGAGATGACCGGAACCATCGCCCACACTTTTACCTTCTCCTGTGGGTAGAAGCCGACCATCGGTCCAACGCCAAGACCGTTCTCACCGTAGACACCAGCGAGATAATTCCCGAAGCGCTTGTGGATGTATCCTTTCACAAACCAAGGCTCGTCCTTGTCCTTCGGGGTGTACTCGGTGTACGCGAGCCCTTCGACTCCGTCTGCTTCGTAATACACCCATGGTGAGTAGACGACACGCCGTGTGTTGTCGTACCATGCCGGGCCGACGCTCAGTGCCACTTGGAAATCGCCAAACTTTTTGGCAACACCTAAGAAGACTGATTTGAACTCCTCGTCGTGATATGCTGACCCGAAAATTGAAAGGCCATCGGCGTTCGGCAGTTCCTTCTCGACAAACAACGTTTTTCCAAAGAGCGAACGTTGTTCATCTTTGTTCTTGCTCAGTTTGTAAACACCTTGAGCTTGAACGAAGATGCCGGCGCTTTCTGCCTCCGCAGAAAGCACCGGCACAACCCACGCTCCAAAAACGAGAGCGATAACTGAAACCAGAATTTTCTTCATGTGCCCTCCTTGGGCTGGATAGTTTGATGTTGGAGAACGAAAACTTAAGCTATTTAAACTATATCACAAATAGAATAAATGTCAAAAACTATCGAAGAAAATTTGTTATCTCTTCCACAACTAGCTTGATACGATTATTTACGTTTAGCTTACGAAAAGGTTCTTTGATATCAAGGTCTATGAAAGGCACGATTTCAACTGAACCAAGAGCAACAAGCCAACTGGTCATGTCAACGTGTTCATAAACTTTTGTCCACCATGGTGACCATGAACGCACATCGGTAATGTTTGAAAGACAAGCTAGATCAAAATAATCTTTATATTCGTCACGACCGCAGATTGCTGAAAGTTTCATCACCGTAATGTCCTCTATTGAGGCAAGTCTAAACATATCTTCTTCAGTAACAGGTTTATTGAGTAAATCTTTTCGTGTAATAAACGAAACTTTTACGTCACTTATTGAGCACCACAAGGTATTCTTATCTTTAAAAAGTATCTTTACGGTTTCATCAGTAAACGAATCGAGTATTTGTCGTCTAAGATTCTCAGTGTTAATTTGTTTTTGAATAAAAAAATCAAGGTCAACGCTCGTTCGATGACCAATTTGTAATGCAAGTGCTGTTCCACCAGCAAGATAGTATTCAGTATCAAAATCATCAAAAATTACCTGAGCAATTTTCTTCATCTTCTCTGAAACTGTTTCGTAGTGAAGCATTACTTAAGAAGATAATTTTTAAGATACAAGTATTTTTTTGCATTAATTGCAGTAGGCTTTAGTGCTTCAAATACTTTTCGTACTTCGGCGATACCATGTTCTCGTATTGATTCAATAATGAGTGAAATAGTGCCGTAAGTCAGCGTTCGTTGTATTACAAAATCTTGTGAAAGAGTGGCTACTTTCTCTTCATTAAAATCCCACAAAACTGATTTAAGATTAAATCTCATTTTTTTATTATACCATTTTTCATACAATTCGTATATAGTGTTTTTCACGATTTAGTCAACATAACCGTGAAAAAAGCTTATAAAAAGTATATTTTCACGGTTATGGATGAAAAGACAATATATTTGAGTAGAAACTACACAAATTTATTGTCTTTTCAATAACTACTTCCCTGTTGGAATCCCAGGGAGCATTGGGAGTTCAATATGGAATTGTGAGCCTTTTCCTTCGCCTTCTGATTCAGCCCAGACTCTTCCCTTCATGTCGGTAATCATTTTCTTAGCAACATAAAGACCGAGCCCGGTGCCGGTGACGTTCACATTGTTTGCGTTCTTTGCGCGAATGAATTTATCAAATACTTCACTTTGCGTTTCTATGCTCATGCCTATTCCTGTGTCATGAATAGTCACATACATCATTTTCTTCTTTACATCATCGTGTGCAATGACGGTAATGGTTCCCTTTGGTGTGTATTTCATTGAGTTGTCGATGAGGTTCATGAGAATTTGCCGTGTCTTACCGATGTCTGCGTGTACGGCACAACTACCACTGCAGTCAGAACGAAATACCATAAGGAGCCCTTTCTTGAGTGCGATTGGAAGCATTTCGTCGACGACTTTGCTTGCAACATCTTTGAGACTGAAGTCACTCATTTCGTATTTCATATTCCCCGCTTCAATGCGGGAAACACTGAGGAAGTCCTCAACGGAAAGGGCCATGTACTTTGCAGACTCAGCAATTTTTTCAGAAACTTCCTGTGCTTTTGTGGGAAGTTTTCCGAATGAACCTTCAGTGAGCATCGATGCATAGCCACGAATCGAGGTGAGTGGGCTTCGAAGTTGATGTGATGCAATCGAAACGAATTCAGACTTCATCTTATCAAGCACTTTCAAACGCTCGTTTGCCTTATCCAAATCAACAACAAGTCCTTCAATTTGTTCTCTTTGTTTGATTTCTTTCTTTAAGCTACGTAAAAGTATAATACCAACTAAACAGGTCAAAATTAAGGTAATACCAATGAGAACTCTTCCCGTTGTTGATGTAACGAAGGTAAATTGAGAAGAAACAAGAATGACAAGTGCAAATACCAGTGCATTTGCTGCACCTGTTATAAAGTGAAATGTTCTGAATTTAACGGAGAGTATTCCAATTGTGACAATGAAAAATCCCATCCCAAAAACTGCATAAAATTCAAGAGAGGAATCTTCAAAGAACCCAATTGTTGTTAGTACAGACGCCGCATAGGAAAGGTAAACAAAAGTAATTAAAAACACCTCAATTCCAATAATGAAAAGAGTCATTTGTCTACGGAATGCAACGTCTGACATTTTGTAGCACTTCACACCCATAAAAAATATTAAAAAAATTGCGACTGTTCCAAGAATAGTACTGTAAAAAACCATTCCTTGGTTTTCGTACTTGAAAGCGTCACAAGCAGCAATATCAAAACCCCTAACAACAAGATTTGTTGGGGCCAATATGATTGTGGGTAAAGTTGCAGTTACAAGTAGTAGTTTGTTAAGAAAAGATAAATCCTTTTTATAAAGAATGACATAAGCCAAATATATTGCTGAAATAGATATAAATGATTTTGCAACACCAAAAAACGGCCAGACAGACATCGTAAGTGTGCTGTCGTTGCTCCCCCACGTAATTAAGTTAATAAAAATCCATAAAGCAAACGATGCAAATAGAAAAAACAAAACTTTATTTAGCAAAAAATCCTTTCCTTTTAATAGGATTATGAAACCGACTACTACAGTTAACACAAGTACTGTTATATGAGAATAGTACAGAAGAAGCGGTAAATCAGATGAAAAAATCCAATATAGTGGTTGTGCGTAGTCGTAACATATCATATTTTAGAATTGTTATTACTTGAGCAAGTTTCTTCAATTATTGACGCAGGATCACAATAAATTACATTGCATAAAGTGTCATTTTCTTTACAAAGATAAGCTTCGTCACAGTTTGTGACGTCATTACCACACAATTGATAAACATCATATGTCATTTTTTCAATTACCGCGTAATAATATTGTGACTCACACGCATCATCATTGCACCCAACAAAGCAAGATTCAAAAGTCGGATCGCATGTATGCTCATATGCTACTATGTAGTCTTTTAAAATGACGAACCGATAGTATGAGGCAGTGAAAGATAACACTATAAGAGAAGCAAGTGTAGTATAGAGTATTTTTTCTTTTAAGTGCATAGAATATTGACCTTTCTAATAAATAATACCAGATAAAACTGATTATCACGTATTATTTATAAACAGTGAAAGAAAGTTGACGATATTAAATATATTTTTTCTTCTTTAGATATGGAATGCTTAGATCCTCTATATCTTTGCCGATGTCTGTCCTATAGAACATCTGGGGAATAATTATTTTTTGTATTTTTGAATAAACAGAATCACGAGCCTCAGATATTGAATGAGCTTTGTCCGTTACATGCATTACCCAACCACTAGGCCCAGACCAATAATACGACTGGTCTCGTTTAACCACTTCTTCAAAGTGAATATGTTCAAGATCAGAGTCTTTTAACTCAGGACTAAAAAATATTTGCCTTTCCCTTGCGAGCGGTGACTCTGCTGAAAAATCTTTTAAGTGAAATGGAAATGGTGGTACAGCAATAGACACAACAATTCCATAATTATCATAAAATTTTGGTTTACAGTCGGTGCCACTTGCAAGTGCGACTAAGAAATCTGTTAGGGGGCTAAGTAGCATTTCCATATGAAGCTCAGTCATTGGTGTACCAAATCTTGAAGTTGCTTCAAGTGGCCATATTCCGTCATCATTTACAATACAGTTAATGTCAAAATATCCAATAAAGTTGACTTTTCTAAGATATTTATCGAGTCGTTCAAGAGTTTTTTGGTAAAATGGTACTTCTTCATCTGTAAAATAGGAAATTGTACCCATTTCAGGTGTTAGGGGGCCAAGATCACCATCACAGAGTCGCTTGTGCTCAAAGTTTATACATATTGGACCAATCCAAGTATTACCATTGAAATATCTACCTATAGCTACTTCGACACCCTCAGCTCTTTTCTGTAAGTGAGCAGAAAAATGATTTTTTGAATAAGTTTTAAGTACTTCAATTGTGTCAGAGCCATCAGGCATTTCGCCTACATATAGATTTGTACCCAAATGATCAGTATGCTTTACCACCCATTTTGAAGGGTATTTGTTTATATAATCAATAGCTTTTGTTGCAGTTTCAAAGTCATATGATTCAAGTGTCAGAATACCATTTTGATGAAGTATCTTTTGAAAATATGCACGTTCAACTTCCAGCTTGTCACTTCTTGACGTTCCACCAACAACATGAAATCCCTTTTTTCTTAAATTTTCAGCTAAACTACCAAAACCAACGTCATCAAAAACTATAATTCCGTCAGTTCCGACCCAGGACAAATCATGTTCCCAGTCTAATGATTTAGGAATAATTCCATCCAAACAATTTTTATAATTTGGATTTATAACACATAATTTAACATCGGCCCCCTCATTTATAAGTCTGTGACAAATTGCGGATCCAATTAGCTCATTAGATATTATTAAAAATTTCATTTTATTGTCATTAATAATATCACAAATCGCAAATTTTCATTTGGTTTATAACCTGGACAATAATTACTTTAGAATATTTTAGTTTGGTATATTTTGTCCAAATAAAATCGCGTAGTTGCCAATACTTGGGCCAACTACGCGATTGAACGTTTCTATCCTGTAGTTTATGAGGATAGGAGGAGATACGAACCTAGACATGTTATGGCAATTGCAAGCAGCTTCTGCCATGTGTGCCAAGACATGCAAATATTTCGTAGCTCCGCCACCTTATTTTCTGCATAGTAACTGGTCAGCATAATCCCAATCACAAAGACAAAAATAGACTGGAAGGGCTGAGCGAGGAGGATTAACGCAATTGGTGCAAGCATTGCAGCAGCTGCGCCAATGATATTACCGATGATGTACAACACTTCGTTGGAAGCATTCAAGAACAAAATTTTTTTGCTATTTTCTTTAAGTGCCCTCAGGAAAGTTATCCGGTATGCAGGAATAAAAATCAATATTAATATTCCAACAAGCACCATCATCGATTGTTCCCAAAAAAGCGAGCGCCAGATGTTTTCTTCGAGCGCTACCTTCTTAAGGACTGCCGTCTCAAGTGCCCAGCATGTACACGCACCCAGCATATTGAATACTGTGAATGCTCTGAACTTTAACCTTCCCCTTTCCTCCATTTGCAGTTCGAAGGAAACAATCGACGTTCCAAGCAGGATTGTACCCATTGCGATAAGCTGCATCTGGTTAATCGTTTCCCCAAGGATTGTGTATCCGAATAGCAGGCCCAAAACTGGGACCAGTTGGTAAAACACAATTACAACAGCAGGCTCGTCTTCATTTAATGCTCTTAAATAAAACCAAATCAATCCAACATTAAGTAGTCCAGCAAAGGCTAGAACTGGAAGATGACCTGTGTCCACATTTAGCACTGTTGGGTCTACTAAGAAGACAAATGGGACTGAAACGATCGAGAGCAAAGCAGAAATGATGATGAGTGTCCCGACCCCACCTTCATTGAAATACTTCGACAAAAGCGTCTTGTCGATTTGGTTTGATATTCCATACAAAAGTGGCGGGATAAGGGCTATCAAATACAGGGTTGTATTCATATGAACCTCATATTAAAGATCATTTATTCTAATATAACATAAAAACCAGAGTATGTCCATATACTTTCAGTTGCCCTGCTTATTTAGGAGTTTAACCCCAAAATAATTTGGTTGAAATAGAAAACAGTAATGCTGTTAAACAAAAAGGAGTGCAACAAGCGGTGCTACGAGCCACCAGAAGAAGTTTTGTTCGGGCGCAAAGAGGGCCTGTATTGGTGAACCAGGGGTAATGATGTCAGTCACCGGAAGCGCATGGTAGCTGTACGCCATAACGAGCACAGTGGCTGCAATCGCAAAGATAATTTTCTTCCCTATTCGTCTAAATGGGGGCTCACGATATTCTGTCGACATGAGTCTACAGAACAGAAAGTATCCGAAAATGGTAAAGGCAAGAAAAATGACAATCATGATGATTGCATTTGTTTGGTCGTCACTTCCGGTGAGAATTGCATCGAAGTATGGAAACTTGAGTGAGACGAGAAGAGCTAAGTAGAGCGCAAGAATAACATTGATGATTGCCTGCATTCCGCGCAGCATGCCAAAGATAAGAAAACCGCCAAAGACGGCAATCATAAACAATGACTCACGGAGTATTCCGAGTATTGCATCTACGTCCATTCAATTATTATATCCCCTACCCACCTATGAATCGGTCACACTTATACACGCTATTTACTTAGGGGTTAAACCCCTAAGTAAAACTGTATAGGCTGTTCATCGCTACTCTATTAACAAAATTCTCTCTTCCTCCTGTCTCTGTTTATCTTTATTCCTGAAATTATGAATATCTTTTGTAAGTTTCAGTGCATTTCTTTCATAGTCAGTATGACTATTGAATTGCTTCAGAATTAAATCTGTAGAAATAAATGAATTTGATTTAGTTCCTAAATATATATCCTTACTCGTCTTGTATACATCATGTACATCAGCTAAGGCATGGACTGTATGATTAAAGTTCACATAAGTTGTGAGAAATAGGAGCTTCTCGTTAGTATCAACTGATACTCGTTTGTAAGTTCCTTGAAAAAGTGAACCCGAACGAATATATTTTTCGTTAAAATATGAGGTGTACCCTCCTCCTACTCGTTTCATGAATTCACTTATACCACCATCAATTTGCTGAGTAAGTATTATATGAAAATGATTTGGAAGTAAACAATATGAATGAATCTTTACGAGCTCATCCCTACTGTCTGTGGCACTTAAATGTTTAACTTTTCGAGCTGATTCAATGAAATTAATGACAGGATCTACGTCATTAAAATAATTTAACGAATTGTAAAAACGATAATAGTCTTCTGTATCAGAAAAAATTGCTCGCTTATCGACACCGCGATTATAAATATGATAAACGCTTCCAGACACAAGTGGAATAATTTTTCGAGGCACATTACTACTTTAACACTACTTAGGGGTTTAACCCCTAAGTAGTGCACAGCTGGATTAGAGTCCTTCGCGTTGGAGATCCTCGACGAGTTTGCGAGCAGTTCGGGATAACTTCTTTGGCATATCAATCGTGATTTTTACAAGAAAATCACCACGACCTGATTCAGTCGGTACTCCCTTTTCGCGGATGCGGAGCATTTCACCATGCTTCACGCCTTCAGGAATCTTAATTTTGACGGTGCCATCGAGTGTTTCAACACCGTATGTACTTCCAAGGAGTGCATCTGAAAGTTTAACAGGAAGTGTGCTGAGAAGATTGTTTCCCTCACGAATAATTGAAGTGTGACGTGCAACATGAACTTTGATGTAGAGATCACCAGTGATACCTCCCTGTACCGCTTCACCACGGCCTGTCATGCGAATCATCTCACCGTGCTCAATGCCTGCAGGTACGTTGATATCAATTCGGTCTTCTGTCTTTCGTACGCCATGGCCGTGACAATCAGGACACTTTTCTTTCGGCATCTTTCCGACTCCCCCACATGCAGAACATTCGCGAACCGTAGTGAAGTTTCCGAGAATACTTTGTCGAGTCTCACGAATCTTTCCATTTCCATTACAGGTGGTGCATGAAGTCATCTCTGTTCCCTTCTGTGCACCGGTGCCCGCACAGGTGACGCAGGTGTTGTTCTTCATGAGCTTCAGAGAGCGCTTTGTTCCAAAGATAGATTCTTTAAAAGTAAGCTCAATGTCGACAGAAATGTCATTGCCTCGTGACTGGCGCTTTCCTTGACCGCGTCCTCCGCCAAACATGTCACCAAAACCCTCAAAGATATCGTTGAGGTCAAACTCAACATTTTGACCCTGGAAGCCACCTTGGAATCCGCCCCAATTGAAACCACCGTTTTGATATTGATTCGCACCACCACCACTGTACGAGCGTCCATATGCATCATATTCAGCACGCTTTTTGTCATCGCTCAGTATTGAGTAGGCCTCACTGATTTCCTTGAATTTTGCTTCGTCGCCAGTCTTTTTGTCGGGATGGTACTTTGAAGCAAGCTTTCTAAAAGCCTTCTTAACCTCATCTTTTGATGCTGTTTTTGTGATACCTAAAATGGTGTAGTAATCCTTCATCCCGTTAGAGACAGGAAGCGTGAACGCTTCCGTGCGTTGTATTATCTGATTAATGAAATTCGACCTCTGTCTAGCTTTTATTCTTCCCGATTTTGACAACCCCCTTTGTCTCTAACGGGACTCATATCATTTATTTAAGCCGTATAATGACTCATTTTGCGGTGCTGTTTGTAGTGTCCCGTGCTTAGAGGGGTAATATAGCACATCTGTAGGAAGACGCACTGATTTGACGAAATTAGTTTCCTGTTTTCGAATTGTCGTCATCACTCACTTCTGCATCACGAACATTTCCCTCTTCTTTGGTCTCTGGTGCTCCTGACTCTGGAGTTGTTGATTGCTGTTGCATTGCGGCACCAATCTTTTGCATTTCGGTTGAGAGTGTCTGCGTTGCCGTTTTAATCGCTTCGTTATCATCTTTGTCCTTCACTTCGCGAAGCGCCTTAATCGCATCTTCGACGCTCGTCTTTATCTCAGCTGACACTTTATCTTTGAAATCAGTGAGAGATTTCTCTGCGGTGTATATCATTTGATCGGCAATATTTCGTGATTCAATGAGTGCTTTCTTTTTTTCATCCTCACCTGCATGTGTCTCTGCTTCATGCTTCATGCGCTCTATATCTTCGGGTGTGAGTCCTGATGATGCCTCGATACGAATTGATTGCTCTTTGTTTGTTGATTTATCCTTTGCGGTTACTTTGAGCACACCGTTACTGTCGACATCAAAGATAACTTCAACTTGTGGCATACCACGTGGTGCAGGAGGAATACCATCAAGAATGAATCGTCCGAGTGACTTATTGTCAGCTGCAAGCGGTCGTTCACCTTGTGTAATATGAATTTCGACTGATGTCTGGTTATCGGCAGCGGTTGAGAATACTTGCTCGCGCTTTGTTGGGATGTGAGTGTTTTTATCGATGAGCTTTGTTGCAACGCCACCCATTGTCTCAATACCGAGTGAAAGTGGAATAACATCAACGAGTGTGATGTCGTGTACGTCTCCCTGGAAGATACCCGCTTGAATCGCCGCACCGAGGGCAACCACTTCGTCAGGATTTACCGTTTTGTTTGGCTCCTTTCCAAAGAGTTCACGAACAGCTTGCACAATTGCGGGCATGCGTGTTTGACCACCAACGAGAATAATCTCATCAATTTCTTCTTTCTTAAAGGGTGATGCCTCGAGTGCACGCTTTGTGATTTCAATCGAGCGGTCAACATACTCATGTGCAAGTTCTTCAAGCTTTGCACGGGTAAGCTTGTGGAGGAAGTGTTTTGGACCATTTGCATCAGACGTAATGAATGGAATGTTGATTTCGGCTTCGCCGGTTGTTGAGAGCTCGTGCTTAGCCTTTTCTGCAGCCTCGTCGAGACGCTGGAGCGCAAGCGGGTCATTTCCTAAGTCGATGCCTTCTGAACTCTTGAATTCTGCGATAAGGTGGCGGACAATTTTTTGGTCAATATCACGCCCACCCATGTGTGAATCACCATCGGTTGATTGCACTTCGACAACATCGTCTCCAACTTCAAGAACGGTAATATCGAAGGTTCCACCACCGAAGTCATACACGACAATTTTCTCATCTTTCTTTTTGTTGAAACCGTATGCGAGCGCTGCTGCAGTTGGTTCATTGATGATGCGCTTCACATCGAGTCCAGCAATTTTCCCTGCATCTTGGGTTGCCTTTCGCTGTGCGTCGTTGAAGTATGCGGGCACCGTAATAACCGCCTCGGTAATTTTTTCACCAAGCTTTGCCTCGGCATCTGCTTTAAGCTTTGAGAGAATCATTGCAGACACTTCTTCAGGGCGATAGTCTTTCTCACCCATGTGCACGATGACCCCACTGTCAGTTCCCTGCTTTACTTCATACGGAACAATCTTTTTATCGCTCTGAACTGCAGGTTCATCAAAATTGTGACCCATGAAGCGCTTGATTCCATAGATGGTATTTTTTGGGTTTGTGACTGCCTGTCGCTTCGCAATTTGACCAACAAGACGTTCCTTCGTTTTTGAAATTGCAACAATCGATGGCGTGGTGCGATTACCCTCACTGTTCTCAATGATGGTCGGTTCACCTCCCTCAATGATTGCCATTGCTGAGTTTGTTGTCCCTAAGTCGATTCCAAGAATTTTTGCCATATGATGAATGTAATTAATTACTAAGTGTTAATGTGATTCAATACCAACGGTGACTTTTGCGGGCCGTAGTACCGTGTCGTTCCGTTTAAAGCCCTTCTGTAATACCGAAATAACCGTATCGACTAATTTTGCATCCGTGACTGGTACGTTTGAGATTGCTTCATGTTCGTGTGGACTGAAATGTTTTCCGTTTGTTTCAATCTCGGTAACTCCATAACTCTTCAAAAAGTTCATGAGGAGTGCATGAATACCCTCCATTCCCGATTTCCACTTTGGGTCAAGGCGCTCAAGAGCCTCTTTATCACTCATGGCAGTTTCAAAACTGTCGATAAGTGGAAGAAGGTCGGTGAGCAAACGCTCGGTGACACGTTCATTGTTTCGTATCGATTGCTCCTCGATGCGTCTCTTGCTATTGAGAAAGTCAGCTTTAGTGCGTTGAAGGTCTTCAAGGAGTTGCATTCGTGCATCTTCAGACTCCTTGAATTTTGCTTTTAATGATTTGATTTTGTCCTCCATGCGCCCTTCTGATTCCTCAATTTCTGGCTCAATGGTTTCTTCGGGAACCGAGTCAATCTCGACTTCCTCTAACTGAATTTCATCTTTATCATCCATAGTGGGAGCATTATACAGATGCTTTTTAGCTGTGTCAAAAATGGCTGAGATGAGATTTGGAATGAGGGGAAAATGCAAATTTGTTAGCGCTTGTCACATGACTAGAGTCTCTTGAAGTTAAGCACCGCTCTCCTTACAGGAGCTGTTCAGGTTGTATCATATTTTTTCAAAATATGGACAACCTCTTGCGAAAGTCTCCCAGACTTTCTCACCCGCCTCGCTTGTTCGTCTCTTTTTGAAGAGAGACTCACAACGCTGCGGCCCCAAAAGATAACAAAAGCTCCCTTTCGGGAGCGTTTGTTATCTTTTGGCCCATTGAGGTCTGCGTCGAGCTTTTTTGAGTCCAAATTTCTTTCGTTCAACTGCGCGTGGGTCTCTCTTTAAGAATCCACCTCGCTTGAGTGGTACGCGTCGATCAGCTTTCTCTTTCACGAGTGCGCGTGCAATACCGAGACGAATCGCTTCTGCCTGTGATGAAAGTCCACCACCATATACCTTTGCTGAAATTTCGTATGTTTCGATACCCGCATCCTTCGTTTCAAGTACAGAAAGCAAATTCTTCTGAAGCGCGGTCGCGCTGAAATACTCTGCGAGAGGTTTTTCATTTACGATGACACGCTGTTCCTTTGAGGGAGTCAAGCGTACACGAGCAGAAGCGGTCTTTCTGCGTCCAATGCCTTCAATGTATAGTTTTTCTGCCATATAAATAATTATTCAGTTACCATGAGATTCTTCATGCGTTCCTTGTGAAGTTTATTCTTTGGAAGCATCCCGCCGATAACGCGTCGTAATACTTCCTCATACCCACGGCGTGTTGCAAGGTGACCAAGTGTCTCCACCTTACGACCTCCTGGGTATCCTGAGTAGTTCTGAAACTCCATCTCAGACTTCTTCTCACTAATATCGAGAAGCTTCGCATTGGTAATCTTTACGGTAACATCCGTTACGAGATGCTTTTCAGCATCAGTCGTGTTCTTTCCGAGGAGCACAGACGCAGCCTCTGTCGCTACACGACCGAGTCGCTTCCCTTGTGCATCTATTATGTATTCTTTCTTTTCCATATATGATTTATACAAATTCTATGACTGCCTCGTAACGGCCAGCGGTTGTCTCACCCATACGGGTGATGCGTGTGTAGCCACCTTCGCGAGCTGAGTAATCTTTTGCAATCTCATCAAAAAGTTTCTTGATGACTTTGTTCTCTGGCTCACCGAGCTTTGTTGCTGCACGACGACGTGCATCGATGGTACCCTCTTTTCCGTAACTAACGAGTCGCTCGATGTATGGTCGAAGTTCCTTTGCCTTTGCTTCAGTTGTCTTAATCTTCTTGTGTTCGATAAGAGAAATAGCAAGACCACGAATAAGTGCTGTTCGCCCTTTGCGATCTCGGTTTAATCTTCGGTTTGCGTTGTGGTGTTGCATAGGAATATTACTAATCTTTGAGTCCAGTATTCATTTTGGTCAATATCGCTTCAATTTCCTCTAGCCCCTTCGGCCCGATTCCATCGAGTGAGAGAATATCATCTTTTTTCTTTCGGACAAGTCCTCCGACCGTTCGAATGTTGGCATTCTCAAGTGCAGAAAGAGTCCTTGAAGAAAGATCGAGTGTTTCGATGCGGGTCTTGAGAATGTCTGAGTCGAGCTCAGTATCCTCAGGTTTTACCTCAGCTGCGGGAGCTGTCGAGACATCCTGTGGTGCTGTGGTGTCTGAATCTTGAAAACCAATGATTGATTTGAGCTGATGAATCATGATTTCAATCGCATTTTCAAATGCCTCACGTGGTGTGAGTGTACCATCTGTTTCAACAAATACACGGAGTCGGTTGTAGTCGGTTCTGTCGCCGACACGCATATTTTCAACTTCGTAGTTTACACGACGAATTGGTGTAAACACCGCATCAAGTGCAATGGTGCCGATATCAACCTTTTCTTTTTGGTGAACTTCACGTGGTACGTACCCAAGACCATGTTCAATTGTAAGTTCCATGTTGAGCTTGGTTCCCTTTGCGGTTATTTCAGCAATGCGTTGCTCAGGATTGAGAATTTCAATCTGACTTGGAGCTGTGATATTTGCTGCAGTAACAATACCTATCTCGTTAGTTTTGAGCGAGACAACTTGCTTTTCCTCCCCGTGCATAAGAATGCGAACTTTTTTTAGATTGAGGAGAATCGTGACTACATCTTCCTTGATACCATCAATGGCTGAAAACTCGTGTTGAACGCCATCAATCTTGACCTGCGTAATTGCAGCTCCAGGAAGCGACGAAAGAATAATCCTTCGAAGTGAGTTACCAAGGGTATGACCGTATCCAGGGTAGAGTCCATCTACCTCATAGACTCCCTGAAATTCTTCTTCAGAGACGACGCGCGGCTTCGATGGTAGTGTAACACTTTTTTCTAACATAGATACGTATTAATTTATTAATTATCGACTGTAAAATTCAAGAACTTGTTGCGGATCGAAAAGTGTTTCTACAGGTTCATATGCAGGCTCAGACTTTTTTTCACCCGTCATATTTTTTGCATCGAATGTTAGCCAGCTTGGAACACCTGCTTGTACATGATTGTCTGCGAAATTGGTAAAGAGTCCCGAGTGCTTGCTTCCCTCCCTTACGCTCACCACGTCACCAACAGTGACCTTGTAAGATGGAATTGAGAGCTTCTTTCCGTTTACCATGATGTGACCGTGAGATACCATTTGTCGTGCAAGAAGACGTGTCTTTGCAAGACCGAGTCGGTATACAACGCTATCAAGACGTGATTCAAGGCGTGCAATGAGCATCGTGATTGGTTGCTGGCTCTTTTCAAGCGCCTCATCAATGTAGCGACGGAGTTGCTTTTCAGTAATGCAGTACGTAAAGCGCATCTTCTGTTTTTCGAGAAGCTGACGCTTGTAGTCACTCATCATGCCTGGGCGTTTGGTAGTCTTATTTTTTGCGCTGCGTGCCTCAGAGAGAGCAAACTTTTGCGACTGCGTCTTTTCAAAAATAGACGCTCCAAGCCGCTTCGCAATTTTGTATTTAGGACCGATTATCATAGAAAAATGCTAAAGCTTATATGCGACGCTCCTTAGGTGGACGTGGACCATTATGAGGAACTGGTGTTTGGTCGGAAATCTTCGTGATAGCTATACCTTTCGAAGAAAAACCACGGAGTGCTGACTCTCGTCCTGCACCAACGCCTTTAATGATGACGTTCGCATCCTTCATGCCCATTTGCTGTGCCTTCTCACCGATAATTTCTCCAACTTTCGCAGCCGCAAATGGTGTACTCTTTCGTGAGCCTTTGAAACCAAGCGCACCACTTGATGCACCAATAATGGTATTACCCTTATTGTCACAAAGTGTGAGAATGGTGTTGTTGAATGTAGCAAGAACGTTAAGCGTTCCCGTTGCAACCTTCTTTTTTGGAATACGAGAAAGGGCACGCGATGCACTACTTGCATCTCCCCCACCGCCCTTCTTAATGATTCGTTTCTTACCCATAGGAAATTAAATAATGAATTACTATTTTTATGTCTTCTCGAGCTTTCGGCGTCCAGAACCCATGGTCTTCTTTACACCCTTGAGTGTGCGTGCATTGGTCTTTGTGCGCTGTCCGCGTGCAGGAAGACGCTTCGCGTGACGTGTACCACGGTATGCCTGAATATCCTTAAGACGCTTGATGTTGCCAGAAACCTCACGCTTAAGTTCCCCTTCGATAGTAAATGACTCAACCTTCTCGCGAATTGCATTTTCCTCCTCAGTTTTGAGGTCTGGAACACGCTTGTGGGCAGGAATCTTGAGTTCTGCAAGAATTGACTGAGCTCGTGAAAGTCCGATGCCATGCACAGCAGTAAGCGCATACTCGAGGCGCTTAGTGTCTGGGATTGTAATACCTGAAATTCTCATATTTAACCTTGTCGTTGCTTATTGCGGGGCTTCTTCTTGTTAATCACGTATATGCGTCCACGTCGGCGGACAATCTTATCATCCGGACTAATTTTTTTTACTGAGGATCTAACTTTCATAGTATTTAAAGTCGTTTAGTTATTCTACCTTTTCCACCATACGGTTCAGGGACAACCGCAACTCTATCCCCGACAAGTACTCGGATTTTGAATTTACGCATCTTGCCAGCTAAGTATGTAAGGACGGGAGTTTCTGTCCCATCGAGTAATACACGAAAAAGCGCGTTTGGAAGCGCCTCCTCGACTGTGCCATAGACGAGATCTTCTTTGTCTGATTTTTCTTGCATCAAACGACCGTGAGTGTAACAAAGTTCATGTAATGAGTCAAGTCAAAGCACTGTGTAAATGTGCACAGTGCTTTGTTTAACTTGAAAATTATACCCTATCTTTGTATAAATAGCTAAAAGATATTAATACAGCCGTATTATTCGGCAACAATGGTTGTGATAGTAATTTTTGAGGTATCTTCGGGAAATGATTGCTTCCAGAAGGGTCGGACTTTGGCCTCGATTTTTGTAAGTGCTGGATAACCGGTTGTAATTCCGGCAAGTGCTGTTTTTGGTTTCGTAGCAACGTCTTTTTTGAGTTTTTCCTCGTCAAAAGTCCAGAGAATGCGTGTTTGTCCTTTAAGCAAGAATTCAACCTCTTTATTCACAGAAATATCACTGATAGTTGTGGTTGGACCAGTGTACGAGAATGTGAGCGTAAGTGGGTCGGGAGTTTCTACTGTTGTTTTTTCGAATCCACTAATCGTATTCTTCGCAAGATACTCAGCAAACTCAGACTTTGCAAAAATAGGAACCTGGAGACGAGCACGCTCCTTGATGGTTGCCATACCGTCACCATATTCAGTTGCAGGAAGTGAATCAAAAACAAACGTCACCGCATCTTTATAGAGAATAAAGTCGGCTGGCTTTTCTGTATCAAGGCGTGCAAGTAATGAATTACGAAGTTCTAACTGCAGTGCTTGTTCGGCAGTTTTAAACTCAGCTTCATCGATAACGAATTTGGTACCTTCATAGCCCCCCGCAAATGCAACAGTTGATTCGCCATAGATTTTATCTGCTTGTTCAGAGCCCGCGAGTCCAGGCACAGAAAATCGTGTCGGGCCGATATTGTATTGCTCACCAGTGCCGTCAGCGAACACGTCCGCACTAATGACACCTGGAATAATTCCACCCTTTTGGTCTTTAGTTGTCCCAGGGACTTCAACAGACTCACTAATACGATAAATTAAACCATCAGAATTCGCAAAACGTGTGTTTTTAATGAGGCGTTGAGGTGCTGTACTAAACTCATTATAAATTAATATTTTACCAACAGCTCGTTCAGAAACTAGTTGTTCCCCTGCGGCTGCAACTTGGCGTTCACCCGTCGCCTCAAGGCTTAAAAGTTCATAACTAAGATCTCCGGCTTGTGGCTCGGTGTATGCAGTGAAGGTAGCTTGTACGGTTACGTCTTTGTATTTTGGATGCACAACAATTTCCGCACCACTCATTAAACTATTTAAGAAGAAACCGATGACAAGAATAACAAGAACAATAGCTAGTGAAATGAAGGTTCGTTTTCTGCGTTCAGAATTTCCATCAAGAATATCTATGGAAGCGATATCAGGATCGAGGAACGTTTCTTGGGGTTGAACAGGTCGGGGCGGCTTCCGCACAGCAATATCCCCTCGTGGTGCACTTACAGGCTCGCGTGTAATCTGAACTTTTTTTGCGCCTGCAGGTCGAATGTCCTGAAGGTTCCATTTTTGTGACATATAATAAGTATATACCTAATTACGTAGCTTCCATGTCGCCACATGCGTGTAATTTGTGGAAAAATCGACTTTCTATTGCAAGCGGGACATCAAGAAGCTCGTTTTCTGCGATATGCTCGAGTGTTTTTTGTTCAATATGGAGAACTGTGAACTTTTGAGAGGTTACTTTCTCGATGTTCTTTATGACGCTTGCACGTGCAAAATGTTCAATATTTGGGTCTGCAGTAACAATAATAGTTCTGGGAATTCCTCTTCGTACAAAAATTCCTGAGAAAAGCTCCGTAAGCTTTTCATCATACAACGCAGTGAGTTTACTAACGTCAATATGAGCCTCATCATGAAGCTTTTTTTCAGCATGTGAACGAAGTATAGTTAAAATGTGTTCAGGTGTGTCTTTAGTCATATCACTGATTTCCCGCACGAGTGTATTGCTCCCATACAGTACCGACTGGGTTTCAATAAGAACTCCTTTTTCAGTGAGGCCGACTTCAGTTGATTCCCCGCCCACTGAGACAAGGGTTAAATTTGCTGTTTTAGGAAAAAGGTCGCGAAATACGCAGTACGAAACGAGCATCGAGGTGTGTGCTTGAATTTCAGTGTCAGTAAAAATTTTGTCTCGTACTTCGTAGACTGCACTTATGATATCTTTAAGAATGAAACCGGTGATGTGAGAAAGAGAAAGTGTTTTACCGACAAGATTGAATGGATTGTGTACACTGTATCCGTTTATGCGAACATCGACGGTCGCACGCTCGACAATTTCAAATTCACCGGTGAGGTTAACCTTAGTATTTTTGAGCTCAGAATCGATTTCATGCTCAGCGCTTTTTGCTAAATCACTAATAAGCGCAGGAGTTATTTTGAAATCAGTATCATCTTCATACGCAACATCACGTGAAATAGTGTAAGCCCACGGAGAAGCACAGACTAGAAAAATCTTTGAAATTTTTGCTTTTGGGTTTTCGGCAGCAAGAGCACTTAATCCGTCTTTTGAAATAGTGAGGCTTGCAGAAAAAAGCGCCTCACGCATCTGACGAAGTCGTTCAGCTGGTTCAGTATTATTTTTACTTATGCGCATATTCACCCGGTGTGAGTACACAACACGTGGGAGCGCATCGCTTTGCTTTGATTCAATGATAGCAACTCCAACACTACTTGAGCCAATGTCTATAACAACGCCGTGGCGGTGACGCTTTGTTGCCTTGCCGAAAAACATATATATACAGTATACCGTGAGTGCTGATTAAAATGTGGAATATATCTACAGGTAGTGAATATGGAATAGAAAATATAAAATAGAAAAAAGAAGAAAGGAGAAATAATTATGACGGAACATTCTGCGACTATCCGCGTCTCGTCCGCGATATTCCGCGTTTACTCTAGGACTGCTTTGATACGGCGAACGCCTTGTGAAGATGCTTCCTCCTTTATAATTTTAAATGTTCCAGAAATTACTCCAGTATTTTCGACGTGTGGGCCACCACACAGCTCACGCGAGTACACAGTGCCAGCATCATCTTTGATGGTATAAACTTTAACTTCATCGGGGTACCTATCCCAGAAACTTCCCTCAATAGTTGGGTCATTTTGTGCGTCAGTCTTCTGAATCATGTCAGTTGTAACCCGTGCACCGGATTGTATCGCGTCGTTTACAAACACCTCAATCTTTCGAAGAATCTCTGGTTCTACCTTGCTATCATACGTAAAATCAAAGCGGAGGCGTTCGCCCGTAATATTCGAACCAGCTTGATGGACATCGTTTCCGAGCTCTCGTTTGAGTCCTGCAAGTAGAAGGTGTGTTGCGGTGTGATAGTCAACGACTTTGTCTGAATTATCTGCAAGACCACCTTTAAACTTGTGCTCTGCACCTGCACGTGAAAGTTCACGATGCTCAAGCATGAGTGCGTCAAACCCTTTTCGATCAACGGTCAGACCCTTCTCTGCAGCAATTTCCTCGGTGAGTTCAATCGGAAAACCATATGTCGTATAGAGGTCAAATGCGTTCTGAGCGCTAATTGCCTTTTTTGCGACCGGAGGAACACTTTTGTCAATAAACTTCTTACCGTCAACCTCTTTCGTGACGACGTGTATTTGGAGAGAAATTTTATTGAATTGTTTAAGACCACTCTCAAGTGTCTTTCTAAACTGCTCTTCTTCGTGCGCAATAGTCTCTATAATGTGTGTTTCCTTTGTGCGGAGGTCGGTGTAGTAGTCTGCGTAGGTTGCTATCACAATACGCGCAAGCTCCTTGAGCGTATGTGGCGCAATTTGAAGTGTGTCAGCATAGCGAACACTCCTACGTAGTAGTCGGCGCACAAAATACCCTTGCTCGGTATTACTTGGGAGAATATCATCAGCAATCATAAATACTGTTCCGCGAATATGGTCGGCAATGACACGAAATGCAAGTTTATTATTTGCATATCGTACTGGTGAGAGTTTTTCGAGGTGTTCTATAATCGTGTAGAGCAAATCAATCTTAAACATGTCAGGGTCACCATTTTTTGCCGCTGCAATTCTTTCAAGCCCACCTCCAAAGTCAACGTTTTGTTGTGGGAGTTTTTCAAATCCAGTTTCAGTTTTGATGTACTCCATGAATACTGAGTTTCCAATTTCAAGAAAACGTCCACAATCACAGTTTGGGTGACAGTACTCACCAAACTTCGTGTCGTGCTGGGTACCAAAATCATAAAACATTTCACTATCAGGACCACCGATTTCACCTACGGGCATTTTTTCTGGCTTCCCTGCTCTACTCCACCAGTTCTTAGCTGAGTCGTAAAAGAAAATTCGTTCACCCTCTTTGATTCCTCGCTTTCCACCATCTTCTTCGGAACCGATATGTGCGACACCATTAGAAACTCCACGCTTAAGAAACTCACTTTGCCAAATCGCTACTGTCTCATCATCTCGTGGAATATTGTCCGCCTCACTGCCGGCAAAAACAGTTACATAAATATTTTCAGGATTAAGTCCTACCTCTTCGGTAACAAATGTGTAAAACCAAGGAAGCTGTTCTTTCTTGAAGTAGTCACCGAGTGACCAGTTACCGAGCATCTCAAAAAAAGTTGTATGTCGATTGTCACCTACCTCTTCGATGTCATCCGCACGGAAACATTTTTGTGAGTTACTGAGGCGTGTTCCCATTGGGTGCTTCTCGCCCATGAGATATGGGACGAGTGGTTGCATGCCACTGCCCGTGAAGAGGGTTGTGGGATCATTTTGGGGCACGAGCGCGGCCGATGGGATTATTGCATGCCCATTTTTAGCCATGAAATCAAGATATTTTTTTCGAATTTCGTTCCCAGACATAGTAAAACACTTAATGTAAATAGGTAATGAGTCATACTATACAAGAAAAATTAGCTTTTAGCACTTAGCTCTTAGTACAAGCTAAATTACAAACTCAGAATTTAGTTATATAATTTTAATCCATTTGTCATCCTGGGCTTCCTGCCTGCCCTGCCTACCGGACAGGCAGGGACTCGGGACCCAGAAGCTCAGTGCTAACAGCTAGTCGCTAAGAGCTAACTTACTATTCCTATTCCCTCCTCGGTGACAGGACCGGCGCCTGTTACTGCAAGGTTGTTTGAATTAATGAATTTTTTGAGCGCTTCATTCACTTCATGTTTTGTGAGTTTTTGTGTCCTCATTCTGTTTTCGGTAATGAGTAACTCAGTTCCTCCTTGTAGCACCACCGAGTGGTACAACGCTAGACGCTGTCGGTTTGATTCATGTGCAATGAGAAATTGATTATCAAGAATTTCTTTAAACACCACAAGTTCCCTGTCGGTTATTCCCTTTGTGACAATTTTTTTGATTTCACGTAGGGTCGAAGTTAATCCTTGGGCAAGATCTTTTCCAGTGAAAAAAGTGAAGATGTTCCAGTGACCCAGACTTGTAATATCAGGTGCACTCATTTTTGTGTATATCCCATAGGTGAGTCCCTCCTTTTCACGA
Organism: uncultured Candidatus Saccharibacteria bacterium; assembly: GCA_964593375.1. Taxonomy (GTDB): domain Bacteria; phylum Patescibacteriota; class Minisyncoccia; order Phycocordibacterales; family UBA918; genus Damh-18. Next base: position 69,017 of record CAZQIF010000001.1, on the reverse strand, counting down.
ACTATGCTCATGAGTCTTCCTGAAAATCCACCCATCTTACCAAGTACGGTAAGTCCAAATGAGAGCGGTACATATTCCTTCTCGAGAAAAGTAATGGGGAGTCTGTTTCCTATACGGACTTCGACATTAGTTTTACCTGTGATGGTTGTGAACGTATGGGCACTTTGGATATGTGCATACTCAAGCTCATCGCGCTCAACTTTGGTCGAATGTTTTCCTGCTTGCTTTGCAAATGCTTTGACTTCTCGCAGAGCAACTTCATTGCCGACAACAGAAATATACCACTCACCCTCTCGAATATTGAGTAGTAAATTAAGCAGTCGTTGTCGCGAAACCTTTGTAATCTCTTCGCGCTCTTCCGCTAACGTGTGGTAGCGCACATACGAATCATAGGCGTACAGTGTGTTTATAAAATCAGCTTCAGCTCGGCGCTTTGCATCGTCGTGTGCTTCTCGGTTTTCTTCGAGCATAAGTGCAATTGTTCGCTTCACATGAGCATGGGGAAAAACCGATTTGTGAATGAGCTCGTGCACCATAGAGAGACCTTTTTTGAGTAATGAAGCTTCGGTGGTGAGTTTGTAATGCACAAATCCAAGGTCGGTGCTCACACTGAGCACTATACCGTTACTGCGAAGATGCGCATCAATCGATTCCTCATCCTTTTCATTTGTTCCGGAAAGTGCGAGGTGTGTATATGCCAGAAGGAGCTCATCGCTCATCGATTCCATGTATCCATGGATTTTTACCGAAATGGCGACCGTTACCATGCGTGCGTCAACAGGCACGATACTTTGTACAGTTACGGCGCCAAGGTGAGCTAGTGAAGTGTAGTTCATAGTGAAGGTTTTTCTATAGTGCCAACAGTCGACTGTGGAAGCGTGAGGTAGGTTGCTATCGCTTGCATAATTTCTTTCGCCGTTATCTGTTTTAATTCGGTAAGTTCAGTCTCGTACCTCGTCCAGTCACCCGTTGCAACGTATTCAGCAAGCTGGGAAGCTATGCGGAGTGTACCATCGCGTGAAAAAAGCTCTTCAGCATGCGCATACGTTTTCAGTTCCTTAAGTCGTTTTGCAGGAATCGGATGCTTTTTGAGGAAATCAATTTCAGTGCGTACGACGTGTTCAATTTTTGTATACGAGGACTTCTCGGTCGCGGTAACAGAAAATTCAGCTAGAAATGGATCTTTGGTTGGATAGAGACTTCCCCCAACTGCAGTCGCAAGATGCGTATCGACAAGCTTTTTATAGAGAACACTTGTCTTTCCGTCAGTAAGATGGAGAATCGCGAGATAGAGTGCAGTCCACTCACGGCTCGTAAACGGAGGCGCCTTGAATGCAATATGGACAGCACGAATAGGTGTCTCGCGCTCAAGTACCACGCGTCGTACACCCTCTTGCTTCATTTCACGTGTCGTCTCATGAAGCTTTGAATCAAAATTCGGAGGAATGTGCCCAAAGTGCTGTGCAACACTCTCAAATAGTTCCATTTTTCCTATATCACCCACAACGATGAGCGTTGCGTTGTTAGGCCAATAAAATTTGTTATAAAAGTTTTGTAGTTTCAGGGTTGTGTAGTTTTCAATATCAGTACGGAATCCAATGGTGTCGTGTTTGTATCCGTGTGATTGAAATGCTGACGCAACGATGTTCCATTCGAGCGCCGATTCAGCTTCGCTGTTGTGCATTTCGTATTCACTGAGGACATTCGTACGCTCTGGTTCGAATTCCTTCTTGGTGAGTTTTACATTACGCATACGGTCAGCTTCGACCGCGAGCATGTCGCCGAGATACTGCTTTGGAAGATTGAAGTAGTACAGTGTACGATCGAGCCATGTGGTGGCATTCAGTACCGCACCCTTTTCTTCGAGCTTCTTCCATGTGGGGCCTTGCGTTCCTGTTTCTTTAAAAAGCATGTGCTCGAGCATATGCGCGAGCCCGGTCTCACCTTTCCCTTCATGCTGTGAACCAACACCATAGACGATACAGGTGGTAACTGTAGGGCACGCGTCTGCACGTACATTCAAAATACGCATTCCGTTTTTTTGAAATGTGTATTCGGTGATATTGCCTACCGTCACAAGTTTCTTAAACTGCGCTTTCAGGGTAGAGGTGCGTTTAGGCATATTCATTGTTTCGTTGTACTTGCTCTATAAAATTCTTATATTCTTTAAATACGTGGTTGAACTCTGCGAGAATGCCGTTATCGAGATTCCGATTGAGGATATTACTAATTTCTTGGTACATAAACAAGCGTTCCTCGAGTGAACCACCAAAATCTGCGAGGAACTGTGAGTGGTTGTCGTAGTATTCTTCAACGACACAACGCATATTGTGGATTTTATCAGCAGCCGCAATCATGAGTGAACCTTTAGGTGCTTTACTCAGTTGTTTCAAATAGCGCTTTTTGTTATCTTTCCAATTTACCTTCTCTCCAGTTGGAGTTACTGGCTCAGTAACTCCAAGCACCAGTTCCATTACGGTACCACCAAAGTCGTTTTGTAGTTCCTCAGGTGTGTAGTCGGTATCTTCGAGTGTGTCATGGAGCAGTGCGCCGACGATAACATCTTCATCGTCAGTATAATCCGCTACCAAAAATGCCACGGCGTAGAGGTGGGTGACATATGGAAATGGTGTTTGTCCACGACGCACCTGCCCCTTGTGAAGGACCGACGCTGCGCGGATTGCCTGTTCAATTCGATACGAATAACTCATAGAACCTATTTCGTTGTTTCAGAGTCTTTCTTAGCTTTATCTGCATCTGATTTTACTGCTAAGGTAAGCTTTTCCATTTCTGAATTTTTTGCAGTGAGTAAGCTTGTTATATTTTTCTTCTCGGTCACAATTCCCTCTTGCTTACTATTGATTTGACGAACGACTGATTCTACCCTGTTTAGATCTTCGTTGGCTCGAGCAAGCTCTTGCTCCGCTTTAGTTACTTTCTTTTCTTCCTCGAGTACTTTTGCACTTGCTTTTGCAAGTTCTCTCTTTGCATCATTCTCTTGCGTTTCAATTTTTGTAATGTCAGCATTAATTCGAGCAATATCCTTTTTTACAGCATTTAGAGCGTCAGCGTTATTCATAATTTATATATTAAATTTTTCCTTTTTTAATTTTTCTTTTTTCACTTCTGCGCCTCCTCTATTATACCCGCCCATTGTACCATCACTTCGTATAACGCGGTGACATGGTATGGAGGGGTCATAATTTCCTGCCATAATGCGTGCAACTGCACGTGCTGCCCTTGGATTCCCAGCGCGCTTGGCGACATCACAGTACGAGAGCGTGCTACCCTTTGGAATCGAGCGTACCACTGCCTTGACCGATTCGGTAAAAATCAATTGTAAAGCTTTATTTTTTACCATTATGAATTGCTTGTAGCTTTTTTCCACATGCCTCACGGTATGGGCAGAATTCACATGTTTCTCCGCTTTTTGGGAAGATGTCGCTCTCGAGGCATTTTTTAATTTCAAGAAGTGTAGGCTCTATCCAATCTGTCTCTCCTTCACAGGGTACGAGTGTGGTTTCAAACGTGAGCGTGTTATTAAAGCCACCCACATCAGTGCTTCCGTTTGCGTACACAAAGTACCCTGTATTTGAAACTTTGAAACCGTTTTGTTTGAGAAGCCATTGGTACACTCCAATCTGTCTTCGATACTGGCTTTCCCATGGTGAATCACTGAGTGTCACGATGCGCTCGCTTTTTGAGGTTGCTTTGTAGTCAACAACAATAAGTGAACCATCACTCGCTTCCCAGATATCATCAACACCTCCCGAAACAAGTAGTCCTGTTTGTGTATGCAAGTGGGTAACGCCGACAAACGGGTCACGCCATATATCTAAGTCATTATGTACGAGTGGAAGCGCATCGATGTTATATTCCTCCATAATTGGATGGCGTGTTTTGTTATTGCGATGTACATCAAACTCTTTTTTAAAAAGTGTATCAACCGCAATGTTGAGATTAAAGGATGGCATACTCGGACGTTTCGTGCCGAGTTTGTTATCGAGATAAAAGCATCGTGGACATTCTATGAATAAATCAATTTTTGAGCGTGAAAGCTTCCATTTTGGACCACCGTAATTCCACTCAGAAGAGCGTGTTGGGTTGTATTTTTTTATGTATTCAGCCATATTCAGGATAGTATATCATCACACGTGTTAGTAAATACAAAAAAGCCCCAATATGGAGCATTTTTGTAGTAAAATCGTTGATTATTTAGCCTTGAATGAAGCTGAAACACCATCGATAACGAGGTCATCTCCTAAATCGAAAACCTTATCGCCATTGTCGCTGTAGTACACAACCTGATAGCTGTTTCCTGCTACAGTGTCACGAAGTAGGTTTACGGCTGTTGGAGTAAGTCCTTCCTCAGTATTGAATCGTGCTGCCCCGAGAACCCACCCTGCTACGCCATCGGTGTAATCACGAACTACAACCCACCCTGCCTCTGCTGGATACTTTGATTCCGCTATGGTTACAACTTTTCCAGCGACCTGATCATCTGCCTTGAGTGTTGCATCACCTGCTTTGATGGTGCTAACTTTAGGTTCTGGTGTTGTTACTACATCCTTTTTAACTTCTACAGGAGCAGTCTTTGGGGTATTGTCTGTCTTTGCTGTCTCTGTAGTATTGTCTGTTTCGACTGCTTTCTCGACTGACTTGTCTGTTGGTGTTGATGAAAATACCCAGACGAGCAGTCCGCCAATAAGAAGACCTGCGATAAACGCTACTACTGTTTTTTGTCCCTCCTGCTTTTCTGTTTCTGACATATTATGCTTAACTCTGCTAACTCCTATAATATCTCGGCGATTATAACACGCATTTTTTAGCACGTGTGAAGGCCACAGTATTACGGCATTAAATGGCTAAAAGTGTCAATTTCCTTATTTTGAGCCACAAAGCATCGATGCCTCACCAATAATTGAGTCAATTTTTATATTCGAAAGGCCCATAAGATGCAAGATACTGGGGTTTTTAACTAAATCAACACAGAGAATGACTCCCATTTCAATGAGGCGACGCTTCTGCGCAAGAGGCAAACGTGTGAGCACAGTAATGGGGTATACACCTGCTCGTTCAATACGCGCTTGGAGTGAATCAACTCTTGGATAATCCCAACTAATGAGTTTGATACCTACACAATCAGCATATTTAATCGCAGCTTGTGTAAACTTTGTGTTGGTAATAATGTAGAGTGAAGAAATTCCAAATTTATCGTCTCGTGCGACGGGTCGTGAACGTAAATCAAGGAATCGCGCGTATGAGTACATGACTACTTGCAAGTCAGATTTGATACCTGGTTGCATATGAAATTTTGCTTCAGCAACAAAGGTTTCGGTTGGTGTGTACACTGCTAAATCCACCTCATGTGTTGCACAGTGTCCCTTCAGAATAAGACGCTTTCGTGTTCGGTGACCTTCGATTTCAAAAAGTCGTGCCAGATAATCTTCAAACGGAAAACCGGTTGGACCAAGTCCATATATTGCCCTACGTAGAGAGTACTTTGCTGCAACTGGATCGTTGCTCTCACGAAGTAAATCAAATGCTTTTCGATAAATTTCTTGCGTATGTGCTCCGTCAGTAAGTGTTGATTCAATTTGCGCAACGATGCGATTGACTTCATTGTTTCCAGCACCAGCACGTTTGAGTGATGAGCGTAACTTTTGTGTTTTAAATTCCTCTTGTGTTCCGTCTGCTTTAGTTATTTTCATGATTATTACTAGTTCGTCGCAGAATGCCTCGGGGCTCTGCCTCGAGGATGAATGCGACATTAATATGCATCGTCGGCGGACGATTCTTCTGCTAGAACAAACACCTGGTTCTGCCCCCGTAATGCCCCAAGAGCTTACTGCGGGGTACCGCAGGCAGATGTTTTTACGAAATGATTCCACCTAGAATGCACTCATCATCACGATAGAGTACACATGATTGCCCGACTGAAGGAATTTCAATTCCCTCATCAAGCACTGTAAGCATAACATAATCATCACTCTCTTCTCTTATTTCTACTCGAAAAGGTTTTTGTCGGTATCTAAATTCGGCCGTTAACATTCCCTCAAGCGAAGGTTGAATTCGATTAACGCTTCGCAACATAATTTTTTCTTTTGAAGAAATGAGCACGCGCGGTTTTGTATCAACGGTTATGGTGTTTGTATGTAAATCCTTTTTAACGACATAGTGTGCTTTACTCTCTGTGCCCGCAACGAAAATACTAAACCCTTGTCGTTGCCCAAGTGTGTAGTAGACCGCTCCATGGTGAGTTCCAATATGATTTCCTTGGACATCAAGGACACGACCCTTTTCAGTTTTAATATAGTGTGAGAGAAATTCTTCGATATCAACCTGACCAAGGAAACAAATTCCTTGACTGTCGTGCTTATTAAAGACGGGAAGCTCTGCACGCTCTGCTTCTTTTCGAATCTGAACCTTCAGAGTATCTCCGACAGGAAAATATATATGAGCAAGTTGTTCTTGCGTGAGTGTCCAGAGAAAGTAACTTTGGTCTTTTGTTTGGTCGGCACCACGGTGAAGTACAAAACGGTCACCCTGTTTTTTGACCTGTGCGTAGTGTCCCGTCGCAACTTTATCTGCACCGCTCCTCCGCGCAAACTGGAGAAATGCACCAAATTTTACATGTTGATTACACATCACATCGGGGTTTGGCACTCTTCCCTCTTTATATTCAGAAATCATGTAATCAGCCACCTCTTTTTTATAAGCATCCACAGCATCAAAGGTGAGAAACGGAATTTGGAGGTGTGCTGCAACACGCATCGCATCAAGGCGCTCTGCTTCCCAGTTGCACGACAAAAAATCAGGTTGCCACACCTTTATAAAAACGCCCACAACGTTGTGACCCGCATCAATTAAACGCTTTGCGCTCACTGCAGAATCGACGCCTCCCGATAGGCCTACATATACGGTTTCTCTCTTCATAAAATCAAACGTATCATATAACAATATAAATATGAACTAAAATTTTAGTTTTTAAATTTTAGTTTTTAAATTTATCTCAGGTACCGTGCCTTGTTCTGTTTATGTTCCTCAAATGTTTTCGCGTAGTAGAACTCACCGTCATCTCCGGTGAGGTAGTAGAGATACGGTGAATCAATTGGTTCGAGTACTGCCATAATCGCGTTAATACCTGGATTAGAAATTGGCGCTGGGGGCAAGCCTTTGTACAAGTACGTATTAAAAGGTGAATCAATCTCGAGGTCATCACCAGTCAGCTCCTCACTCGTTTTTCCTAAAAGATAATCAAGTGTAGCATCAACCTGTAGCGGCATCCCGAGTTCAAGTCGTTTTTGTAAAATACCCGCAACCATTCCCATTGAAGCCTTGTCATTTCCTTCGCGTTCAACGATTGATGCGAGTGTGATAATTTCTTCTAACGAAAGTGAAGATTCTAGGATAAGAGTCTGAAGTGGTTTAATCTTTTCATCGAAATTTTCACGCATCGTCTCCAGCAGTTCTGCAAACGTGGTGTCCGATTTAATAAAGTACGTGTCAGGGAAAAGATACCCTTCTCTATCTTGAGAAACTTCGACGTCGATGGTGTCATATGACTCGGGAAGATATTGGAGCATATCTTTTACTTTAAAACCTTCTGGAAAGGTCACAGATACCGGAGGTGAAGAATAATCACCGGTAGTAATTGCCTGACTGATTTCAGTGACTGTAAGAGGTCGAGGAAAGCGATATGTTCCTGCTTGAATGAAATTATTACTAAAATCTGATTCAAGAATTAGATAAAAGTAAAAACCTGAGGTTACGAGTCCGAGTTCGTCGAAATGATCTGAAACAGCAGAAACAGTTGCCCCTTCGGGGATTGTGATATCTACATTAACGGGAAAAAGTTCTGGAGGTTCTTCTAGGGTTCGAAACCAAGAAAAGAGGACTACGACTAAGCCAACAATAACAATGAGAACAATGAAAAGAAAAGTTCGTCCAACAATAGACTTGCTTGTGAGAACATCGTCAGGTTCAAGTATGAGAGGTTGCATACTACCCACTGATAGGGAGATTAACGGGTGGTTCACCACGCTTTGATTGCAGGCGACCAAGCGATGGGGTGTTAATGACCTTTCCAGGGAGATGGAAAATCGTCGCGAGCTCTTCAGTGGTCATCACTTTCTTTTTATCATTGCTATTGTGGTTTGTGTACACACGGCGTTTGTATTCATCGAGCTCTTGTTTCTTGAGTGCAGTCTTTCGCTTATCTCTCGGGTCTTGCCACCAATTCCAGTCGAAGTCCGTACGCCACTTCACGCCGATTGCATTGCGGTTGAGATCATCAAAAGAGCGCCAACCGGTAATGAGCGCACCGATGCGCTCTCCTGGAAGATAGGCTTCATTTTTGCCTATGTACATGCCACGAATAGCCGTATTGTAAGCATTCTTGCCGATGCTTCTCTCAATCGATTTAATGGTTTCCTTTTCAGCATCTGAAACGTTCATCATCGTGAGCGTCTTCGTTTTGTCTTTTTTTGGATCAATTCCTACACGCTTATTTGCATTTTCAATAATTCTTTTAATTTCTGCTTTTGCTTCATCTTTCCAATCTGGGTGAGTCCCGATTGCACCAACTTTGAAGTTCTCTTCTCGGTGTGCACTGATAAGAATTTGTACCCACAAGTATTCACCCTGTTTTATGCTCCCAAGAGCTTCAAGCATTGAGCTAATTGGATCAACTTTTTCTTCTTCTTTTGGCATCTTATCGAGTTCGTAATCGAGATATGTTTTTATTGGGTACGCGTCAGCCTTCTTGGGTCCAAAATGGAGTGAAAAATAGGAAAACTTGCTCGTGTCCCACGGCACTTCTGCAGTGTAGTCTATATCAAGCTCATGTACTTCAACCCCAGGGTATTGCGCATACAGCTGTGTCTCAACAATATTTTTAAACTTCTTGCGTGGGACACTGATATAGAAGCGAACATCACCCCCTCTTGAAACAAGCTCAAGACCATATACGGGTGGATGTTTTCCGTCCCAATATGTTTGGGTGTGGTTATCGGGTGCAGCTGTTTGGTGCATTTGAATGAGCACGAGTTCCATAGCCTCTGGGGATTTAAATACTTCCTGAGGTAACTTTATTTCGAGCGTCACTCTTCCTTGTGCAATATCAAACTGCTTGCGCACGAAATAGAGCCAGTATTCGTGCAAAAGGTAAAACGTAATCACGGGGAGCCAGACGGGAGCAGTGATAAACATCCAATTAAAGACTTCCCATGAAGGGACTTCAATAAACGTAAAGACAACATAAAAAAGCCCGAGTCCAAGTGCTACAAAAATCCACGCAGCATTCACTCCGAAACCTTCGACGAATTCAATCGGCGTTTTCATATGTTCTGTGTATAGATATATTCTAACGCAAAACCCCGAGAAAGGCGCAGCCTTTCTCGGGGTTTATGCACAGATAGATTATTCGATAACAATATAGTTTCCGTCAGGAAGTTTCTTGAACAGTGTCGTATCCTGTAAATTGACGATAATCGTATTGTCTTTTACATATCGCTCTTTACGAACTTTATCAATAATTTCTTCACGCGTGAGTGGGCCAGAGCGTTTCAAAATTTCTCGTACGACATCCTTTACAACTCCCGCTGAGTAACCCCATTCGGTGAGTGCATAAAGTCCCCTGCCGACGAGAACAAAACGCTTATCTTTGATGAGTTCGTTGTGAGTAGTGGCAATGTGTGCTTTCTTGCTGAAAAGTCGCTGAATTGACTCCGCAACCTCTTTAAAGTGCATAGGAGAACCGTGACGCTTCACTGCAAGGTACGCATAGTCACGGATTCCTTTCGCGCGTACATTGTGACTTGAAGCGAGACCCCATTCGCCAAGTGGGTTACGGTCAATCTCCTTAGAAATAGCGAGCCACCTTCGAAGAATCTTGTCATCATGGTAACGTTCTTCAAGATCAATAACGTGGTCTTTAAGGCGAGCAATAATATCTTCTTCTGGAATAAGTTCTTCTTCCTGAAGTGACTCGAAAATATTTTTAAGTGCAGTTTCAACCTTGTCGGCAATTTTCTTCTCGATATACCAGCGATGGGTAAAATATGCGTCCTCTCGACTGCGGAAAAATGGACTACCAATGACGAGGAGGAAGTACATGTGGTTGCGAACGGTAGGGTCAGTAGAAAGCTCACTAAGAAGTTCCTCCTCGTTTACCACACATCCGAGTGCCTCAACTTGAGCATGAATTTCATCAAAAACTAACTTGAATTCTTTGTATACTTCAGATTTTTGAATACTCTGGATGCCATAGTTTTCAATCTGACGTACACGCTCACGGGTGATGCCGTAGGTAGAACCGATTGACTCAAGAGTTTGAGTTTCTGAAGAATCTCCGAGTCCATATCGCTTTTTAAGTACATCGCGCGCTCGGTCAGGAAGGACTGAGAGCAGCTTCTTTGTGACGACTTTTGGTTTAAATGTAATCATAGTAATTTCGGTTTTCCTTTGATATCACCTAATATTTATGTAAATGTAACACCTTTTTATCACGATAAAGTACAGTCGTCAAGTAACCTAGCTTGACTCGGATACGATGAGATTAAGGATTCTCTCCTGCTTATAGATAACCTTTGTTATACCCTTCCCCACACGTTCACTAATGGCAGTGTTCTTGAGTGCGACTTTCACTGCCTCTTCCTCGGTTGCATTACTCGAAATTGTGATAGAACCTCTCATCTTTCCATTCACCTGCACACCAATGGTTGCTTCATCCACTCGCGCAAGCTCTGAATCCGCTTCTGGAAAGGCTTCCTCATGGACTGAATGTTCATTCCCCACTTCATGCCAAAGTTCATCAGCAAGGTGTGGTGCGAATGGGGCAAGAAGCTTGAGAAATATTTGGTAGCTTTCTTTAGTAAGTCCAGATTTTTCTGCAGTGTTTACAAAAATCATAAGCGCACTGATTGCCGTATTAAATTTGTAGGCATTGATATCACTTTTGAGTTTTTGAAGGGTGCGGTGGAGTAATTGAGATGTCAGAAGTGGCTCTGCTTCAATAACGTGGTCTTGAAGTCCGTAGACGCGTTCAAGAAATCGTCGGAGACCAACAATTCCGCCCATGTCCCATGGATAGTTTGCCATCTCACCGTATGGGCCCATGAATGCAAGGTACATTTTGACCGTATCAGCACCAAGTCGTTTCACCTGCTCGTCTGGGTCAATAACGTTCCCTTTTGACTTGCTCATTTTGTTACCATCGGGCCCAAGCACCAACCCACGATTGATACGGTGCTCGTACGGCTCATCGACGATTGAAAGACCCAAATCGTAAAGTGCTTTAGTCCAGAAGCGAGAATAGAGAAGGTGCATCGTGTTGTGTTCCGAACCACCAAAATAGATATCAATCGGCATCCACTCTTTCTGTTTTTCGACTGATGAAAGTTCGAGCTCATTGTGGTTGTCAAAGTATCGGAAGAAGTACCAAGAAGAATCTACGAAGGTGTCCATCGTTTCAACCTCAGGTGTCCAGCCCTTTCCAAAAATCCTCTTAACTCGCTCTTTAAGTTCCTGACTCTTTGCGAGTGGTGCCTCACCAGTTGGTTTAAAATCGACATCGGTTGGCAGATGCCATGGCAAATGTTCCTTTGGTATTGCGTGTGCTTTCCCCTCTGGATCATAGACAATAGGAATAGGAACTCCCCAGTAGCGCTGTCGCCCGATAGACCAATCACGAAGACGATACGTATTAGCAAGCTTACCGCCAACTTTCGTTGTGATTGCAATTTTAGCTTCCTCTGAATTCATTCCCGTAAACTCTCCTGAATTGATGAGATTACCACTTTCAGATATTGCAAAATCAGAAAGTATTGTTCTCCAGCAGAACTTTTGGTGCGGAGGTGTAAGTGAACTCTCAATCATATCTCGATGAACCCATCGAAGCGTATGATTTTCAGTTTCGTTTTCTGCCACACTGATTTCCGGCGAAACGCCATCAACCTCAAAAAGACATACCTTTGCAATTGCATGCCGGTTCTCATTTTTGTGTGAGGCACAATACTTTGCTTCAGAAATCCATGGTGATTCCTTAACAAAACGTGCTGATGTTATTCCGCTTTCCTCAGCAATTTCTCGAAGTGCCGCTGTCTGCACATCTTCTCCTTCTTCAATACCCCCCATGATGGTTGTGGTAATACCTTCAAGTGTTTTATGCCAGTCAAGAAGAGCGTATGTGTCAGTAACGGTGTCACGCAGAAAGACAAGAATAGTATCTCTCCTTACATCCTTAAGACCTTCTTTTGGTGGGTTATGCTTTTCAACGAATAGAGGTGCAATAACTTGTTGAATTTTGAGACCAAACTTAGTTGCAAACGCAAAGTCGCGTTCATCGTGTGCCGGCACTGCCATGATTGCACCGCTTCCGTAGCCTTTGAGTACATAATCGGCAATATACACTGGAATTTCTTCACCTGTTGCGGGGTTTGTTGCGGTAATTCCCTGAAGTTGTACACCAGTTTTTTCTTTATTCGCATTCGTTCGGTCAATCTCATCTTTCTGTGACGCTTCTTTGATATATGTCTCGACTTCAATCCAGTTTGTTATCAAGTCCTTGTTTTTCAAAACTAGCTCATGTTCAGGAGCAAGCACGACATATGTTGCCCCAAAAAGTGTGTCAGGACGTGTGGTGAAAACCGTAAGTGAATCGCCGGTTGAAAGTGGGAACGTCAGTTCGGCACCCTTACTTCGCCCAATCCACTGTAGTTGTGATTCCTTAATATGCTCTGGCCAATCAAGTGTGTCGAGTGAATCAATGAGCCTGTCAGCGTACTTTGTTATGCGAAGCATCCACTGTTCTGCATCACGTTTCTCTATAACATCCCCCGATCGGTTACAGGTGTTATCAGGCAAGACCTGTTCATTTGCAATCACCGTGTTACACCCTGGGCACCAGTTCACGGTTGCCTTTCCACGAAACGCAATATCGTTCTCAAAAAACTTGATAAACATCCATTGTGTCCACTTGTAGTACTCAGGGTCTGTTGAGCTTGTAGTTTTGTCCCACGAGAATGCATTTCCCATACTCTCAAGCTGTGAGCGCATGAACGCCATGTTCTCGTATGTCCACGCCTTTGGGTCGAGATTTCGCTTTATCGCAGCATTTTCAGCTGGAAGGCCGAATGCATCAAAACCCATCGGGAAAAGCACCTGCTTTCCCTGCATGCGTTTTGTGCGTACATAGATGTCGACAACCGCGAAGGCAAACCAGTGCCCAATATGGAGGTTGCCAGAGGGATATGGCCATTCAACGAGTACGTACTCTTTTTCCTTAGCGAGGTCGCGTTCACCGACGTCATAGAGACCACGTTCCTTCCACTCCTTCTGCCATTTCTTTTCTATCGATTCGTGGTCAAATTTTTTATGCATAATGAACGTTATGTATACGCGACTAACAGTGGCGTCATTATGCCATTAATTGGTAACAAGTAAAGCAAGTTTGTTGCAACTCACTAATGCAGAGCATTAGTGAGTTGCAACAAACACCAGGTTGCTGTTCTGGCATATGAGTCTGCCACCGCAGACGCAATTTTAATCGCCAATTCAGCCCCGCTCTAACGAGACAGGGCATTCTTGGCGCTCACCAGTAAACTGCCCTGTGCTAACCGCATAGGACCATGGGCAGTTTTCTAGCTAAGGATATGGCCTCTGCCATACTAAACATTTGTCGCATTCATTCTCGCAGCAGAGCTGTCGATTCATTCTGCGACGAACTAGTAAAGCAAACTACAGACCAACTATTTCTTAACGGGTACACTCGGTACAGCAGATGCATCCATGACGTTCAGTGTGCGTGAGAAGCACACGTTCCCTTCTGCATGTGTCCAGTTGTATGGATTCTTTATGATTCGTCCGGTGTCAAACATTGGTTCAGAATACTGTGCTTGTTCAGCTTTCGATGAAGCACTTTCAAAACGTGCACAGAGCTCAAACGAGCCTGCGCTTGTGAGATTATACGAGTATGGTGTTCGCCCTTCGGGTGCCGTTGGGGCAGGAACATCAACATATACGTCATCTATCGTGTCAGGTAAGTTTCCGTTTACTGCATAGTACTCTTCAATACCGGATTGAATAATACTCAAATCATTTATCTGTTGTGCATCAATTTTCATTTCGCGCACCTTTGTTGGTGGCTCAACTCGTGTAAATCCAAGTATGAGCGCGATAACAACAAACACGGCAACGCCTCCTGCATATTGAATTGAGATTTTCTCATTAGCTTGCCAATATCCTTTTGCGTCAAGCAAATAGTACACAAATGCAGCACTCACAACGATGAAGAATGAAAGTGCTTTAAGTACGAAGCGAATGGTGAGTTCTCCCATGAGAAAACTGTTTACCACTGCTACAAGGTCACCGAGGATTGTTGCGCCACCAATGAGGAGTGAAAGGTAGATGAGCCATTTGGTAAGCATGAGGTAGGTGCCTTGTTCACGCCTTCGAATGTTGTTTACCAGACGGGTAAGCAAAATATACGTTGGGAAGAATACAATGAGAAGGGCGATACCAAAGCGAATGCCAGAGCTCGCTGAATCATATTCATAGTACCCTTGTGCAACGTCAGGATATTGAATCGTGATGATGCCAAAAAGCATCATAATGAGTGCGGTAATTGAGACGTAGAGTGAAACGAGTGAGCCCAATTGTAGAGCAAAGTTTTTTGCAGTATTTTCCATAGAGTTAGTATTAAAGCTTGATAATAAGGTTGCTGGTACGACAATGACCAGCACTATTAAGCCTAATGCTATTAGACTTATCATACGTCTAAATTGTGCGCTTGTTTTACGGATTTGTACAGTACATACCTTGTCTTAAGAAAGGGCGACCGGAGGTCGCCCTTGCTATTGTTCATGGAGCGAGCTTTCGTACAAGAATCTTGATGAGAACCGTGCACGTTTGCGTGATAGTGCACGCATCCTTGAGATCCCAGCGCAAGAGTCGCAAATCAAGTCTCTTTGCGTAGTTCGTGGTGTTACTCTGATACTGTTCGGGATAGTACCCTGAGTCTTTCCATAGACGTATGGGTCGATTGTAGAACATCCTAGTCCTTTCCGCGTAAGTGATTTAAAATACAAAACTACCTAATTTGGAGTATACTGCTGTTTTATTATAAGTCCATCAATATAATGCGTATGCAATCAGAAGATCTTCAGAAAGCACCAAAACTTTTTTGTGAAAATATCAAAATTGGATTTACTCCAGAATTTTTTGCTATCGGCATGAGCTCAGGAACACAGGCAACAATCTACTCGCTTACCCCCGGACATACTAAGCGATTACTTCAATATCTCACGCATGAGATAGAACAATATGAAACTGCGCATGGCAAAATTGTCGCTGAATGGAATCCGAATATCGTAAGCCCAGTACAAAAGGCAAACCCACCGACTGAGATGAGTTAATCACTACCTACTTTGAGCACGTAGTAATAGAGCACAATTAAAAAGAAAAAGAGCCCCGCTGAAAGGAGTGGAAACGTAATAAAGTTAAATTCAAACAGAAATCGTTGTGTACAGCTCGCTCCTGAGGCTGGACATTTAATGAACTCACTTCCACCCATTTGTATATAGTGATGATAAAGCGAAACACAGAATCCTAATGATGAAAGCACGATTCCGTATCGCGCGAACATTTTATCTTTGTAATAGAGAGCAGTCGCAAGCAGAAAAACTTGTGGAAAGAGAAATAGTCGCCCTAACCAACAAAGGCCACAAGGTACTAGTCCAAAAATTTCTGAGTAGACGAGAGTCATCATAGAGGAGCCAAATGTTGTAGCGAGCGCTAAGCAAAGCCACCACCTCGAAATGAGTGGCTTGAGCGATTTGCTTGTGTACAAATCAACAACAAATAGTGTTGATAACAAAAAAATTACTATACCGCCGAGCGCCAGAATATAATTTGTTGTTTGTATGGTCTCTATCATTCAGTTGGTACAGAACAATTAGTTTTTTCAGCGAGTTTATCAAATTGGAGGAGGCCATCTTCAGTTGTTCCGTCAGCAAATTTCCAGGTTGGGTAGCTAGTTACACCCGCTTCAGCACATACCTTTGTCTGCCCTTTTCCGTCTGGGGTAGAACACTCAATGTACGGAAGCTTCTTTGAATTCTCAAAAAGTTTTTTTTGGTCTTGGCAGTGAGGACACCAGTACGCTCCATAGAATTTTGCTCCCGCATTACTGATACATTCAGCAAACACATCGTACTTTGAGGTTACGGTAACAATTTGTCTATCTGAAGCATTTCGAGCAACTACAAGCCCAACAATGAGCACAATGATAAGTGCAATATAAATGTATGTCGTTTTCATGTGTATTTCATTATACGGGAGAATAATGAATATGGAATAGAGAATATTGAATATGGAATATAAGCAAGTTACGTCTTTGCGAACGAAGTGAAGCAATCCAGAAGCTAAATGCTAGTCGCGTCTGTCATTCCGGCTTGACCAGAAATCCAGAAGCTAAAAGCTAAGTGCTAGTTGTAATAGCTAATTTCTTCGTGACTTAACTCTATCAGTCTCTTTGAGCACCTGCTTTCGAATACGCGTTGATTGCGGAGTAACCTCGAGATATTCATCGTCAGCCATGATTTCAAGACCAATTTCAATCGAAACAGGACGGTGTGGCACGAGCGTGAGCGCCTCGTCAGTTCCTGAAGAACGCACGTTAGAAAGTTGTTTTCCTTTCGTTGGGTTCACCATCATTTCTTCACCCTTTGAGGTGTTACCAATAACCATTCCTTCATACACCTCAGTTGCGGGGCCGATGTAGAGTTGTCCACGATCCTGAAGATTCCAGAGAGAAAATCCGAGCGCCTTCCCACTCGCCATTGAAACCATTGAACCAGCCTGTCGTTTTTTGATTTCTCCTGCGTATGGCTTGAAACCGAGTACACGAGAACAAAGAATTCCTTCGCCACGTGTGTCAATAATAAATTGTCCTTTGTAGCCAAGAAGTCCACGTGTTGGACCTTCGAGAATGAGCCGTACCTGATTACCATGAGTAATCATATCGGTCATGATGAATGCACGTCGTCCGAGGCGGTCAATAACTGCTCCTTGGTACTCGCTTGGAATATCAACAGTTACTTCCTCAAACGGTTCATACTTCCCATCCTCTCGTTCTTCAATAATCGCCTGTGGTTGTGACACCTGCATTTCGTATCCTTCACGGCGCATATTCTCAAGAAGAATAGAAATATGCATTTCTCCTCGTCCATACACTTTGAACGAATCACCGTTATTAAAATCTACCTTGAGTCCTACATTGATTTCAAGTTCTTTCTCAAGTCGCTCACGAAGCTGTCGTGAGGTCACAAATTTTCCTTCTCGTCCTGCAAAGGGTGAGTTGTTGACCACAAAATCAAGCGCAATCGTTGGTTGGTCTACTGCAATCGCATCAAGTGGTTGCGCACCGTCAATGTCGCTAATCGTTTCTCCAATATTGATATCACTGAACCCTGCGACGATTACTATGTCGCCCGCATAAGCACTTTCTGACTCAACGCGCTCAATACCTTTGAAGGTGAATAGCTTGGCAACTTTTCCTTTGCGTGGTGTTTGTCCATTATGAAGAATATGCACATTCTGTCCATTTTTGAGTTCACCTTCGTAGATGCGTGCTACTGCAAGACGCCCAAGGAAATTGTCATAGCCAAGATTAAACACCTGTGCACGAAGAATTTCACCTTCTGAATATCCTTTTGCAGGTGGAACGTTTTCAAGAATCACATCGAGAAGCGGTGTGAGGTCACTCGATTCGTCGGTGAGTTTTCGCTTTGCAATTCCCTGTCGTCCAATTGCGTATACAACAGGAAAATCAGCTTGCTCATCATGCGCACCGAGTTCAAGGAAAAGTTCAAGTACCTGCTCTTCTGCCTTGTGTGGGTCAGCTGCAGGCTTATCGATTTTGTTAATGACGACAATCGGATTGAGTCCGAGTTCGAGAGATTTCTTAAGTACGAAGCGTGTTTGTGGCATCGGCCCTTCCTGAGCGTCGACGATGAGAAGCACTGAGTCGATTGAACGAAGCACACGCTCCACTTCAGAACCGAAGTCTGCGTGTCCCGGTGTATCAACAATGTTAATTTTAGTACCCTTGTACTCGATTGAGGTGTTCTTTGCGTAAATAGTAATACCGCGCTCTTGTTCGAGTGCGTTACTGTCCATGGTGACATTTGCGTCTGTTACCGCACCAGTCTGGCGCATAATGGCGTCAGTGAGCGTTGTTTTACCATGGTCAACGTGTGCGATAATCGCAATGTTTCGTGTTTCTTTTCCGTGCATACAATGAAATAAAAATGCGCCAGCGTGGGGCGCGAAGTGGTGACAGAGTACTAGAAAATTGCTATTTAGTCAAATGTTAGTCCACACTTTGGGCTACAATACCTCATTTCCGAACATACTCACGAGAAAACCGGGTTTGAAGAGGAGTGCAGAGACAAATACCGCACAAATTGGTGTAATAAAGTAAATAAGAATAAACAGAAATGAAACAGGGCCTAACACTGGTAGATTAAAGAATACGGTTGGATCAACAAAATGTAGGTAGACCCAGCCGAGCATATGGTCAACACTTGCTCCGTACAAAGAATGTGGGTCATTGATGAGTGAGCTACCATTCGTACCAAACGCAAATGGTGGTTGCCATACGTCAAGAATAAAACTAAAGATAAGCCATGAACTCACACCACTACGAAAAACGTTCCAGTATTCAATCGCTTGGTCATGTAAGTAAGAAATAGGAACACCAATGAGGACGATAGTAAGCAGTATGAATCCAATGTTGTATATCAAATATTGAATAGGTGGAATCAAATCCGTGAACCATGGAGAATTCATCATGGGTGGAAGGAGTGCGATGAGTGTCGTTGCAAGAGCAGCAATAGAGCCAATAACAAACCATTCATCAGTGGTGATGGATACGCGCTTGTGCTTTTTCTTCATGTATGCATAAATTTTATCAGTGACACATGATTGCGTAAACAAAAAATAGTGCGCGAGTGTACCAAAAGAAAGGGCGTCGCAAGTTCGCGACGCCCGGTTGCTTAGAATCTGTAGAGGCAGGCTAGGAACACGCCAAGCCCAGACGGACGCATGAGCCAAATGGATGAGTGCGCCCAGCTCCCGAAATACTTGACCCACTTGGCGCCATCTTGCTCCTGAGGAAGTTCAAGTCTATTACCGACAATCCACCAGTCAGCATACACGACGCTGTCAATCTCGTTTGTTTGTTTAGTTTCTTCATTATCCTTGTACTCTTGCAACATGATGACAAGATAAATCCAGTTGAAGCGTTGTGGAAGTGCGACAATGCCCGACGAAATATCGCCGCCCCCGTCATGTTGTTCAAGTCTTGGATACGCCGATGCGTAGTGGTGTGGAATAAACGATATATCCGACACCTCGCCAAAGTTGTTTGTGAAGGTGGCTACCTTCTTGATTTTGTTTGGCAGTTCAAACGCCCTACCAAGCTTCACTGCTTCGCGCGCAGTCGGCTGTGCGCCGTAGCAAAGTGATTCAATACGTTGTTCAAATTCCATTGTGTTCTCCCTTTCAGTGAACAAAGTTACTGGCGACACTATACGATTAGTTTCGATTTTGTCAATGTTTTCGCTTAGATTTTCTGTATGTTTTTACGACCAGTTCTTTGTCTGCTTTCCGTAGTTTTTTGAGCGCAGACTCCTTTACCTGCGCCTCGCTCCGCGAAGCGCAGGTCTCCCGATACACAACTTCAATAGGAAACCTTGAACGCGTATATTTCGCACCCGTCTTCCCTTCCTTATGTTCAATAAAACGTCTATCAATATCGGTCGTCACTCCCGTATAGAGTGAGCCGTCGCTACATCGTAAAATATATACAAACCAAGCCATACTATATTTCTTGTTTACCTTTTGATTATATATCTCGTAAAGAGTGTGGTTAAAAGCTTCTCAGACAAGGCGCACAAGTGAGAAAATACAAGACGTATTAAACATACGATGAGTGTTTTCGAACGAAGTGCAACGCAGTATGAGAAGTTTTTGAACAAACTCTATGCAATCATGAATTCAATAACATCGCTTTCCTGCACAATGTATTCCTTTCCTTCAGTACGAAGCTTTCCCGTTGCGCGTGCTTGAGCGATTGAACCGCAGTTCACCAAATCATCGAATGTTACTACTTGTGCGCGAATGTATCTCGTCTGAAAATCAGTGTGAATCGCTGCACCTGCTTCTGGGCCAGTCGCACCCTGTCGTACCGTCCATGCGCGTGTCTCCTTCTCTCCTGTCGTGAAATACGACATGAGTCCAAGGCGGTGATAACACGCTTTGATGAGTGAATCGATTCCTGAATCGAGTGTTGCATACTCACGACGAAACTCAACTTTGTCTGCTTCATCCAAATCTTTAAGCTCTTGTTCAATACCGGCATCAATGAGCACATATTCTGAGCCGGTTGTTTCCATAAATTCCATAAGCTCAGTCCAACGGTCGTCATTTGTTTCATCAAAGTTGTACGAACCGTTTTTCTTATTGAGCACATAAAGGAACTTCTTCATGGTAAGGAGATGAATGCTTTTCAGAATAAACATTTCCTCCTCGTCCATAGGTAGTGTGTTTGCAAGTTGTCCATTTTCAAGATGTGGAAGGAGTCGTTCGAGCATCTCTTTTTCTTTAATCGCAGTCTTATCACCACGGCGTGCATCCTTTTCGACGTTGCCAAGTCTTTTTGAAACGGTTTCAGCATCAGCGAGAATGAGCTCAAGGTTAATCACCTCAATGTCGGAAAGTGGATCAACGGCACCACCGACGTGAATGACATCGGGGTCATCGAAAATGCGCACCACTTCTGCAATCATATCGACTTCACGAATATTTGAGAGAAACTTGTTTCCAAGCCCCTCTCCTTCAGAAGCTCCTTTCACAATGCCGGCAATATCAACAAATTCAACAATCGCAGGAATAATTTTTTCAGAATTTGAAATCTTAGAGAGCGTCTCGAGTCGATGGTCAGGAACGGGAACTACCCCGACCGATGGGTCAATGGTACAAAATGGATAGTTTTCCGCCGGTACAGAATTTTTGGTAAGCGCATTAAAAAGCGTGCTTTTGCCAACATTAGGTAAACCAACTATCCCGACACTTAAACTCATAGTTTAAAAAGTTAATGACACCTGCCCCGTGCGAAACGACGTAAGGAAGTTTCTGCGACTGGGGTAAGACGTTAGCGTACCAGATTTTCGAAATTATGCATCAAAAATCACTTCAAAAACCGCGAGGAGCTTCGCCCCTCGCGGTTAGTATGTGTTATCAAATTTGAAAAACGTAAATTTACCTAAGAATTCGTTCAAATTTACGTATTTTGCTATGAAAAACGTAAATTATACTCAAATTTGAACTATATTTACGTTTTTCAAATACTTGAATCGTCTGTGGAAAACAATTGATTTTCAGTCTGTCAAGTGATATAGTGTATATACAAAAACTTTCGTGTCGAACTGTCACCGGATGGTGGCGTGGCTGGGACAACCAGTCTAGACCGAGTGGTTGGAAATATCCCTCGCGGGATATTTTTTGTTATCTAAAATACCACTCATCTTCGATATGCTTTTGAATAATGCTTTTATAAACTTTTTCATTCTTTTCATAAGATCTTCGTACAGCACCAGCAATCATATCAACAGTTTGAATCAAAACATCAGTTCTTGAGTTAACCATTTTACAATTTTTTATAATACTTTTATCTTTTGAGTTTAATTCTTTTCTGAGATAAGTAAAAAACTGTTTTTTAAATTCCCTGTCGCCACTTCCATCTATACGAATTTTCGCATCGATAATTGTTTCATTAGAATATTTGAGCGCTTCTTTAATAAAAAACGCATAGAATTTATCTTTTTGATTTTTTAACTCAGGACTGTAGATATGGGTTTTATTAACAATAAGACAGCGAATTCTGAACGAATACTCACATATTTTAATTAGAAATGCTTTACGAATTCTATCGTTTGATTTATTAAATTTAAATTCCTCACGATCTGATAATTTAAACTGCCTTCTTAACTCTTTTACAGCAACTGCCATTTTTTCTGCTTCAAGATTGTCATCAAAAATTAGTAAAGCAATAACAAAATATTTTGAAGAACCCTTTTCAAATTTAAATCCAGGATCACCAGAATCATCAATGAAAATCAACATTGAATTATTATATATCAACACCAAAGTCAAACTCTCTACGGTCTCTTAGAGAGTTTGCTACGAATACCGTTTCATCATCGCTTCCATTTCCGCTCCTAACATTTCTTGTTTGCGATGTAGTTCCTTAATCTTTGAGTATTTGTCTGGATCAGTACTTTCATTAAGTTCAAAAATCTCTGTCTGTATTTCATCAACTTCTCCTTGAATTCGGTCGCGCTCTCGTATCATTTCAGCATTTCGTGCCTCGGGATCAGATAAATTTGGTTGTGGGCCTTTAGACTGTGATTTTGGTGCTCCTTCTATACTCATATGATTAGATAATTATTCTGGAAGACTAATATCAAGATTATACGATTTTTGTATTGGAATGTATTTCGTAATGTCGTAATTATGTACGGTTATGTGTTCTTCCTTCCCTTCCTTTTCTGGATTTGTCTGTGCATTAAAGCTTGCAGTCATTTTTTGCATGTCAATTGAAATGAAGATTATGCTCTCTGCATCAATGTTAGTGTCGTTTATGATGAGCGTATGAACTCTATTCACAACATCAATGAACGAGTTTAATGTTGTGCGCTCGAGTTCTGACACAGTCGGAAATCCAGTTTCAAAATCAAATCGCATATCGCCGTAATTTATACTCCCCTTTTGTTCATAACCACTAAATGGACCTTGATAAGAATATGGTTCACCATTGATGGAAAAATCAAAGCCCGCTTCGTTTGCATGGATGCTAAGATTTTCTAAATTAAGTCGTTTTTTCAAATTCCACTCGAGTGAACCTTGAGATTCCAAGAATGATTTTGCTGCAACATACTGCTCAACTCCTTCTGTAAAATTTCTTGCGCTTGAGTCACGTACTGAAAGCGGGCTGTCTGCCCCGGACTCACTCTCAACTGAGTCGGTGCTTTTTATACGAATGCCTTGTGAGTTTTCATCAAAATAGAAACGTACCACTTTGTAGTTATTCACGTAAGGCATATCATATTTTTTGAAAAGTCTGAGAAAATTTGGGTCGCTTTCTGCTATACGTTTGTTTTCCTCTGTATCGTATACAATCATTGGTTGAGTCACCTTTGTCTCCATATTTTTAGTGAAGAGGTTAAACCGTTGGACATCTCCTGCGTATGAGGCATAGCACGTATAACTTCTATCACTATCACAATAATCACTCACTTCACCATTTGATTTGTACGTTAAAGTGTCGGTTTGTCTCCCTTCGATAAGTAAGTTAATCGTATAATCCTTTTTGGGTAGAGAATCAAGCACAAACGTACTGTTGTATGCACAATTACACATTGCAAATACAGGCCAGAATTTTGATTCAACCGTAAGAGTAATCGTTTCTCCTGAAACTGAGTAGTTACCTACAAGTTTTCGTATTGCGCAATTAGCATTTGCTTTCGTGTGTACTATCAAATCATTACCAGACCATTCCACAGACTCAATTCGATTTGGTAATCCAAGACTACTGTTGCTACAACTTGAGTATGAAAAATACGAAGGTGAATAAAAAAATATGTAATATATTGCTCCAAAAATAAAAATAACTGCAAGTAAACCGAAAAGCTGTTTTTTAGTTAATTTCATTAAAATATTATATCACTCAGGGATTGTGTACTAAAAATCATTCCAACTTTGAAAGTATGACTTGATGGTATCAAAAAAACTTTCCTCACTTTCAATGTATGGAATGAGCAGCGTTATGAGCATTTGATTATTGGTTTCCCCAACAGGAGCTTCGATGGTGAAGTTTGTCGTACCGAGAAGTTCTGCAACCGCATCATATAAAAGTGGTTTGTATTCCGCGAGTTGTTCGGGTTGTGGCAAGTTTATGAGATAACTTGTGTGGAGGTCGCCAATGTACACCTCCTCAAATTCCACCTGAAGTCCAGAGCCAGCAAATAGTTCATGAAGCGCATTTGTAACTTCTTGAATATCGTATAAGTCCTCAACGTAGGCCATATGGATTAATGATACACCAACACTCGCACGTTAAAGGCGTATGTGTCGATAAAATATCAATCCCAACAAAGGACTGGTTTTTCACCAATGCGAGCTTCAATTTCCTTCAAAACCTCAGGAAGTCCACCAATTTCATCAATCAATCTTAAATTTTTAGCAGCCTCACCAAGCACTGACGAACCGTCAGCAATTTTTGTCACCTCTTCAATCGGTATGTTTCGATTTTCTGCCACTGCTTGAATGAAGTTTTCACTAATAATATTAATGTCTCTCATGAAAAGTTCTCGCTCCTCGTCAGTGAGCGATTTATCAGGGTCACCAGAGTCTTTGAATTTGCCTGAACTGAGTTGCTCATACCGATAACCAGCATTTTCATTGTTTTCAGCATTACTCAAATACGACATAGTTACACCGATACTCCCCACGTCTGAATTTTTTGATGCGTAGATTTTATCTGCACTACTAATTCCCCAGTACGCAGCAGAAAGTCCTCCTTCACGAATAAATGCAACGACTGGTTTCTCACTATTTTTTATCGCAATAGCTACTTCCTCAGCCGCGACCGGCGAACCTCCGCCCGAATCAACTTCTATTATGATTGCTTTAATATTCTCAGTTTTATTTGCTGATGTAATAGTTGATGTTATATTTTCACTCGCGACTGTGTCACCATAATTTTCAAACATGTCGTCGTAGCCTTTTGTTGGAATGTACGTGAGCAGACCACCATGCATTTCAATCGCAACAACATTACACTTATCTTCTGTGGCTGCTTCAGAATCAGCTTCTGTCTGATTATCTACATTATTCGTAATAGTTGTTGTTCCCTGCGTTATGATTACTTTCTCAGGTGATTTGTCAGCCATATTCTCCGAACTGACACTGTATACACCGTAGACAATGATGAGAATAAAAAGTGCTTGCAATGCTTCTTTAATTTTCACAGACCCAGCATGCCTTCTTCCTGCTCGCCACGTACCAATCCATGCAATGATGACATAAAAAATATAAAAAATTGCGATTGCGAGAAATATATCGTCACTAAATACATCAATAAAGAAGCCAACGATACAAAAAGTAACAATCGGAACAAATATTGAGTAAACCCAAAAGGATACAACAAAATCAATATCACCTCGATAGAGTCTGAGTAAGAAATTATTCTCGAGCATCTATGAATTATATACGGACTCCTTCTTGCCGTCTCATGACTAAGTGCTTATGATTTGCCCATGAGTTAATCATGACTGTCCCTATTTTCCTTTAATTCAAAATCACAAGATTGCTGGTTCGATAATCCTCAACAGGAATTGTTAGTTGCTGTGTGTCGGGGTCACCATTTATGTTCTTAAAGTTCAAGCTGTGTAGTTGCATCCTATACGATGCTGATGACACTGGGTCATACTCAACGGTAAGTGTAAAGCTTTCGGTTTCACCTTCAGAGACTAAGTAACGCCCACCTTCATTACTTGCAGTAGAACTAACCGACGCAACCGCTGAACCAGAGGTCGTTGCACCATCCGTTGTCATCATTAAGTAATTCACTCCTTCGATACCGAGATTCGTTCCCTGAACAGCAGAATCATCGATGTACAAGTCCGTTCCAAATCCCGTCACATCAAACTCAATGGTGAAGATTCCTGAATTATCCTCAGTAGTAAAATCGCTATTTTCTTGCATTGATACTGATTCATCGGTTGCTTCACTAAAAGCACCACTAACCCTTAATGTGTGCGTATCTCCCGTGACCGTTCCTCCATCCACCGTTATTGGTTCGATGGTACTGATACCTGATGCTGAGGCAGAAGCGACTATTGTCGAACCCTCGTCTACACTATCCATCGAATTGAAGTCAGCAAATAGAACGACAGCTACAGTCTGATTTCTGAGGATTGCTAGCTCACCATTTATGTCAAAAGTTATTAATGCAGAAGAACCAGTTCCTACATATGGTTCAGCATCATAAGACACTCCATCAACTTCAATACGAAAGTCATTAACAAGCGTATCTAGATTTGATCCTGATGCGAATGTTCCAACAGTAACGTTGATGCTAATTTGATTGAGAGTAACGTAGCCAACACTCTCTACAGTGGAGAGGTCAAACGCGAAGATGCCGTATTCAACTTTTTCATCCTCATCAAGAGCAAAAGTCATCGCATCTGGGTTTTCGGCTGATTGCATAAAATTGAGGTCATCTCCTATTAAGCCCGGATTTGTCATACTAGTAGTTCTTGTTACACCATTGCCGTCCCAATAGGTGGTGTACTCAAATACTTCAGGAAGAAGAGCATCAGGGAAGACTACATCAAACTCTCCAATAAAACTCAAACCAGCCCCAAGTCGTGCACGCATATCAACGGTGTATGCGAGTTCGTTTGGTACTTTGGTGAGTTCAATATCTTGAAATGAACCATCACTCACAGCACTATGGAGTGAAAGCACTGTCGGTATTTCTGTATATTCAGGTGCTTGGTTAAGGGTCACTGTGATGAACTGTGGGTCGAGTGGGTAATTAGCAGAAATAGTGAAATGATTCTCGAGCGCAGTCATATCGAGAACGAGCGGTTCTGGGGGAGGATTGCTGTGCGAAGAACCACCACCTCCACCACCGCCAGACCGTTTCTTTTTAACTATGGGGACAGTCGTTTCAGTGGTTGTAGTAGGCGAGGAGGTAAGAGTAGTTGTGCTTACCCCCAAAACCATCTGACGCTGTGCGAGAATGGCAACAAGCTGTTCGATTTGTGCTTTAAGAAGCACGATAAGTTGCTCCATTATCTGAATTTTATGTGCCTCTAGAGCGGCCATATTGGGAGGTGTTGCCGCAAAGGAAATTGATGGTACCAGAATGAGTGCAACGGCGAACGAAATAATGGCCTTTTTCATATAAAAAATGTGAGTTATTTACCACCTCTAACAACAGAACTATACAATTTATATCGATGCTCGTCAATCAATCGCAATTGTTCAGTACTTTGTAATCACATATGGCTTAAGGTATGAAAATGACATATTGCACAAATGATAAACTACCACGTCTCCACGCACAGGCGGTGCGTATGGTGCGCGAAGGAAGAAGTACCCGTGAGGTGGCCCGATACTTTGAAATTAATCGTGACTGTCCTCATTTCCGGATAACCAGTTTTTATATTCAGTACTATCTGGAGACGCATCTTCAACACCGGCATCATATCCACTGATGAATCCTTTTTGATATCCTTCTCTCTGAAAAAAATCCCTTAATGCAAGTCCTAACAAAAAAACTCCTCCCCACCATAACAATCCATGTGCGTAATAACATAATAAAGCTCCAACAACACTCATCAAAATAGAGTATTTTAATCCCATGTACGTATCTTCCTCACTTTTTTCAGCCAATTCAGTTATTTCCTCAATGCTATTCTTGATTTCCATATTCCTTATTCAAACTAGTTACATATGATGAACTATATGATACTTATTAACTCTTTTTACTATTGTTCTTAATATAATCTTTGACTGGCTCTGCCACTGTTCTTTCATTGATATTTCGTTCTAGGCAATATTTAGTTTTAAACCAATCAAATATTTTTTTATTACTTTTACTCGAATTGCAGCTACCACAACAAATACCGACATCAACCGCTTCTCCCCATTCAGCTTTATTACTAAAATGCTCAATTGTCTTTTTATCTCGTGGTGTTCCAATAGAGGATACGTGAGTCTTCATTTTTATACCGCAAAAAATACAGTTTTTATCTCTCAGTAAAATTTCCCTTAATTTTTCCTCTGGGAGGCCATAAATTTTTGCTCTGTTTAGTAGACCTAAAATACTTTTATTATTTGCTTTCATTTTTACAGTGGCTTTTTAGTATCTGAAAGCTCCTCAAACTTTACTTTCATTGTAGGATTACCTCGGGTCAATTTTTTAATGGTAAGGTCTTGGGCTTTACCATTTGCTAGTCGAAGATTATTCTCTGAAGAAAGAAGTGCAGCTTTTGTTTTCTCTAGCTGAGTAATTGTCTTATCGATGCCTTCAATTGCTTCGCCAAACTTTCGACCCCATAGTTCATAATTCTTACCAAATGCACTTTTAAACTCCTCCATATTTTCTTCGAAGTTCGTGATATCAATATTTTGTGCTCGAACTACTGCAAGCTCTGCTTTGTATTCAAGAGAACTCAAGGCAGCGTTGCGTAACAAGGTTATGATTGGAATGAAAAATTGTGGACGAACGACATACATTTTTGGATACTTGTGAAATACATCGACAATTCCGGTGTTGTATAGTTCGCTGTCTAACTCTAAAAGCGAAACAAGAACAGCGAACTCGCATTTCTTTTCAATACGGTCTTTATCAAGTTCGCGTAAAAAGTCCTCATTCTTTTTCTTGGTAGTAGTCTCATCACTTTCATTTTTCATTTCAAACATTATTGAGATAATCTCATTGCCTGAATCATCGTCTTCGCGATAAATATAGTCACCTTTGCTACCAGTTTTTGAATCATTATCTTTTTCAAAATAAGCATTTTTGAAACCTGTGGCGCGTAATTTATTAAATTCAGTTTCACAGTGTTGTTCCAGTGTCTCGCCAACCATCTTTGTGCTGAGTTTCAACTTCATATCTTTGAGGCGATCAATCGTCTCATCCTTGAATTTCAGTTCACTTTCATATTTATCTTTCAGTGAGGCTTCAAGAATTTTACTTTCATGCTCCTTGTTTTGAAGTTTAGATGAAAGAGCATCGCGCTCCTTTTCAATTGCAGTCACTGCTTCAGTTACGGCAAGTTTTTTCTCAAGTTCAATGTTACTTACTTTTGATTTCAACTCCGCCAACTCAGCATCTTTGATTGCTAAATCACTTTGTAGTTGGTTCTTTAAACTTGCTTCTGATAATTTGATCGCACTTTCTTTATCTTTCTCTAGTAACTCAAGACGCTCATGTAACTCTTTCTCAAACTCTTGGTTACGTACCTGCACTAAGATATTAGCGAAACCCTCATCATCGATTGTGAAAGTCTTTTTACAATGTGGACATATTATTTGATTCATATAAGTTAAGCTAAATATTATATAAAAGTAAACTGTGTAAGAAAGACAACGTCAATATCCTAGCGAGGAACACTTGAAAGCCACGGGAAAAATTGTATCGCTTTACTTTGAGATATCGGTGCAACTCCAGCTGGGGGTCTTGAAAACGCACCAGCCACTGCTCCAAAAGTCTCCCTCTCAAGAAACATAGAGAGAATATTTACATAAGTAAGAAGGTTGTTACGTCTACCGTATCCTTGTTGAATTGGGTAACCCAGTGTCAGATATTTCACATCCTCATTTAAACCTATAGCATCAAGATAATGCAAAAAAGCTAGACAGGAGATGCCATGCATTGAATTGAGTTCTGACTCGAGAATTGAAACGACATCTTGATTTGGGACATATCTCCAGTAGCCCTCTTCCCCAAATTTATTTTTTGTATGATCAACCATAAATGCAGACCTAAACAAAAGACAAGCAAGTAATTCAGCAGCAAATTCACTTTTTCGCCAAGTTATTTGGAGCTCATGAAACACTTCCTGGAAGGTAGCATAATTTGATTGCTGTACAGCACCGACAAAAAGCGTCGGCCTCATATCATTTGGATTGTTGTCACGGTGACCGTCCTTATATCTGATTGCAGTTTCAAAAAACTCCTTACCCGGCTTTGCCATTTTTACAGAATAAAAACCATTATTATCTTTCCAAATCTCATGAAAATGTTGATTTTCTAAAGCTAAACCAGAAGACCACGATATTGCCTCTTTTGCTCTTTCAATTCTTCTTACACCACTGACGTTGGTTTTGAGTTCATCAAGATTTACAGCAAGTTTGCTCGTTAATTCAAGACTTAAATTACCATTATCTTGATCTTTTGCGTTCATTGTGGTGTGTTGGTGTAAGTGATTGATCACTTTTAACTCACATGTTAGAATGCTAGCACTAAATGACACAAAATAACACCACAAATCAAAAAAAGATCAATAGAAAATCTAAAACAGATAGTTTGAAAGTTGTTGAATTATTTGCGGGTGTCGGGGGATTCCGACTTGGGCTCGAGGGGTACAAGGGAAACAGAAAGCCTCATCACAAGCACTACGAAACCATTTGGTTCAATCAGTGGGAACCTTCAACAAAGAAGCAGCATGCACATGAAACTTATGTGAGAAATTTTGGTGACTTTGATGAATATACCAATAAGGATATCGCTCGGGTCATTGATATGGTTCCTGATCACGATTTACTTGTTGGTGGATTCCCTTGCCAGGACTATTCTGTTGCGAGAAATCTTTCTGCCGCTAAAGGACTCGAAGGAAAGAAGGGTGTTCTTTGGTGGTCTATATATAATATTCTTAAAAAAAAGGGAGATAAATCACCCAACTACCTTATGTTGGAAAATGTTGACCGTCTCCTTAAGTCCCCAGCCTCACAGCGCGGTCGTGATTTCGCAATTATCCTTTCAACTCTAAATGAACTTGGGTATGTAGTGGAGTGGAGAGTTATTAACGCTGCTGAGTATGGATTACCACAAAGAAGAAGGCGCATTTTTATACTTGGATATAAGAAAGGTTCTCCAATACATGAGAAATTTGTCGCTCACAATTCTATCGAGTCATGGTTACATGATAAAGGATTAACTGCAAAAGCTTTTCCTGTTGAATTTGCTTCTGAGGTTCAAACAAGACATCTTCACACAGACCCAGTAATCATCTCTAATGATTTTGAAACCTACAAACCTAATCATTCACCATTTAAAAACGCAGGTATTGCTTTTGATTACAAAATTCACACTGTAAAGGTACAACCAAAATATGAAGGGTCCTCAATCACAATCGGCGATATTTTGTTAGATGAAACGGATGTTCCTGATGATTTCTATATTTCAGAGAATGATTTAAAACGTTGGGAGTATTTAAAAGGAGCGAAGAATGAACCAAGAAAGGCGGCAAATGGTTTTGAGTTCATATACACAGAAGGAGGTATGGTCTTCCCTGACCCACTTGATAAACCCTCTCGGACTATAATTACTGGAGAAGGTGGAAAGAGTCCATCACGGTTTAAACATGTGGTTCAGACTAAGAAAGGTCTTCGACGCCTCACACCACTTGAACTAGAAAGACTGTGCATGTTCCCTGACAATCACACACAAGGACATGGCGACGCGCGGAGAGCTTTCTTCATGGGAAACGCTCTTGTTGTAGGTGTCATTGACAGACTCGGAAAGACACTCGTAGATTTTCACAAACTAAAAAAAGTTAAATGAAAGAATGCAAATTTTTCGAACACATCAACTGATGTTACAAATTTTAAATTAATGAACGTATATTTGTCCACAATCAGGTAAACTAGATTCTATTCACGATTACTTTTTTAATAAATAAAAATCACATGGTAAGGTTGATATAGTTACTATACAAAAAATTTCTTGTTGCTTATTTTACCAGTTCCATCTTTTGCTGGTTTGAATCATAAACATAATTCACAATCTCACCAGAATCTATAAGATCAACTACTTCGCGAATAATATGAATTGGTACTGAATACCACTCCTTTGGTTTATACTCTCGACCTTGGTTATCAATTATCTTCATATCGAGGGCAACATCTGAAAATACCCTATGAATCATATCCTCTACTTTTTGTGGGTTGTAATCTCCTGTTAATCTGTAACTCTCAACCAGATCCACTTCAGACATCAGGTAGGTAGGATCGATTTTTGCATTAGCAATTCTTTGAGAAACCGGTGTTCTGGAAAAACCAATTTTGTAGAGATTTGCAATTGTATTTATTTTTGAATTTTCACTCAAAGAACGTACGACATAAATGTACCCTTTAATCTTTTCCGATTCATCAGGAAGACCACTAGATAATTCTTCGTTACCAACTACACAATATCCACCTTCATATAATCGTTGAGCGAGGGAGCGTCTATACATGTTCGATTCAGTGCCATTCTCAATAATCACTCGTAGTCTCTGCTGCTTATAGCCAGCCTTTTCATCTATCTGACCCTCACTTGCAACATAGACCATTTGTCCACTGTTAATATAAAGATGTCCTACGTGAAGTTGTTCGACGGATTTAAATGCGAAGAGCTTATTATCTCCACTCTTTAGCTTTTCCTGAGCATCTTTAAAGATTATTTCAAATTCAGCAAAGTCTTCCGATTTAATCCTTGTGGCTCTTTCTCCCACTGGATTTACAACCTTCCTTTGTTTGATGTGTTCAATGTTGAAGATTTTGTTCTCATCACCTTTAAAAAGTCCAAACTCATCTTTTTCAAATAACTCTTCAATACTCTTTGGTGTTTCAGGCTGTACCAACAACCCTAAAGAATCATATTGTTCTAAGGCTTGAACTTTTTCTGGTGTATGTTTTATCAATTCAAGTCGTTTTGATAGCAGTGCCTCATTGAAGTCTAGTGAATCAATTTCTGGTTTACAATCATTTTCTTGTACAAAATTTATTATCTGTTGGAAGGACTCAGCTAATCTATCATCTACAGTAAGTTTCCTGGGTGTCTCCTTCGGGATAAATAAGGCGCCGGCTTCTGATTCAAAAAGTTCGCGTAATTCTTTTGTAAAATCTTTGTCAGACATGAATTATTTTTGCTTATCCCTCATGATTTGAGAATATCTAGCAGTGAGATACGCTTTTGCCTGTGCTAGTAACTTCTCATTCTTGTCGTTTGAATTCAGTTTTGGGTGTTGACCATTGTGAGTGACGACAAACGACTCTATTTGAGGAACGAGCACAAGTGCATCCTCGTCTGACATATCTATACGTGAACCAGCAATCGTATCCTGAATGACCCTGAATACATCAGCACCTACTTTTTTAGAAATAACCTCAAACGCATGCTGGAATGGGTTCACAGAATCAATCAAGTCAATGGTCAAATCATCAAGATTAACGAAACTATTTGCCATGGTAATAAATTTCTTATCTCCATCTGCAGTTATCTTTCCGGTTTTAAACGCCAGGTTGCTAGCGAGATACTGTCTTGTTGTCTCCACTTCCTCGTCAGTGAGACCAGGCAGTTTTTCTCGAATTATTTTTGATTGCAAGTGCTTGCGATACTCAGGAGAATGGTCTGCTGCTACGGACCTTTGATATTGTGTGTCTTGCAGAACAGCAGCAGTTAAATCTTCCAACTCGGTTTCCAGTATTCTTTTCACCTTCTCATTCGTTGGTTGTCTGAGTCCTTTGACAAACACCTCCCCTGCAGAAGTTTTATCTCGTGGGGATGTCCTTGGTTTGAAAGTAAAGTTAGGGGCGAGGACCTGCTCCATGAGTAAAGAAGCGGTAATCGCCTTGAGCATGTTATTGACCGATACCTGTACATCATCCTGTGTTCCATTTGGTTGAACGATTAAATTTGTGAACTGTGCGTGGTTTTTGTTGTAGCTATCTCTCGTGCAACGACCTATTATTTGTACGATTTCAGTTAGACTTGCTCGATACCCGATGGTGAGTGCTTGTTCACAAAATGGCCAATCAAATCCTTCTTTTGCCTTACCAAGTGCGATGATAATGTCTACGCCATCGATACTATCTCGAGCCACGTCAGCTAGATATTTGTCTAACTTGCTTCTATGAATTGGTTCATCCTCCACAAGATTTGCGATCTTCAATTTTCTACCATCTTCTGTTTCTAAAATTTCTATACCAGTATCGGAATCCTGTTCGATCCATTCACCAATGATACCGTAGATATGTTGCACCTCTTCATCCTTACCAATCTGTGTTGACTCTTTTGAATTCACATTTGGAATATGAATGATGGTCTTCTTTGTTGTATCTAGCACACTATCGAGCGCGCCTTTATCGAGGTAGTTTCCGGTATAGAAGTGATAACCTATGCCCAGGGTTTTCAAGTACTCATACCCGTTAAGTTGTTCGTAGTAAGTGTAAGTGACTTTATCAAAATTCATTTCATCCTCTGCACGAAGTATGGGCACAGCATCACCTCGAAAGTATGACCCGGTCATTGCAATCATTTGAACATTAGAATCACGCATCACATTTCTGACCAATTCTCCTAGCCGACTCGAATCACTCGTTGAGACATGGTGGAATTCATCAATTGCCAATACGCAGTCATTGAAATCTTTGGATGGTATCTCCTCAAAAGCAAAGCGAAGTGTTGCGTGAGTACAAACAAGTATTCGATCTTCACCATTCATGAATCTAACAAAAGCCTTAACTTTACTTTTATCATCACAAGTACCTGCACATAGATTATTCATCGGTTCTACAACCCAGTCAGCATAGAAACCGTTTTCTGTAAGTTTGATACTAGAAAATGAAGCACCAATTGAAGTTTCGGGTACCGCCACAATTACTTTCTTCTTACCTTGATTGTGTAGTTTGTCCAAGGCAATAAACATTAGTGCCCGAGATTTACCAGATGCAGGTGGAGCTTTAATCAGTAAATGATTACTATTACGTTTTTCATAGGCTCGCACTTGCATCTCACGCATGCCAAATTCATTCTGACGCTTACTTGCACCCGTCTGCTCATACTCATTTTCTATTATGTTTATTGTTTCCTTGTTCATATTATTTCTCTTTAGTTATCATTTCTTCATACAATTTAAACAAGTCAGTCAGTCGTTCTTCATCATTAGCATACGGTTTTTGTCGATATAACTTGTCTACCAGTAAGTCATTTTGATGATGCGCCTCACGCAAATCATCTGGCATGGTGGTTGTAGAGTACAGCTCTCCCAAACTCATTTCTGAATGATTTTGTCGTGTAAATAATATTTCCCTGGCCGAAGCTCTTAGCTTATTAACTTCACTTTCATCCATATTCTTTACCGGGAAAGTATTATATCCAATATGTGCAGAATAGCTTATTGCGTTGCCCAATCTACCGCAAACTACTTCGAGCCATTTCATGTGAGTTTTTGATATTAAAAGTGCAAAATATTCCAAACCAGAGTCAAATATGCAATATGCTTGCTTATTTACAATGTACTCTCTATTTAAGTATCCTAATGGAAGATAAGGTTTATCAATGGGTGTTAAGTTAGGAATTACAATTTGATGCGCCATTGGGCGTTTGATTGTAACAAACCTATGAGGAACGTTAGCAAATGTTCGCTCAACTGAATTTCCAGAGATTCTATGCGCTCGGACAGAGTTTACTCTTTCCTTGATTTCCTTAATCTTGAAAGCTTCATCTAGTTCTGAATCTTCTATCCAAATGCACCACTTCCGAGTTCCCTTAATTAGTTCATTTGTGCCAATCATCGGTTTGATGAATCTATTTGCTTCTGGAGATCTTTTTAACAACTCATGCTTCTCTTTATCGGACAGCATGAGATGCCCACCCTCACGTGGCTGGCACCCCCCTAGCACTGGATGTAGGCTTGAAATCGAATGCTTTGTCTTGCCTACGATTATGTTATCTGCATCAATCAAGTATGCGTTAATGTTCCGCGCTTTCAACTTGATTCCATCAATAAACAAATACTTATCTGACTTTCCTCTCACTCTTAAGGAGACCACAGTCACATACACACCCGCATTATCTCTTGCGTTGTTAGTCCACCTGAAAGGAGAAAAAGCAAACTGAATCTCGATATTATGACTGAATAATTTTGGCCAAAGTTGCTCAACTTGAACACCTTGAAAAATGGAGTTAGTTGATATGAATGCTAATTTTGCTTTTGTATTGGATATGTATTCTGTACCCTTAAAAAACCAACACCCGACATAGTCAAGTTTCTTAAACTTACCCTGTAACCCCCCAAATACAAAATCCATGTCCGCTTTATGCGAATCTTCTTGATTAGGTTGACCCAAGTACGGAGGATTACTAATGAGATATATTTCATCCCATTCATTCTCCATCAGAAGGTGATTGGTATTTTCTTCAGTCACAATTAGCTGTCCTTGCAGCTCAGTAATCATACTTTTCTTTGTTGGGACGTTTGGGCAAACTTCTTGCCAATCGAGTCTGGTTGCATTCCCGTGAATAACATTGGCCTTATCTACAAGTGGGATGAGTTTGATTTCCCTACCAAACTGCTTTTCAAACTCCAAGTTCATTTGATGTTTAGTCAAGTAAAGCGAAAGTACAGCAACCTCACACGCAAAATCATCTATCTCAATTCCGTAGAAATTATTCAGGTCAATACTTGATTGCAGCTTATTCTTAAGCTGATTGGCAATGTATTCATCTTCAAACAGACGCTCAATAATGGCATGTTCTAGTTTTCTGAGTTCCTTATAAGCAATGATTAAAAAATTTCCTGAGCCACAAGCTGGATCAAATATTTTTATCTTTGATATCCTTTCATGCAGTTTTTGTAACTTTTTTGGGTCATCATAATATTTATCAAATTCATCACGGAGTTCATCTAGGAATAGGGGCTCTATAGTCTTCATAATATTTGGCACGCTTGTGTAGTGCATCCCGTGAGTAGCGCGATGTTCCTCATCAACAATACTCTGGAACATCGAACCAAATATGTCTGGATTGATTTGGGCCCAACTAAGTGCACCGCATTCAAGAATAAGATGCCGTGACTGCGCATTAAATTTTGGAATTTCTATTCCATAAGTCTTATCGAACAATCTTCCATTTACATATGGGAACTTAGAAAATGGACTAGTGAAGATACTTTTATCTTCTTCATCAAGTGACTCGAAAAGTGTCCCGAGGAATTGATCTAAGTCCGAACCGTCTATCTGCGTATAATCACGTATTGCACTTGTAAAAACTCCTCTCTCTTCTTTTGCAAAAACCCCGGTATCTTCAGCAAAGAAGCAGAAAAGCAGGCGTGTGAAAAATACATTGAGATTGTGACGAAAATCCTTTCCGGTTTTTTTGAACTTGCTTGCATTGACCTTCTCGACTTCTTGGTATAGCTCCTTCATTTTATCTGCAGCTCTGCGGTCAGCAACGGCTTCGGTCTTTTCGCTAGTAACCTCGTCTCCGGTCCAGCCATAAAAAAAATCAACATTTCTGTCTATGTTAGTCCAGTCAATTTCAAGTGTGTTTCCTTTCTTCGTGTCTTTTGCTGCAAAGTTTTTTAAGTCAGTCGCAATTAAAAAGCGTGGGTTGTAGCGCTGTGTTAAAGGGTCTTGTTCTAGTTTTTCGACTTGAGCTGGCAAACTGCCGGTATTTTGAATGACTTTAAAATAAACTACACCGCGTTGGAGAACAGTAGTATTTTTGTCAGCGGCGAGATTATTGACTCCGTTTCTAAGCTTCGTGATTGATGAAGCAGAGCGACCATAAGCAGCCATCAGTTCATATAGCACATTGATTGTATACTGTTGGCGATTAGCAATCTCGGAGACATTACGTTGTACTTCAGAAAAGTTTATTCTCATAGCTTCGCTTATTTGATTTCATGACGTAACTGGATGTCGATTGTATTGTAAGTGACATAGCAAATCGTAGCATTTAAGGTAGGTTTACTCAATTCACTTTTTGCCTTCACCCGCGTCGAAGGCGCGGGCTGTTTTAGAAGCGTTTGCTTCAAATCACTAAGCAAAACCAGGCGATTCAAGTGGATTGAAAATTATAAAGATACTGTCCTTTTCTTCCTTAACCATTGCCGTTTCAGGTTCTTCATACTTCATAGGAACACGAATCTCAAAGCGGTAGTCGT
Organism: uncultured Candidatus Saccharibacteria bacterium; assembly: GCA_964593375.1. Lineage (GTDB taxonomy): Bacteria > Patescibacteriota > Minisyncoccia > Phycocordibacterales > UBA918 > Damh-18. Next base: position 31,227 of record CAZQIF010000001.1, on the reverse strand, counting down.
CTGGTTCTTCGGATAGTCGATTGATGGTGACAGGTTTTCTATTGAGTGTGTATTCTATTGTTGAAGGTAACTTATCTACCTTATCGATTTTTGCATGATTTAATTCGAGACAGTGAACGACATATAGCAAATCTTCTTCAGAAACTCCCTCAACTTCGATTGGCATTTCAAATTTTTCGTACACCATTGAAATAATTTCAATTATTTCAAGTAGTTCGGGATTATGTATTTCATCGAGTGGTTGCATGGTACGTGATGTTAGTCTTCCTCCTTTGGAATAAGTACCTTTCGTGGCTCTGAACCATTGCTGGGGCCGATCACACCACGCTCCTCGAGTAAATCGATGAGTTTTGCTGAGCGAGAATATCCGATACCAAATTTTCGTTGCAAAAATGAAGTTGATGCCTTCCCTGTTTCAACTACAACCGCTTTTACATCTTCGTACAGGTCATCATCTTCATCTTCTTCATCATTACTGAAAAATGCTCCATTTGTAGAGTTATTATTACTGAATTGTATAGAATCAAGTTCTGGCATGTCGTATTTCATTCTAATTAATTCTATGTTTTTCAACATTTCCTCATCAGAAATATAGTATCCCTGTATTCGTGCTGGTTGTAACATTTCTGCGTTTATGTAGAGCATGTCACCATTGCCAAGCAATTTTTCCGCCCCTGATTGATCAAGAATAGTACGTGAGTCAATTGAGGAAGTTACTTGAAACGCAATACGTGTTGGAATATTTGCCTTCATGAGACCGGTTACGACATTCACTGATGGACGTTGTGTACTCAGTATGAGATGTATCCCAACAGTACGGCTTTTTTGTGCTAATCGTACAATGCACGCTTCAAGTTCTTTTGGGTATGCCGCCATCAAATCAGAAAGCTCATCAAGCACTATAACAATGTACGGGAGCGGTTCTGGGAGATCATCGCGTTCATCTTCTCGTGAACCTCTCTTTTTAAATTTCTCAATAGCGGGTTGGTAGATACTTGTATGGTACGAAGAAATATTTAGAATTCTGTTTTCCAGAAAAATATCAAGTCTTCGTTCCATTTCTTTAATACAATGTTTGAGTGCGAGAATCACACGCTTTGCGTCAGTAATAACCGGCGTAAGGAGGTGTGGTATACCATTGTATTGAACGAGACTCCACCGTTTTGGATCAGCAAAAATAAAACGGACTTCATCAGGACTATGCTTCAACATAAGCGAATTGATGATGGAATAGAGAAGAACAGTCTTACCAGAACCAGTTGCACCACCAATGAGTACGTGTGGAAGTCGTGGAATCTTGAGATTAACTTCTTCGCCAAATTCATCCTGCCCGAGCGGAACAACGAGGTAGCCGGAATCAGCAAATTCTTCTGCTTCTACAGCATCACTCCACAGTAGCATTGGAATTGAATCACTTTTAGGCACACTGATACCGATGAGCACCTCATCAGGTATTGGTGCCTGTATCTCAACTTTGCTTGAACCGAGTGCATACCGAAGATCTTGTTCGAATGATTCAATCGCTTTCATTCGTACCGGCTTTAATGTTTTGAGGTGAAAGTGATAGCTGTGTAGCCCTTCAATTGCTTTTACTACTTTGATGGGTACATCAAACGCGTTGAGCGTCTGCTCAATTTTTTCTGCCATCTCTTCTACCACTTCCCTACTTTGACCTAGGGGTATCTCTTTTTTCATATACTTTCAGTATACTCCTGTCCAAAGAGGGTAAAGGTCCGGGTGTTGATAGAATTGTACGATTCTTTCACTGAACGCAGTTTTTGAAAAGTGAATATACTATTCATCCTTGCGTAAAATTTTCAATCAGGTATTATATATGCATTAGGGCTTCGGCCTCCGAGATACCCCACAGTAATGTGGGGTATCGATGTATTTAGGTGAATGATTTGAACGCATCCCGTATCTTCTCAAACTCATTTTCGTTAATCACATCAACTTTACGTAGCAATCGTTTGTTACTTATCACACGAGCTTGTGTCAATTTTACATACACGGTCTTGTTGTATGTATTTTTAGTCTCTGGGTTGTATGTCTCAATCTCAATTGGTAAATGGAATTTGTTATCCTGAACTTTACCGGTAGTTGGCAGTACAAGCATGGTTTCCTTGTTGTATACACGAAGGATAATAACAGGGCGTTCAAAATTTTCGTTCTTTCCGTCTATTTCAGACCCTACATTGACACCAAGTGAACACCACCATACTTCACGAGGGTAACCAAAAACCTTTCTATGGTTTTCGTTTATTAGTTTCTTTTCACTGTTCCACTTATCAAAATCTTTTTTGTACATATCCATCGATAAAATCTTAACATTGGTGTACACAAATACTTACCGATAATTCATCAACACGTGTTGATATTTATTTGAGTGTATAAAACGAATTATAAAACGGGGCGATGGCGGCTTTGAAGGCGTCGACGAATTCATCTTTTCTTGTGAACATGTCATCAGTCCATGCGCCCATGCTTCCGTTTTCGGAACGAATATCGGTTCTTCCTGAAAGTTCTCCCATTATGTGTCCAAGCTCTTCCCCATTCTCATAGAGTCGTGCATCAACGAGTTTTGGTACTTCTGCCATGGGTGAAAAACCATAGTGACCTTCTCCTGTAGCATTTTGTATGTATACGCATCCGAAAATGTACGCTTTTTCACCAAAACGAGAGACACCACCTTCGATGCCAATGTAGTAATCAGCTTCTATGCCGAGTTTAATTAAATTTCTCGCGCGGTTGAATGCTCCCTGCATTACTTCTTGAATTGTGAGTGGCATATGGCTGATATCTGAAGAGACTTCAGTGGGAATGAATTCAATCGATTCAAGAACATCACGAAAATACGGACATGAGCTCACACCTTCTTTAATGCCGTCGATTTTTGGTTTGCGGAGCGTACCGATAGCGATTTTCATGTCACAAAGAATATTTAGTACTAGCGGAAGACTGCGGTTTTAAGCCCCATGTCGGTATCGAGGAGGAGCTCACCTTTACTCGTGAATCGATATGTTTTCACTTCATTAAGGAGTGAGGAGAAGGTTGCTTCGTCAGAATTCTCGCAGTACATGAGTGTCGACATGATTTCACTGAAAACGAGTGAGCTCGAGGTCTTTGTGTATGAACCACCCATGCTGTTGCAGTCGGTTGTTGCTCCAAAGGAACCGTCTTCTTTTAGGGTAATTGCAAACGCACTCGTTTGGCGCGGTGTGAATATGGTGCCATCAGCATACTCGGTGCGTACCCATGTCCACGGCTTCATGGTGAGTGTCATTTGCTCTGAACTCGATTCGCCTTCGAAATTTTGTACAAGCTCACCAATTTCATTTTTCTTTGAGTCAAGATGAATCCAAAGACTTTTACCTACTGATGGCATAGTAGTCATCGGTTCGCCTGCTTTTCGTTCAGCATAATTGAATACTGCTTTGCCGTCATGAATCTCTATGGTCTGTGGTGCGATGCGGTCGCCGAGGAGTAGCGTGTTGGTGCTCCTAAATCCACCTGAGTGCTTGATAGCGAGTGATGCATAGTAGAACGTGCCGGTTCCGCCACCGTCGTACGTGAGGAGTACAGCTGCGTCCTCGTCGCCGTCGCCATCGAGATCGCCGTATACCGGTTCACCGAACATGCGCACGGTTGATTTTGAAGCAGAATCAGGAACAACTGCTTGTTCTGCATACCCATTCACGAGTGTGAAAATGATGTGGTCGATTTCGTAGGTAATATCTTTTGGATTTGAAGTGACTTGAGCGGGTACTTCTGGTGGGACAGTTACAACAGGTTTATTTTGATAACTGATATAGGCAATGACAATAATAATCACGATGAGAGCGAGAACAAAAAAATGTGAAAGTTTCATAATATAGTTAATTATACAGTTACTTACGAGCCGTATGAAGGAATGTAGAAACGTCAGCACGCTATACCCCGCAGCAGCTAGCTGACGGGGTATAGCGTGCTGAACCTGGCGTTTATTCTAGCAGGTGTATCGTCCACCGAAGATACATTCTTAATGTCGCAGTATCCTCGGGTTAAGCCACGAGGCGTACTTCGACGAACTAGTAACAATTACACAATGAAATGAGTTTTTGGAAACCTACAGTCATAGCTTGACATGGTGCACGAATATATGTCTATAATGCATACAGACAATTGTACATAAGGTAAAAACCCAACCTAGGAGGTTAGGATGGAAGAAAGAATGATTACCGGAAAAGATTTTCTTCGAGGTGAACCCTTACGAGTTAGTGACCAACATGTGTGCGTGGGACATCACAACAATGGTGCTTATGCTCTCCATCTCATTCCCTCAACTTCACTGTTGCGTGAGGGATCAACGATTCTTCGGTTGAATGACATTGACACGACGAATTGGCCGACGTTTATGCACAGCTTGAGTCGATTCCTGAAATCGAGCGAGTGGTTGCATTCGAAGACAAGATTGTGCTTGAACGTGACGCTGCAAGAACTAAGTCGTGGCACGAAGTTGCAGACAAACTCGTCGATGTTTTTCGCCGGGCACTTCAGTCTGTCATCTACAAGCGCACGACACGCAACCCAAGAAGTGTCGAACACATGTTCTTTCCGTAGGAAACGACCCGGGCCTAAGCTTCACGCTTGGGCCCTCTTCATTATCGTGGTCTGATATAAATCGTGTTTCTGAGATGGTAGTATTGAATGAGAGGTTCTTATGTTGGTTCAAAACAAGAAATGAGGAGGAGAAATGGATTCAAACGTATACAGACTTGCGAAGTTACTCATACGAGGAAGAAAAGTTGAAGGAGTGTCACGAATCGAATATGTGGCATTTACCAAAGAAGACATACTGAATTGTGACTATTTCAAAGAAGTCATTCGTCCGATGAAGTACGTTGCTACTCGGAAAAACTACATTGCCGAACAACTCGCAAGTAAAGCTGGATGCTTACAAAAACGTCTTCGAAGAAACCCTGAATCTAAAGAAGAAGATTTTGTTTACGCACGGTTAGAAATTGAAAAGGAAATTCAGAAGTTTCTTCGCAGTTACCCACAACTCTACGCTAAGAACACACGAAGTGTTAAGTAACACCCGGATGGTTTGCCATTCGGGTGTTTGTTAATGTGGTTAAACAGTTGATTACTCAGTTGCTAAAATTTTGCATAGGCATACCATTGATATGGTAATTGGTTCTTCGCACGTAAAGCTCAAAGAAAGGTCACAAATGACATGTCCACAAATTGGTCAGTGTAAGGGTCGAAGTTCGCACACAAAAGAAGATGTTAAGACCTGTCCTTGTGGAGGAGCAATCGAGTACGTCTATGATCCAGACCACGATGAAGTCGCACGTGATATCCATTGCGATCTCATTGGTCCGGAAACGATGGACTTGCTTGATCGTGGTTGGAAGTAGACAAACAATAGCCCCGCGAAGTTGCGCGGGGCTTAATAATAGTACGGGAAGAGTTTGACAAACCACTGATTTAGTGCGAGACTATCACAGTCACGCGAGTGCGTGGCGTTTTTAGTTCTTACAACAATAAGGAGAAAAAATTGACCCAAGTACCATGTCCTTGCGGGAATGCTCGCAAAGCTGAATTCTTCAGAGTATTTTGCAAGGTTTGTGGGATTGATGGTTGGATCCCTCGCGTTTCAGTTTCGTCGACCACAAACGTCAAGCAACAACAAGGTCAGCAAGTTCTCGTGAACAATCAGCAGCGCTAAGGCTGTATATGTTTAACACCAAAGCCGCCGAATTTCTGGCGGCTTTTCATTTGTGTAGAGTCGTTGTAATTCCCCCAGAGTACATTACAATTAACACTACGACGTTACTTATTCTAAATTTTTATATATGGAAGAAACACAAAATCAAACACCTGAGCCAGTAGCAACAACTGCCACACCGGCGAAATCACAAACTACTAAGTGGATTATCATTGGTATTGTTGTGCTCGTTGCTCTTGGAGCTATTCAGTCGATGTTTTTTAACCCCGAACGACTATCTGAGAAAATGCTTGAGCGAGCAACCGGAGGTCAATACGATGTCGACATTGACCGCGATGGGAGTGTTAAGGTAAAGGGTGATGGTTATGAAATGAATACAAATGATGACGGTCAAGGCACCATGCAAATTAAGGGTGACGATGGAGAACAAATCAATATCAGCACTGGTGAAAATATAAAACTTCCTGATAATTGGCCAAGTTCAATCCCTCTTCCTAATGACGCAAAAATTTCGTATGCACAAAGTGGAGGAAGTGCAGATGGATCTGGTCAAACTGTTGCGTTTACCACACGTGATTCAATGAGTGAGGTAACTGAATTTTATAAATCAGAATTAGCAGATAAAGGCTGGACGATAGAAGCGACAATGGTAACCACCGATGGCGGAATGGTTTCTGCTACACAAGGTGAAGATAGTGTCATCATTAGCATTGGTTCAACTGATGGTGAAACTGCCGTCACGATTGGAACTGCAAGGAACTAGCTACTCGCTCTGAATATAATCCCCCACGAAGGCTTTGCCTTCGCGGGGGATTATTCTACGCAAAAGAAAACCGCCCGAAACTTCCGGGCGGCCTGTACCAAACATTGCTTAGGAGAGAACACCCCTTTCAGCAAGATATGGACGAATGTCAGCGTTGAACTGTGCTGGTTTGTGCGTATATCCACGAGTGAGAAATTCATCGTGTATCGCTGAGTCACATGCTCTCATGAACCCTTCAGAGCCAAAGTACGCATTGCCGGCCTTGTCGAGCTCAACAGGCTCTTCAGGAAGGCGCTCGATAGACAGCTGTGCAGCGAGATTGTCTGTGTCAGACTTTCCTTGAAATGCAACACCAATGACCGGAATCTCCTTGAGGCCAAAGTTGCAGAGCTCAGCTTTAAGCACTCCAGGGAGTGCTGCAGCCATACCGGCCCCAGCGATGATGCGGTCAGGACGACCTTCTTGGTGCTGTGCAATGTCAGCAACATAATTCGCCAACTCGTCGCGGTTGCGGTGGCAACTGATGACGTGCACCTTGTGCTCAATTCCATGTGATTCAAAGTGCGAGATGCCGTGCTCAATTTGCAAGAAATCGCTATTGCTCCCCACGATTACATGCACACTCGGCCTTGGAACATGAACGTCAATTCCCATTTCAATTCGCTGAAAATTCTCCAGCTTCTGACCAGTCCACCGCCAGAAACCGTAGCGAAATAGCTTTGTGGAGGCCAGAACCACATCATCGGGGACAACTTGTGCGTGAACACGAGCGAGAACTTCTTCATCTTCGGGATTGAGCGTCCCATTGATGCCATTGTCTTCGCCCCAGCCACGCACATACTGCTTATCGAACGATGGTGGCAACTTTCCTTCGCGTTGCGCCATTTCCCACGCACGTTTGTCCCAGATACGCGACGAGTCAAGCGTAAAACGTTCGTCGACGAGTACCCACTCGCGCTCTTCGTTCTTATTCACGAAGTAACTGAGCTCTTCCTTTGTATCAGCGAGAATGAGACCGCGCGAAAGTGCATGACGTACGGCAAGCGCAGTGAGTTGCAAACTGAGTCGCTCCCGTGCTGGTCCAAATTGCAGACCTACGCTATCAGCGGTAATCGGCTCATCATGACCAACAGATGCTTTTGTTGTTGGTGTGTAGAGCAGATACGGAAGTAAGTTACCATTCTGAAGTCCAGGTGGAAGACGGTGACCACAAATGGTGCCATCCTTGCAGTAACTCTTGTAGCCACTTCCCGTTATTGCGTTACGCACCACATCCTCAACCGTCGGCGGTATGAACTTCCGCGCAACCGTTCCTGTCATTTGCAGTTCGATATTTCCCCGAAGTTCTCGTGGGAGATACCGCACAATGTCGCTTCCACAGGCAACTAAGTCGGTTGGGCAAAGGTCGCCGACGATGTACTTCGTTCCAAACACATTCATTGCCGTGAGGATTGCTCCTTTGTGCGGAATGGTGGTGTTGAGGACAAAGTCAAAAATACTGCAGCGATTGGTTGCAACAACGAGCATGAGGTCGTCGTAATCCGGAAGCAGGTATGAATCCCGAACCTTGCCTTGGTGGAAACGGTGCAAATAGCGCCCGAGAAGATGTGACAGATGCGATTCAGCAACAGCTGATGGAATCTTGGCCATTTCTATACTCCTTTGTTCGTTGTGAAGAACCCTAAATCCGAAATTACCCTAACAGCGAAAAGCAATGTTGTCCACTAGAGAATCATCCCTCTTTTTTGCTCCTCTGCTTCAACCCAGTCTTCATCGTGGCCAAGGAAATGTGCTACCTCGTGCCATACGGTATTAATTACACACTGACGCACCTCTTCAGTATTTGAGTAATGCTCTAAAATTGGTTTTTTAAAAATGGTAATGGTATCAGGAAGTTCTGGTGGATTATTTCCACGCACAGAAAGTGGTACGCCCTCGTAGAGACCAAAGAGCGTTTCGTCGTCATCCAATTCCTCATCCTTTCGTTGTTTTGTACTCAAATCATCTTTCACAAAGAAAACAACATTCACGAGTTTTTCCTGAACCCACTTTGGGAGTTCTCTAATTCCCTCTTGCACGAAGCCTTCAAATTCAGTATCGGTCATACAGACTAGAGTACACGAAATACGCTATACTGTGGAGTCTTATGCAAACATTTAAGGAAAAGCAAAAAGCTGAGCTTCTCTCGATGAAATATAATGGTAATAATACCCCTGAGTTTTTTGCTGATGTAATAAGACTCGAAAATGGTGAACCTTTTGAATATGTTCTTGGTTTCGCCGAGTTTCTCGGTTGTCACATTGACCTCTCTAAAAAACCTATGATTCCTCGCTATGAAACAGCTTTTTGGGTAGAGCGTGCAATAGCCGAACTCAAAGCACTAAACAAGCCACTTCGCCTTGCGGACACGTTTGCAGGCTCCGGAAATGTTGGTATTGCGCTCCTTAAGCACCTTCCTGATGCCACTGTCGATTTTTCTGAACTTGACCCAGAACTCAAAGAGCAGATTCAAATATCTTGCGCTAAAAACAACATCGAAGCTTCACGTTATACAATTATTTCAGAAAGTGCCCTTAATGGGCTTACCGGTACGTATGATGCAATCTTTGCAGTGCCTCCCTATGTTGCTCGCGAAGCACTTCCTGACCTCGACCCTGAGATGATTAACTACGAGCCACACCTTGCGTTCTTTGCAGATGACGGCGGAAGTGCTTTTCATAAGCTTCTTATCGAAACCGCATGGGACAAACTTAATGATGGCGGAACACTGTACATGGAAGCAGACATGGATCAAGACGAAAATATCAAAGAAATGGTCAAAGGAACAAAATGGTCAAAGCTTGAGTTCTGGCCCGACCCATACAGTGCGACACCAAACGTTGTGCTCAGAAAGTGAAATAGAATTACGCACGTTGCAAGGTGTCTATATTTTGTAACTGCGGTAAAATAGTCAGACGTTATTCATCAAACTTTTTATATGGGTATAGATAAATTTTTTGTTCACTCATCCGAAACCCCCGATGCAAATGTCGAAAAAAAGGAAATTGCTCTTGAGTCGGGCGAAAAAATTATTGAAAAGGAATTATGTGATGCTATTCGAAAAGTTTTCAATACACCGGGTACATACGGTGACTACATTAAAATCATTAGTGAGGATTTAACTACACACAGAAATGGCTACCAAGGATGAGTATTACAAAGAAAAAGCACTCGCGAAACTTCTTGATTTATTTGAATCTCAAGAGCGCGTAACTGCAATTTATGCAGATATCCTTGCACATTATCCAGAAGCTGCGAAACTACTTGATGAAAACGATGCTTCGCTTGCTGCGCTCAGGAAAGAGGCAGGCCAACGTTTTGAACTGAACAAAAAGAAACAACCATAGTTCTATGTCAGATATTGATTTAAAAAGTGAAATCGCAAAGCACTTAGCCGAAGTTCGTGCCCTCCAAGCACCAACCGGCCTCTTTACTGCCTCAGCACACAACGTTTCGACCGGATACAACAAAGCATGGCTTCGCGATGCATATTTTATGTCACTTGGGTTCATGGTGACCGGTGAATGGGACACAGTAAAAAAGCTTGCACGAGCACTCCTTCAGATTCTTTTAAAACACACCGATAAGATTGACTGGGCAATTCACAATAAGCCTTCAGAAACATGGCAGTACATCCATGCCCGCTACAACCCTGAAACATTTGATGAATACTGGGAGGAATGGGGTAACAAACAGAATGATGCAGTTGCAGAAGTACTTCATTTATTTTGTGAACTTGAACTTGCTGGACAAAGTATTCTTGAAACCGACGAGGAACGCAAGATGGCACAAAAACTCATCGATTACCTTTACAATATTGAGTACTGGCATGACCCTGATTCAGGTATTTGGGAGGAAAATCATGAACTTCACGCATCATCAGTCGGTGCGGTTGTTGCTGCGCTCCGCCTTGCGCGACAAATTCCTTTTCTAACCGTACCAGAAAACATGATAGAGAATGGTGAATCGGCGCTTCGCATGCTTCTTCCACGAGAATCTGAACAAAAGTTTTGTGATTTGGCACTTCTCTCACTGCTCTACCCTTTCCGTGTAGTAACAAACGAGGAACGAGATCTGATTCTTGCGAATGTTGAATACTTTCTTACGCGCGACATGGGTGTTATCCGCTACCGCAACGACCGTTACTACAATAAGAATCGTGATGGTTATAGTGAGGAAGCAGAGTGGTCTATGGGACTCGCATGGCTCTCAATTATTTATGCAGAAATGGGCAATGCTGAAAAGGCATTTCAATATCTTGAGCGAGCCTCACGAACCATTAACGCTGACGGAAAAATTCCTGAGCTCTACTACTCACATACCAAGGATTCAAATGAGAATATTCCACTCGGATGGGCCGAAAGTCTCTATGTAGTTGCGCTCGACAATGTGCGTAAGCTACTCAAGCTTTAGCTCACTCTGATTACTACAATAAAAGCTCGCTTCATGTGAGCTTTTTGGTATACAGTCCCATATGAAGAAATCCCATAACTACTGTTATACTCGTACTTATGGACACATTAGTTCCGTTACATATTGCACTCGCCATTCATTATTACTCACCTGAACTAGTGTTTGGCGTGTTTTCTGTTTGCGTTGTACTCACACTCCTTTTCGTGCATTTCAGACGTGATGCACTCATTTTTATGATTTCATTAATTGTTACCGCTTCCTTGGGTCTTCTCCTTAAATTTATATTTGCGGTTCCGCGCCCAGAAGGTGCTCTTGTACCTATTACTGGATATGCGTTTCCCAGCAACCATGCAGCGCTCAGTATGTTCTTTGCTTTTATGTTTAGTTGGTTTATCTATGAACATGTACACATAAAACAACTGTATGTACTAGGATTACAGACGCTCGTATTCATTCCTGCAATTATTGTGGCACTTTCGCGATTAACTATTCATGTACACACACCATTTCAAATTTTGGTGGGTTCACTCATTGGCATCCTTGTACCTTTTTCTCTGTTGTATCTCGATAGATTGTATCGTAAGAAATAAAATTCTATGCAAGCGCAAACAGAAACGATATCAGATACACATAGTAATGAGCTTATTCAAATAGCAACTCGGAATGTTCGTGATATCGTGACCATTGCCCTCGAGCACAAAGCGCCCCACAAAGCTCTCGTTATCTTTGATACTGAGAATGGTCTGACCAACATTCTCACAGAAGCATACAGAACTGCTCTACCTGATGGAGAGTTCATTGATTTCAATACCACGAGCAAGGAGGAGATTATCAAAAAAATGGATGCGCTCGCGCCCAAAGACCTTGTGGTGCTTATTCAAAGTACTGATTTCAGACTGAATGAATTTCGTATTCGTATTCATCTCTTTCAGCACGGACTCAAAGTAATCGACCATCTCCACTTGTATCGCAATACTCCAGACTCATGGATTACGTACATTAATGCGCTCGCGTATGACCCTACTTGGTTTCGTGGAGTCGGACAGAGACTTAAAACTGCTCTCCTTAATACTGAAACACTCAAGTTAGAAGGGCCCGGGACGACACTAGCAATCCTAAATGGTGTCGAAGAACCCAAACTCAATATTGGTGATTATACCGGCATGACCAACATTGGTGGAACATTTCCTATTGGTGAGGTATTTACTGAAGCAAAAGATTTATCACAAGTAAATGGTTCACTTATGATTTATGGATTTGCCGGACAAGATTTTCTTATGAATATGTATGAGCCATTTCGCATTGATATAGAAAATGGAATCGTTGTTTCCTGGGCTGATAATGCACCAAAATCATTTGGTGAAATTGTCGCGCTCGTAAAACAAAATGAGCGACCGCTCATTCGCGAAATTGGTTTTGGACTTAATCGTGCGATTACACGAGAACACTATCTCAAAGACATCACTGCGTTTGAACGTATTCTCGGACTCCATGTTTCAATGGGAGAAAAACATAGCGTCTACAAGAAAGCTGGAATCGTTATCGACAAAACTCGCTACCACGTCGACCTCTTTCCAGTCATTGATAGGGTCACAGCAGATGGAACAGTTATTTTTGAGAACAATTCGATTGTTGTATGACAAAATCCCCCGGAACGCGAAGCGTTCCGGGGGATTTCTTTAGCATTATTCTTTAACTTTCTTTGTTCCCTTCTTTTTAGTTATTTTTTTAACTTTTACTTTTTCAATTTTAGTTTTTTTTGCTTTCTTGGGAGTTTCACTAGTATCTGGAAGTGTTATAACCTCAACTTTCTTTACCGTTTCTACCGTCAAGAGTTCAATGACACGATTTAGTTTTGTCTCAAGTATTGCAATTTGCTTTTTAAGCTCTTCGTTTCCAGAAGATTTATGCGCAGGTGCTTCGTCGCGATATGAAGGTCGTGAATCTCGCTGTGGGCGAGCTTCTCGACTAAAGTCACTGCGCTTCTCAAAGCTTTTTCCAACACGGTTATCATTTGGTCCCTTTTCTATAAAACACTCGCGACAGTACACTGGCTTGTCGCCTGATGGACGAAATGGAACCTCACATGCCTTATGACATGCTGAGCAAGTTGCAGAAAACATTTCAGTTTTTTCTCCACCTCGGTCATCGCGACCGTGTCCTCTATCATGTCCACGTCCTGGTCCGCCAAACTTACCACCTCCGAATTTTGGTTTACCACCAAAACCTGCACCTCCCTTTCGGAAGCCGTCTTTTTTGAAGTTATTCATTGTTTGAGATTATATCACAGATTCAGTATTATATCAATACTTCTTCATCTGGGTGGTCAACATACTGGCTAAATTCTTCAACAGCTTCAGAGAGTATTGCAACATCAGCATCTTGGATAAGTGATTTCTCCAGCTTTACAAGCACAGTATAAATCTCATGAGCGTTATACCCTTTCTGCATAAGCTTTTCTGCCTCGGCAAGCACAAAGTTTTCATCACCGTAACTCTTCGCGAGTGCCTTCTCAAACATTTTGGAAAAAGGATGCGACATAAGTGATCGGTATACTAGTTTGTGAGGAAAAACACAAGTGCGAGAAGATTCCCCCACCAGCAGATAAATGAAAAAATAAAACTAACAGTTATTTGAACCTGTAGTGATTGATGAAGAATAACATCAGCCTTTCCTTCCTTTTCTCTCTGCAGAAGAAGTGGGCTGATGCGGAACGAAAGAAATAATCCATTTAGAATCATGACAGGAAGTGTTGCCACATGAAAAAGAAGTACTTTTTCTATAGGCTCGTGCTGGTAAAATATCAGTCCTCCCACAATACAGAGTAATAGACCAATCCAAATGAGCGGTTTAGTGATTTTGTGAGTACGTGTCGTCGCGAGAGTCCAATATGATGAGTGGCGACCGAGAAAACCGTGGAGGTCAATAACTGTAACGGCACCTAAACCAATCACAAAACCTGCAATAAACAAAAACAATCCTACAAATTCAAGAGTAAACATTTTATAATCATACACCAAAGAATATTCATTGTTCTTCTACATGTATGACTCTGTGAACTTCTTTATTACAGATTAACAATGCATTCTACAGCGATAAATGCTATCCAAAGCACAAGGAGTGCAAATGCTTCCTTCCCTGATATGTTTTTACCTGAGCGCATAAAGCTAAAGAGAATAAATGCAGCAGCAACCATGAAGACACCTGCAACATAAATGATTTCTGTTGGAAATGTAAACGGTTGAATGAGTGTGAGGATACCCACCACAATCGTTGCGTCAGCGAGAACGGTGCCAAGAATATCGCCAATCGCAAGCGAGTCGTCATGAGCACGAACAGCACGAAGTGAAAAGAAAAACTCCGGCATCGTCGTACCGAGCCCGACAATGAGCATCCCAATTAATACAGGACTAATTCCCATGAGTATCGCAAGTGAAGATGCAGAGGTGACCGTAAAATGCGCCCCTAATAGGAGAAGTGCCATACTCAAGAGGAGTAGGAGGATAGATTTTGTTTGACCTTTTGAATGCGTTTGTGTATGCGATACCTTGTTACCGCGCTTGAGCGTCATATAGTAAAAAATAATTCCCGTAAGAATGAGTCCTGCACCCTCAGGACGGTTCAGTTCACCATTCAGTCCGAGTACGATTGGAAGTAACAGAATGAAGGGATAGAGAACATGACTTTTGAGAATTTGACCTTCTACTTTAAGCGGTCTATGTGCAAAAAATGCTATAAGTGCAAATACGATGGTAAGATCCGCAACGTTTGAACCAAGAAGCATACCGAACCCGAATGATGGGACACCCTCAAGTGCAGAATTCACTGAAATAAAGGTCTCAGGTAGAATGGAAATAATTGCAATAACAATAAATCCGACGGTGTATTTCGAAAGATTAAAACCATTAGCTATGCGTGCTGCATATCTTGTCGCAAGTACAGAGCTTTGAATCACGATAAACAAGGAAACAGCAAATATGAAAATTTGTGTGAACATTTGTATATCATACTACACAAAACCGGCGCACTTTGGCGCGCCGGTTTGAATTCTGTATCAATCTGGTCTTGAAAGACTAATTTTGTCCCATGCCACGATGCATCCCCATACCGCCACCAGTTCGTCCACCCATCATGTGACCTGGGCGTTCAATACCTGCTTTATCGAGTAATGCTTCTGCTTCTGCAAACTTTCCATCTTCACGAAGCTCGTGTGCTTTAACTATTGTACTGAACATATCTTTTGTAACCGTTTCTGCAAAGAGCGTATCCTTAGTTGCCTCTACATATGCATCATAGTCATTTGCTTCAACAGCTTCTCGAATTGCTTCCCGCTTTTCGTGCATGACTCCGTTTCTACCCATGCCATTACCGAGAACTCTATCTTTGACTCCCGCTTTCTCTAAAATACTTCGTGCACTCTCGAAATCTCCAGCCTGACGAAGTTCATGAGCTTCAATTACTGCTTCCTTTTGCTCATCGGTAAGGTCTGTTTCATATGCAAGTGCGTAACTACTACCAAGAATCCCAAAAAGGAGCACGGGAACTACGAGTAATGCGAGTTTTTGATCTTGTGTAAATGTTGTCATAGTAATTTAAAGAATGAATGCAGGAGCTCATTCTCCTGCATCTATTACTACGCATGAACATTTAATTTATTTCAGGTGGAAGTACAGGCATAGGTGGGCGGTTCATTTTCATACCCCCGCCCTGTTTAAGTGGTGTACAAGGAGTGACCTCTGGTACTTCTCCTTCAATTCGCTCTTCAATGTTCTCAAATACATCTCGAAACATCTGTCTACGTTCATGCATATCACCAAATGTCAGCGCCTCGTCATCCTCCCATTCATGAATTCGGCACACAAAGATGCTCTCATCTTCATCACTCGATGTTGCCATGATTCGTACGCGAGTGTTTACTTCAATTTCTGAAAGCTGAGTTTGAGGTACATATGCTGTACTAAGGACATGGGTAATCCCATCAGTTGAAACAAGTGTCATAACCATCTGCTCATTGTCGAGCGCTGTTATCGTGCCGGTGTATAGTCCTCGTTCAGGCTGTCTCCAAAAACCTTCTCGTTCACTTCGCACCGGTACATACATGGGCATAAATTTTCCAAATCCCTCATCGAGTACTTTACCCATTCCGTAGCTATGAAGGACTACTCCTCCGAGAACACTTCCACAGACACCCACAAGCACTACGACAACTAGTGAGTAGCGATATCCTGTTTTTGTATGTCGAAGGTTGTAGATGCCAAGAATTACCACCGCCCCCAAAAGGAGTATCCAAAGATACGGCAGTGAATGTGCAAAAAACGTAAGTGCGTTCTTGTGTGTCATCTCATAGAACTCCCACCCAATATTGAGTTCGGTAAAAATGAGCACCGCAACGGCGAGTGCTCCAAGAAGCATCGTTAATATCCACAGTGTCCAGAATAGAATATTTTTAAGCGCAAAGAGTGTCTTAGAAACCGGCGTAATTTCCTCACGTACAATTCGCTCAAGTACTTCTTTTTTGAGCGTGTCATTATTCTGTGGTGATGTAATCGTATTCATATATGAATTTTTTCTCGGTCGATGTTCTTCTTAATTTCTTTTTTTGCTCGATGTACAAGTGTGCCAACGGAACCAATTGGTATTTTAAGAATGTCAGAAATTTCATCATATTCTTTATGCTCAAAAAAACGAAGAATGACTACCTCGCGATATTTGTCGCTCAATTGTTCAATTGCAGTATTGAGAACATCAGCACTGAGTGATGTATCAAAGTGATATTCACTTCCCCACTCTTCACTGTGCGAAAGTTCGATAACTGCCTCACTATCGTGGACCAAATGTCCTTCGGGTCGAACATGCTTTTTACGAAACCAACTAATAGCTTCGTTGTGTGCAATACGGTAAATCCATGATGAGAACTTAAGCGAGGTATCAAACTCATTGAGATTTCTGTACACCTTAATAAAGGTCTCTTGGAGAATGTCGAGTATATCTTCATCGTCATGAGCTCCTAGTCGCCTGATATATCTTGAAAGTGGTGCATCATATCGATTGATGAGTAGTCCAAAAGCCTCCTTGTCTTTTAATGACAGCGCGACAAGTTGTTCATCGGTTTGTTCTGTTGCTCCGTCCATTCAAAGAGTATTCTATTACTACTACGCATATTATGGTAGTTTCTTTCACGGCGCATCAGATGTGGTGGTGTATGATGACCCGCTATAATCCTTAAATGACAGCGGTTTATATAATTTGAAAGCTGTTGAAATTGTTTACACTTATATACTCGAATTCATCACAATCCAAGCCCCAAGTGATGTTGAAGATTTACATATTTATGAAGCCGTATAATTTGTACTGCTGTGACCTCCTCGATATAGACAAAGTGTGTATTATGTTGTATTGTAGCTGTCTTAGTTCTAAATAGCTTAATTTGCGCAGGTATTATGTTAAACCGTCTTTATAGTTGGTATGGGAAACGTGTTGTCATCGGAGTACTTTCTGTACTCGTTTTACTCGTAGTTGTAGCACTGTACTTTGTACTCAGTGGTTCTGATGAAAATCAGAGTGAGACCGCCGAGATACTTCCTATGGTGACACTACAAAGTGTTTCATCATTCAGCTCAAGTGGGGGCTTCTCTGTCGTAGGAACCGTACGAGCCATCTCTGAAGCAACACTCCAAGCTGAAGCGGGTGGTAGAATCACTTCGGTGAACGTGAAAATTGGAGATAGAGTTAGTGCGGGTACCGTACTTGCTTCGATTGATAATGCTCGCGAACGTGCACAGCTTCTCCAAGCTGAAGCAGCGTACGAATCTGCTCTTGCGAGCTCTCTCCAGAGTGGTTCAAGTCTTGATGAAGCCAAAGTAGGTGTGCGCAACACCTACAAAGATACTTTTTCGACAGTAGAGAATGTAGTAAGGAATTTAATCGATGAATTCTATTCGAGACCTACAGAGACAGTTGTATATTTTAAACTTGGAGGGACAGGAAAAGCCCCTGAGTTTAATAGCAAGCGTGAGGATATTGAGATTAAGTTAGATAATTGGTCTGAAGATATTCTCGACAATTCTATACAGATAAGTGAATCAGAAATGCTTGCTTATGCTGAACTTGTTGTGACTGATGTAGGTAATCTAACAGCAGCTTTTGCTCTTGCTCTAACAGATAAGAAATCTACTGAACAATTTTCAGAATCAGAAGTTGAAGAATATCAGTCTCGGCTAGCTGGAGCACGTGCATCACTCGATGGAGCACTTGCTTCTATTTCTGGAGCAAGACTCAGATACGATCAGGCTGTACTCTCATCTTCATCTGATACCGTGTCACAATCAAGTGCACTTCTCAAAGGTGCACTTGGTACACTCCGCGGTGCACAAGTTACCTACGAGAAAACACTCGTACGCACTCCTATCGGTGGTGTGGTAAATGCCCTTTACGTAACAACAGGAGAGTATATAAACCCCGGACAGCCTGCAGCCATTGTTGCAAACAATGGTGCACTTGAGGTTAGTACCGCGCTCGGCGAAAAGGACCTTGCACGTGTGCATATTGGAGACACTGTATTCATAAACAACTCCGCTACGGGAACCATTTCTCAAATTGCACCTGCAATTGATCCTCTTACAGGAAAGAGTGAGGTAAAAATAAGTGTTGATGAATCACTGACACTTAAGAACGGGAGCACTGTTTCGGTTGTATTTGCACCTACGAAGGAAGCTACTGGAGATGCTACTATTGTCGTACCACTTAAAGCACTGAAGCTTCTTGCTTCAGTGTCTGTTGCCTTTGGTGTAAGCGACGATGGAACGCTTGTTGCATACCCCGTTACACTGGGAAGCATCACTGGTGATTCAGTACTTATTACCGACGGACTGACTTCAGACAGTCGAATCATTACCGATGCCCGCGGACTCAAGGAAGGTGACAAAGTATCAGTAACACAAAACTAATATGCATGCACTTTGGTTTTTCTTTCTCCGTAAACGAGAATTTAGTCTGCTTCTCATGGTGACGCTTGTTGGTATTGGTACCTACTCGCTTTTTGCTATTCCAAAAGAATCAGCGCCGGAAGTAATCGTACCAATTGGTATTGTTTCGACCATTTTTCCTGGCGCCTCAGCACTCGATATCGAGGAACTTATTACGAATAAGTTAGAGCGAGAGATTGGAAATGTTGATGACCTTGATTCACTGACTTCAACTTCACGTGACGGTGCTTCGGTGATTGTGGTGAACTTTGATGCAAATGCCGATATTGATAAATCTATTCAAAACCTTAAGGATGCTGTCGATAATGCAAAGGGCGAACTTCCTGCTGATGCACGTGACCCTATGGTGAGTAAAGTAGATTTTGCAAATCAACCCATTATTGTGCTCTCTGTTTCATCAGACCTGCCTGCACTTGAATTTACCGAACTTGCAGAAACACTTTCTGATGAGTTTAAGAATGTGCGAGGTGTATCTGATGTCCTTATCGAAGGAACACGGCCTCACCAAGTACAAGTGATTGTGAAGGAGTCGGCACTCACCTCGTATGGCCTCACACTCAGTGATGTAAGCCGTGCACTTGGTCTCGCCAATCTTACGTTGCCCGTTGGTACTGTAGTCACCGACGATATTGAGTATGCAGTACGGTATGAGGGCAAAATTACTGAAATTTCTGAAATTGAAAGTATTCCAGTAAGCATGATGAATAGCGTGCCCGTCTACGTACGCGATGTTGCGACCGTTACGAATGGTGTTGAACGTGAGACAAGTATTTCTCGTGTTTCAGTCGACGGAGAACTTGCTGAGTCTGCGTTCACGCTTTCAATATTCAAACGAGCCGGTGTTGATGTTACGGAAATGTCGAGCGCGGTACTCGACAAAATGGAGGCAATGAAAAATGATGGTGGTCTTCTCGCTTCTTCTCAGGTGCTTGTCGTATATGACCAAGGTGAAAATGTTAAGAAAGATCTTTCTGAACTTGTGAAGTCTGGTTTTGAAACGGTTCTTTTGGTTGTCATTTGTCTCCTCTTCACGATTGGTTGGAGAGAATCCCTTGTTGCTGCGCTCTCAATTCCTCTTTCGTTTGTGATAGCCTTTATTGGTCTCTACGCTTCGGGCAACACCATTAACTTCATTTCACTTTTCTCACTCATTCTTGCAGTGGGTATTCTCGTTGATTCCGGTATCGTGATTACTGAGGCGATTCATACGCGCATGCAGAAGTATGGAAATGCAGACGAGGCTGCAAAGGCTGCTATTCGTGAATACGCATGGCCACTCATTGGAGGAACAATGACAACCGTTGCAGTGTTTGCGCCACTTTTTTTCCTCTCAGGTATTGTTGGTGAATTCATTAAGTCTATTCCGTTCACTATCATATTTGTGCTCATCGCCTCAATTGTGGTGGCCCTCGGTATGGTGCCTCTCATTGCGGTATACCTCACCAAACACTCCCACTCAAACAAATTTGAAGCAAAACAAGATGAATATACCAAACGCGCTCAGGCATGGTATCGCGCTAAACTCATTAGCTTCCTACACAATGCACGAGCTCAGAAAATATTTATGTGGACACTTGGACTCAGTTTTCTTCTCGTCTTCGTACTTCCAATAAGTGGTCTTCTTAAGGTGATTTTCTTCCCACCAGAAAACGTTGACTATGTTTTCGTCGAACTTGAGACACGACAAGGAACAACGCTCGGTCAAACTGACCTCGCTCTTCGCACCGCTGAAGAGTTTCTCTACGACAAAGGATATGTTGAATCGTTTACCTCAACCGCAGGAGCTGGCTCAGCATTTACCGGTGAAGGTAAGAGTGGAGCAAAACAAGCAAATATAACGCTCACATTAAATCCTGACCGTGTTGAATCGAGTGATGAAATTGCAACTGACCTGAGGGATTCACTCAGAATTCTTCCAAATGTTGATGTCAAAGTAATCGAACAGCAAAATGGTCCACCTACCGGTGCACCGGTTACGCTTAAGTTCATCGGTTCTGACCTAAATGAGCTTGCGCTTGTTGTTGAAAAAGCTGGAGCGATTCTAGCATCGATTAACGGTACACGTGACGTCACACTCAGTACTTCAAATAATGCAACTGAACTTATTCTTGAGGTTGATAGGAGTAAGGCAAGCGCTGCAGGAATTTCACCCGCAGCGGTTGGTGAAGTGCTCCGTTCAGCAGTGTTTGGGGTAACGGCGACAACCTTTACACAAAACGGTGAAGATACCGATATCGTTGTAAAGCTTGAACTTGATCCAAATGAAACTGACTTTTCTGCTTCACCAACGGTTACCCTTGATACACTCAGAAATTTGTCGATTACCTCGGTAACCGGAAAGTCTGTACTCCTTGGCTCGGTTGTAAAAGAGCGACTTGCACCTGCAAATGCAAATATTGCTCATGAAGATGAGGAGCGCATTGAAACTGTAACCGCTTACACACAGAGTGGTGTCACTGCAGCTGAAATTGTTGCTGAATTCAAAAATCGCGCTACTGAGCTTGCGCTTCCACCTACAGTGAGAATCTCATATGGCGGTGAAGCAGAAGACATTAACAAGTCATTTACAGAGATGGGTCTTGCGTTTGTCGCCGGCCTTCTCCTCATGCTTGCTATCTTGGTGCTCTCTTTTAACTCGATTCGTTACTCGATATATCTACTCCTCGCAGTTCCACTCTCACTCATTGGTGTGTTTGCGGGGCTTGCTCTGACCGGTCAAGCACTTTCCTTCACCTCACTTCTCGGTGTTATTGCACTCGCAGGAGTTATCATCAATCACGCTATTATTCTTCTTGATTCAATGATTCATTATCGAGAAAGAATGGTGCCAAGTGATTCACTCATGGAGGTTGTTGCTGATGCGTCCGTATCAAGACTTCGTCCAATATTCCTTACGACCATTACAACGGTTGTTGGTATGATTCCACTTTCGACTATCTCTGACTTTTGGAGTCCACTCGCATTTGCAATCATGTTCGGACTTTCGTTCGCGATGATTCTTACACTCGTACTCGTACCAACACTGTTCTATAGGAATGAAAAGAGACTTCTCGATAAGAAGTTGCCTTCGTAACCAAAATCAACAAAAGAACCACTCGCGAATGAGTGATTCTTTTGTTATTGAGTTTCTGAGTTTAGAGAGCTTTTGCTCCAAGTTTTTCAACTTTAATGGCCCACTCGTCGAGCTTTTTAGGAAGAACACGCTCTGTTGGTCCAAACGCGCACACACGTGCCTTGATACCTGAAAATCCAAGAATGCCGTGCGCAATTTCATTGGTGAAATCACCAAACTTCCACCACGTTTTAAATGGGCTGTGTGTTCCCGCAACGATAATGACGCGAGCTGTTTTCCCTTTTAATCGCTGTACGAGCTTTTTAGTTTCTTTATCAAAATTAAATGCAAATCCGGGGAGCCACATGCGGTCAAACATTCCCTTCATGAGTGCAGGCATCGTACACCACCAATTTGGATACACGAACACGATATGATCTGCCCACAATATTTTTTCCTGTACCATCTTGAGGTCTGGTTCAAGTTCTTGAATTACCTTATACCCCATGTGTAAGTTTGGGTCGAAATGAAGGTCAGCAATATTAATACGTTCAACCTCATTTCCAGCATTACGTGCAGATAATTCATATGCAGTTGCAAGTCTCCCAGAATAGGTGTCAGTATTCGGATGTCCAAGTACAACGAGAATTTTTTTCATAAGTTATTGTTACCTAGATATTATCATATGTGTCATGTAACTAGTTTTTGATATGTTAAAAACATTCCAACAATATTCA
Organism: uncultured Candidatus Saccharibacteria bacterium; assembly: GCA_964593375.1. GTDB lineage: Bacteria > Patescibacteriota > Minisyncoccia > Phycocordibacterales > UBA918 > Damh-18. The sequence continues at coordinate 8,528 of CAZQIF010000001.1, read as the reverse complement.
CATAGACAGACATCGATACGATTGACATTGGACAAATTGAGGAATATGCTTGTTCTGCCAGATCTACGGGAGAGCTGGCTTCAAACGTTTCGGGAGATTACGATGTGTTTCGGAAGTGCATTTGCGAGCGACAAAGAACATGTACCGTACAAATCCGGATGCAAAGGATACTTGCTTGTAGACAAGAAAGAAGTCCAAGTGATAATCGATGATTGTGTTGTGACTGATGTCCGCACACTTATCGATCACGCACGTAGCAAGTTTCAGCAAACTGGCCAGAAATACGAAGTTTTCGAGACAGTCACTGATGAAAATGGAACGATGGACATTCGTGTCCTTAGGCTCGGCTCTGTTGATATTCAGAATAGAAAATTCAGGCCAAGCTCGATGTACTACAGCGCGTAGACGCTGAGTATTCGAAAAAACCCGCGAGCAATCGCGGGTTTCATTTATATATATTTTCTGGTCTAACGATGAATCGACGCAATTCACTAAGTATTTTTCATACATTCAAAATACTAAGCCTAAAACAATATTCCATATTGTTTTAGCTATCCTGGCTCGCCGGCCCAAAGGGGCCCCGGCTCCGCCTTGGAGTCCATCTTAGGACTACAAAATCATAACAGCACTAACACTTTCGTGTTGGTGCTGATGCTTTGTGCCCTATCGATGAATCGGGGTCAAGTTTCTAAGCTCGCTTCACTCGCTAAGAACTTCCTCACCGGTCTCCTTCGAGCAAAGCTCTCAGTCCGACTTTCAATTTACAGAGACTTAAATTAAAAATTTAAGTAACCCCTATCTGTGAATTGAACCATTTGGGTTGAACTGGGCACCACTTCCCTTCGTCGGCATTTTGTCTCCAAGCGCTGCTTGTAGTTCTGATTGATACTTTGGCAGTACTCTCATAGCGGCAGCCATTTGGTCTTTTCCACCCTTCATTTCAGCTTGCATTTCGAGTGCAATTTTTTCAAAAAGCGCTGGGTTCTTGTCCAACATAGTCAATATCATTTCGCGCTGTTCTGGTGGAGCGTTCTTGAGCTGGCGCTCAAGTAGCTTCTTCATCATGAAATTTTTTGCTTTTCCGAACATATAGTTAGTATTTATTACATTAATTAATGACTTGCTTATTTAAGAATTCGTGCTATTATATAGATTCCTGTCTGGGTCATCTCACCTCTCTCCCTGGTGGGAATTAACCCTACAAGCGCCGCGGTTAGAAACATGCGGCGCTTTTTTTATAGTAGCACTATTGCGTGGTTATTACTTACTTCAAGTACGCCGTTTACTACATCGAATGTTCTATGATCAGTATCATTTACGCGGACAGTGACGGTACCATTTTTAAGAAGCGTAACGGTTGGTTCGTGGTGTGCAAGTATCGTCATCTCGCCTTCACTCGCGGGTACCGTAATCGAAACAACTGCACCATCAAAAAGTGGTGAATCAACGTTTGTTATGGTGAGGGTAAATGTTGCTTGCTCTGCCATAATTATTTTTCTCCCTTCACGACTTCATCGATACTTCCCTTCATATAGAAGTCTTGCTCAGATTTATCATCGTGCTTTCCTTCAAGAATCTCCTTGAAGCCTCGAATTGTTTCTTCGAGTGGTACATACGCACCCTTTGTTCCGGTGAACACTTCACCCACAAAGAATGGTTGACTGAGGAAACGTTGAATTTTTCGTGCTCGATATACGGTTTGCTTATCGTCCTCAGAGAGTTCCTCGATACCGAGAATCGCAATAATGTCTTGAAGGTCTTTGTAGCGTTGCAGAACGCGCTTCACGCCTTGCGCAACGTCATAATGCTCGCGACCAACGACGTATGGGTCGAGCGCAGATGATTTACTCTCGAGTGGGTCAATCGCTGGATAAATACCAAGAGACGCAAGTGCGCGTGAGAGCACCACCGTAGAGTCGAGGTGTGAGAAGGTAGTTGCAGGAGCAGGGTCAGTGAGGTCGTCTGCAGGCACATAGACGGCTTGCACCGAGGTAATAGAACCTTTAGTTGTTGAGGTAATACGTTCCTGCATCTGTCCCATTTCTTCTGCAAGCGTTGGTTGATAACCTACTGCAGAAGATACACGTCCGAGAAGTGATGAAACCTCCTGACCAGCTTGGGTGAAACGGAAGACGTTGTCCATAAAGAAGAGAACATCCTTACCTCCCTCATCACGGAAATATTCAGCCATAGTGAGACCGGTGAGACCTACACGAGCACGTGCTCCCGGGACTTCATTCATCTGTCCGAACACGAGTGCGGTCTTTGCAAGCACCCCTGATTCTTTCATTTCATGATAGAGGTCATTACCTTCACGAACACGTTCACCAACTCCTGCGAATACTGAGTATCCTCCGTGCTCAGTTGCTACGTTACGAATGAGCTCTTGAATGAGCACCGTCTTCCCAACTCCTGCTCCACCAAAGAGACCGACCTTTCCTCCCTTAATGAATGGTGCAAGAAGGTCAATTGCCTTAATGCCCGTTTCAAATACTTCAGTCTTAGTTGACTGCTCAGTAAATTTTGGTGCAGTACGATGAATGGGAAGTCTTGGAGAGTCATCAATTTCACCCATGCTATCAAGTGTCTGTCCGAGCACTCCCATGAGGCGACCGAGTGTCTTTTCACCCACCGGGACAGATATTGGTGCACCAGAATCATGAACCTCCATGCCACGCATGAGCCCTGAAGTGTCCTGCATCGCAACAGCGCGTACACGATTCATCCCAAGGTGCTGAGCAACTTCGAGTGTAATCATAGTCTTTGCGTCGAGTGCTACGGTGAGTGCATGCTGAAGCCCTGGGACATCACCTTCAAAGTGTACGTCGATAACGGGTCCGATAATCTGTGTGATGATTCCCTTGTTTGAAGTGCTCATGATACTGGTATTAATGTTATGAATAACGATTTATAAACTATTTACTTTTCATTGCCTCGATGCCTCCGGTAATTTCTGAAACTTCTGCGGTGATGACACTCTGTCGTTCTTTGTTATAAATGAGTGTCAGCATTTTTGAAACTTCCTTGGCTTTATCCGTTGCGTTCTTCATCGCCACCATACGTGCTGAATGCTCACTTGCTTTTGACTCAAGGAGTGCATGGTAGAGCATGACAACCAAAAGCTTTGGGAAGATGACATCGAGCACTGCAGTATGTGAAGGCTCAATCTCGTAACGTGTCGTGTAGGAATCTTCCTTAATGTCACTAAACTTTCCTTTCTTTGGAATGATGTCACGAATCATGTGCTTAAGCTCTTCGGGTTCGAGTGGCAAAAGTTGTCGCACGACTGCTTTTTGTTCAAATGTTGAGATGAAACTCTGGAACACCATTTTGACACTGCGATACTTTCCTTTTGCAAAGAGTTCGGTGACATGGTCGATAACTTCGGCCATTTCGTGAATCTCGACATCATCACTCACATTGAGATAATGCTTGGGGACAGTGTATCCACGTCGTGTGAAGAACTCATAGCTCTTCTTTCCAAAACAAATGAGTTCGATATCTTCCTTTTTGTATTCATTAAGAAGCAGGGTTGTTTCTTTGAGTACGGCGCCGTTCAAATTACCCGCAAGGCCCTTATCAGAGGTAATCACAATCACGCAGTGGTGTGTACCGTTATCTTTTGCGATGAGTGGGTGGTTCTTTGCATCGAGGCTCCACGAGACACGCCCAAGAATTCGTAGTGCCGTTTCCGCATACGGACGGCCCTTGAGTGCACGTTCCTGACTCTTACGCATCTTAACCGCAGAAACAGCCTCCATAGCCTTAGTTACCTTGCCGGTACGTTCCGTTGACTTTATTTTGCTTTTTATGAGCTTAAGCGACATGTGAAGTGTAAAACTCTTGATGTGTTTCCTTAAACAGCGTCAGTGTTTCTTTGAGTAAGACGTCGGTCTCGTCCGATATTGCGCGTTCGCTTGCAATCGTAGCAAATATCTCTGGTTTATCGCGCTCAATCATTTCAAAGAGAGCAGATTCAATCTTTCGAACGTTCTCTACGGGCGCTCCTTCGAGGAGTCCGTTGTTTGCTCCGTAAATTGATACTGCCTGCTTGAAGAATGGAAGCGTCGCATGTTGGTCTTGCTTGAGGAGCTCAGTGTACTTGCGTCCGCTTTCAATGCGCTTCTTGGTGTCTTCATCGAGGTCACTCGCAAACTGCATGAAGGCCTCGAGTTCGCGGAACTGTGCAAGCTCAAGACGAATCTTTCCCGAAACTTTCTTCATTGCTTTTGTTTGCGCAGAGGAACCTACTCGGGAAACTGAAATACCAACGTTCAGTGCAGGACGAATTCCTTTGTTAAAGAGGTCAGTCTCAAGGAAAATCTGCCCATCAGTAATCGAAATCACGTTCGTTGGAATGTAAGCCGAAACGTCACCTTCCTGTGTTTCAATGATAGGAAGTGCCGTGAGCGAGCCTCCGCCAAGCTCCTTACTGAGCTTCGCTGCGCGCTCTAGGAGGCGCGAGTGGAGGTAAAAAATGTCTCCTGGATATGCTTCACGGCCTGGTGGTCGGCGAAGGAGGAGTGACATCTGTCGGTATGCGACCGCGTGCTTTGAGAGATCATCATACACAATGAGTGCATCCTGACCTTTCTCCATAAAATATTCTCCAATAGCTGCTCCGGCAAACGGCGCAATGAATTGAAGTGCTGCAGGGTCTGCCGCTGAGGTAGAAACAATGATGGTGTACTCCATTGCTCCACGCTCCTCAAGTTCGCGTACGAGACGTGCAGTTTTTGAGTCTTTCTGACCCACTGCGACATATATACAAATAGGACGCTTCTCTTTTGGTTCGTTTTTCTGATTAATGATGGTGTCTATCGCCACCGTTGTCTTTCCGGTAGCGCGGTCACCAATAATGAGCTCTCGTTGACCGCGACCAATTGGAATCATTGAGTCAATTGCTTTGATTCCAGTGTGAATTGGTTCATTAACTCCGGAACGATCCATAACACCGTATGCAACACGTTCAATCGCCATATCGCGGTCTGTTTTTATGTTTCCCTTTCCATCGAGCATTTCACCGAGCGGATTTACCACACGTCCAACAATTGCCTCACCAACTGGAATACTGAGCAGTTTCCCTGTGCGCTTTACGCGCATACCCTCAGTGATTCGTCCGGAATTTCCAAGCACCACCACTTTCACCGTCTCCTCTTCAAGGTTGAGGACGAGTCCATAGAGCGCATCAGCGTTTTGAATTGCATCCTTGAGCTCTGCTCCTTCGGCATTGAGAAAGAGAACCATTTCCATCATGCGTGCTGAAAGAAGTCCTTCGATTTCAGCAACACCGTCGCCCACCGTAATCACGGTGCCGACTTCTTCAACGTGTGCGCTTGTGTCGAGTGATTCAATCTCTTTCTTGATTCGTTCAATAATTGCGGTGCTCATATGAATTATGGTTAATTGGTGAGTGATTGATAAAGTGAAAGTAATTGCTTTTTGTGGCTCGCGTCAATAATGGTGTTGTTGTGTTCAACGACGACCCCTCCAATAAGTGTGTCGTCTACGGTTACGGTGTATTCGGTTACGTCAGTAAGTTGCTTAAGTAGGTCGGTAATGCGTGCTTTGTGTGTTACGGCGTCATCTGCTCTTGCCACACGAACATCAGGTATTTGTGCATGGTCACGATGTTCGATTTCACGCACAAGTCCTTTAAGAATTGCTGGGAGTAATTTTTGATGACCTTTTCGCTTAAGTTGCTCCTTAAGGCTTGTAAGAAGAGCATCACAATCCTTACCCTCTTCAAGGAGTGAAAAAACTGCAGTTGTGTAATCGTGTTGCAACATATTGTTTACGCTCGTTCGCGGAGAACTTTCTCAGCAGCAAGAATGGCAAGTTTGGCAATTTCTGCTTCACTTTCCTTTCGTGCGAGGTGTTTGATTTCTTCACCTCTCTGTGCTGCATTTTGAAGGACAGTAGCTGCTTTTTCTTCTGCTTCCCCTATGATTTCTTCACCCTTTACTGTCGCATGTCCAGCAGCTCGCTCTACAATATGTGTGGCTTCATGTTCAGCTGCTCCCAGAATCTTTGTTCGCTCAACATTAGCACTATCGAGCTCTGCGCGAGCCTTTTCTGCATCCTTTACCCCTTGCTCAATTTTCTTTTGACGGTCGTTTAAGAGATTGAGTATCGGCGTATACAAGAAATATGAAAGCACCGCGACGAGTATCGCAAAGTTAAATATTTGAATGACGATGAGTCGCCAATCAATACCGAACGCACTTAGAATTTCTTGCATAATGAATATTTAGACACATAAGACTTTTTAGTTGTGCAAAGTCTGAGGCGGAACGATGTTTTTGACTGAGCCATACAAATCGTATGGTGAAGAAAAAACTGAAGTTCCAACAAAAGAATTTGCCAAATAAAAATTCTTATCCGAACTTGATGATAAAACCGACGACTATAACGAAAATTGCAAGCGCTTCAGTAAACGCAATACCAATAAACATTGTAGTCTGTACCTTTCCTGCTGCTTCTGGGTTTCGTCCAATCGCTTCAAGAGCTTTTGCGACGAGGAGACCGATACCAATACCTGGACCGATCATTCCAAGACCCACTGCTATTGCCATACTTATGGCCTTCATTGCTTCTAATTCCATATATTTGATGTTATCTAAATTACTACTAATGGATAACTGAGAACCTATGCTTTGCACAGACTCTCAGCTATACACTAATGTGCGTGTGGATCTTCAATTGCTAATTTTATGAAGAATAACGTAAGCACCGCAAAAATGAACGCCTGAATGAATCCTACGAACATTTCAAACGCAAGAATGGGAACCGGAAGAATGAACGGCACAAAGAAAATGGTAATCACAATAAGTGTCTTCCCCGCAAAGATATTTCCAAAGAGACGGAATGAGAACGAAATGAGACGAGCGAGTTCGCTGAAGAGTTCAATAATGCCAATGAGAAAGCCGAGTGGCGATTTGAAGTTAATGAACTTCCCTGCATATTTCCAAAAACCAATGAAAAGCACACCAGCGATTTCAATTGCAAAGAATGCAATGATCGCAATCGCAATCGTCATATTGAGGTCAGTATTTGCGGGATGGAGAAAAGGAACGAGTCCGTGATGTTCAGTATTGATACCTATTGCATCAACACCGGGCAAGAGTCCAATCCAATTCATGGCGAGAATGAAGACAAAAATCGTCATAATGAGTGGAAAGAACTTGCGTGCAAGTTCTTTGCTTTCAAGTACGTCAGCAATATAGTCAAAAGCTCCGCCAACAACAGCTTCAGCAATAACCTGACCTCGTGTTGGAATGAGTGCGAGCTTTCGCTTCATGGTGACGACAATCACCACAAGGACAATCATAGTGAACCATGCGGTAATGAGTGTACTCGTGACCGGTATGCCAAAAACATGCCCCAGCACTGGTGATGCGAGGTGAATTGCTATTCCTCCCTCTGATGCGTATGCAATATTCATGAAATATGTTGATTTCAAAGGACAGTCCATATATCACATGGATTCCACAAAATCGCCCGCATCATACCAGACAATAGGCCTAAAATAAAGCCAGAAGTGGTGATAGACTGTGTATGAGTGATATCATTATTTTTGTATGAAAAAACACACAAAAAATGCTTCTAAAGCTATGTTTTGAGGTCAAAATAGCGAAAACACTCAACTGAATGATCATTTACCATGCCGACTGCCTGCATGTGTGCGTACCATACCGTGGGGCCAAGGAATTTAAAACCACGCTTCTTTAAGTCTTTTGACATCTCTGTTGCGAGTTCAGTCATTGCCGGCAACTGTTCATCTTGCTTCCATGCGTTTTGAACTGGCGTATTATTCACCCAACCCCACATATAGTTACTAAAGCTTCCAAACTCCTTTTGAATGTTTAGGAATGCACGCGCGTTTGTGATGGTTGCTTCAATCTTTAATCGATTACGAACAATGCGGTCATCCTTGAGGAGTCGTACCACATCACGTCGTGTAAGTTGCGCGACTTGAACTGGGTCAAAGTTTTTAAATAATTTTTTGTAGCCATCGCGCTTGTTGAGAATAATTTCCCATGAGAGACCAGCTTGAGCACTCTCAAGCACAATGAATTCAAAAAGTGTCTGGTCGTCGAAAACTGGAACGCCCCACTCTTCGTCATGGTATTTTACATACGTAGAATTTTTGATGTTGGACCAGTTGCAACGCTTAATTTCCATACATAGTAGTATATACACTATATTGACCAAAAGTAAGAAACTGCGTATTATATGCGGGTTCTCTGAATATTGCCTTATTTAGAGACGTGGGCCTGTACTCGCAAAGCTTCGCAATGCGACCTCGGGCCCTCATTCGGACAAAATGTAAATGAATTTACATTTTGCTCCTCATTCGGGCCCGTAGCTCAGTTGGCTAGAGCGTCT
>CAZQIF010000001.1:0-130 GCA_964593375.1 uncultured Candidatus Saccharibacteria bacterium | reverse complement strand
CGCGGGCCCTCATTCGGACAAAAAGAAAATACACTTTCTCTTTGCTCCTCATTTCGGGCCCGTAGCTCAGTTGGCTAGAGCGTCTGTTTTGCACTCAGAAGGTCGCAGGTTCAATTCCTGTCGGGTCCAC